>QIAJ01000082.1:0-496 GCA_003225495.1 Acidobacteriota bacterium
CGATTTACCCGTATACTTTTGCGGGCCGCCCGCCGCCCAGCAGACCATCTCCGTAACCAAATACTTGAAACCCGCAGGCGGCACGCGATGGTGCGCTTTGTCCACCAGAGGATTGGCGTTCAGTCTTGGGTCGGCCATGACTCGGTCGATAAGGTCGTCCACGACGGTGGCAACGCTGTAGACGCCGCCAAGTCTGTCGTACAGAGAGGGCATTTCCGGTGACTGCATGATGACCTCCTGAGGGGTCTTTAGCGTAACAGAGTGGGGTTCGGAGAAATAGACCGTTGCAACGTCTGATTCTATAGAGTGATGCTTAGTCCCAGTTGTCGGTGGAGGCCGGTGCCTCCCATCACCTGCTCATCCCATTATGCGCCAAGTGGTTGATTTCACGCAGGATGGCTGAAATGAGCCACCCTTCTGTGGACATCTTTTTCCCTCCCCGCACGTTCCAATTATGTAGGCGTTTCAGAAAGAAAAACTGAAGGACCTCTGGATC
>QIAJ01000082.1:505-33448 GCA_003225495.1 Acidobacteriota bacterium
ATGAAGTATCTAAGATATTTGGCGCTGTTTAGTCTGCTGATGCTGCCTCTGGCGTACTCGCAGGCCGGAGTCAGATTTGGCGTGGGCATCGGCTTTGGGCCGGGTTACGTGGCCGGGTCTCCGGCGTGCGCTTACGGCTACTACTCGTACTATCCGTATGCGTGTGCGCCCTACGGATTCTATGGTCCGAGCTATTTCGTGAACGGAATCTTTATCGGCGCGGGCCCCTGGTATCACGGATATTCGGGCTCGTACTACGCAAGCCCGTACTACGGCCGGTCCTATTATGGACGCTCGTACTACGGCCGATCATTCTATGAGCGGCGCTTCGACGACCGCCGCTTCGGAGACCACGATCGCGATCGAGACGATCACCGCAGCTTCGACGGACGTGGTCGAGGCCGCGATTTCCACGGCAACAGCTTCCGCGGCGGACGTCGGTAACGAACTTTCTCTCTCCTCCGCCGATCTGCGCTCGGGTTGAACGGGTCGAAGACCCGTCCCCACACAAAACACAGGGGCGGCTTATGCCGCCCCTATTCGTTGGAGGGTCTTTCTTCTCAAACTGACCTGGTCCAGATTGGATTTGCGTCCTGATTGCGTTTGTAATATATTGTAATACGTGCTTGTGTTCGATGCTTCCACCCTGATCCTCATCGCAAAAATGGAGGCGCTCGACTCCTTTCTCGCGGGAATGGAATTTGAGGTGGCCATCCCATTGGAGGTTGAGAGAGAGTGCCGCGCCGTCAAGAAATCTCTCGACGCGCTCATGATTCAAAAAGCGCTGGATGAATCGAGAATCAAGGTCGTGGTCGTCAAGAACAAGCGGCTGGTTTCTAAGTTGCAGGGAGACTTTGGCCTAGGTAGGGGTGAAGCTGAGTCGATCGCGCTCGCTCTTTTCAAGAAAGCTCGCGTCGTGGGGATTGACGACAAGAATGGGATCAACGCTTGCAAGTTACTTGGCATTGCGTTCACTACGGCCATCGGCATCCTGGTTCGAATGCGCGAGAAAGAGCTACTTACGGTGAACGAAGCTATCGTCAAACTTGCGGCGCTGGGAAAGCATGGGCGTTATAAGCAGTCAATTTTGGAAGATGCCAAACGGAAACTGGAGGCAACGGCATGACCTGGAGGCAACGGCATGACTAAGACCATGAGCATCCGAATGGATCGCGAGAATCTCGAATTCTTGACCGACGGGGCAGGATCCTGCTCGCCGTGGAACGATACAAGAAAGGCGAAGCGTCCCTGGGAAGAGCTGCGGAACTTGCCGGAGTCGCGGTGGGACAGATGATGACGATTCTGACCGAATTTGGAGTGGAGAGCAGGATTCAGGACGAAGATTATCTCCAGGGACTCGAAAGTCTCAGGAAAGCGTGGTGACCACTGCTGCGCCGAGCTGGACGGGTCGAAAACCCGTCCCCACACAAGACACAAGGGGCGGCTCGCGCCGCCCCTAAGACCTTACATCTAAGACCTGAGACCTGATCTTCTAGGTTCCTTCGTTCCAGCTGGCCAGGTACTCCTCCTGTTCGGGCGTCAGGCGATCGATCTTGATGCCCATGGACTCTAGTTTCAGTTTGGCGACGCGCTTGTCGAGGTCCGCGGGAACGGTGTAAACCTTCTTTTCTAACGACGCGTGGTTCTTCACCATGTACTCGCAGCAGAGGGCCTGGTCGGCGAAGCTCATGTCCATGACCGATGCGGGATGCCCTTCGGCGGAGGCGAGGTTGATGAGGCGGCCTTCGCCCAGCAGGTTGATGCGGCGGCCGTCTTTCATGGTGTATTCGTCGACGAAGGTGCGGGTGGTGCGCTTCGACGATGACAGCTTCTCCAGCGATGGGATGTCGATCTCGACGTTGAAGTGTCCCGAGTTCGAGATGATCGCGCCGTCTTTCATCAGTTCGAAGTGCTGTCTGGCCAGGACGTTCTTATTGCCGGTGACGGTGCAGAAGACGTCGCCGAGCTTGGACGCCTCTTCCATCGACATCACGCGGAAGCCGTCCATCACGGCTTCGAGCGCTTTTGTCGGATCGATTTCGGTGACGATCACTTCGGCGCCAGCGCCGCGCGCGCGGCTCGCAAGTCCGCGTCCGCACCAGCCGTAGCCGGCTACTACGAACTTCGCGCCTGCCAGCAGAAAGTTGGTCGCGCGGATGATGCCGTCGATGGTGGATTGTCCGGTGCCGTAGCGATTGTCGAAGAGATGCTTGGTGTCGGCGTCGTTGACGGCGATGATAGGATATTGCAGCACGCCTTCTTTCGCCATCGCGCGCAGCCGGATCACTCCGGTCGTTGTTTCTTCAGTGCCGCCGATCACGCCGGCGAGTTCGGTCTTACGTTTAGTGTGCAGAATGCCGACCAGGTCGGCGCCATCGTCCATGGTGATCTGCGGACGATGATCGACTGCGGCCATGATGTGCGAGTAATAGGAATCGTTGTCTTCGCCTTTGATGGCGAAGGTGGGAATGTTGTAGTCGCGGCAAAGCGCAACATCAGCGCCGCCATCGCGAAGCGCGATCATCAGATTCGCAGTCTCAGCCGTCACGTGCAGGCAGGCCGAAACGCGGATGCCCTTGAGCGGCTGGTTCTTGATGAACTCCTTGCGAATAATCTGAAGAACCTTCATCGACTGGTTCGCCCACTCGATGCGCTTCTTGCCAAGATCGGCGAGTTCGAAATTCTTTACATCACATGCAATTGTTGTCGGTGTCGTTGCCATTGATCTCCCTATCCCCGGATGATGACAAATAAATTTAGAAGTTAGAAATCAGAAGTTGCATTCCCCCGTGACCACGGAGAAAATCTTATTTTCTTGCGCCTACTGGCTCGCGCTTCAATCCCGCATCAGCCGCGAGTTTCGACGCCTTATCGGTCGCTTCCCAGGTGAAGTCAGGATCAGTGCGCCCGAAGTGTCCATACGCCGCAGTCTTCCGATAAATCGGACGCCGCAAGTTCAACGACTCGATAATCTCGCGTGGCTTGAGCTTGAAGTTGGCGCGAATCAGATCTGGAATAATCGCGGGATCAACCTTCTCAGTTCCGAAAGTATCGACGAGCACACTAACCGGCTCCGCCACTCCGATAGCATAAGCAAGCTGCACTTCGCAGCGATCCGCCAACCCCGCCGCGACAACATTCTTAGCGATGTAGCGCGCCATGTAAGCCGCCGACCGATCCACCTTGGTCGGATCCTTGCCGCTAAACGCTCCGCCGCCGTGACGTCCCATGCCGCCATAAGTATCGACAATAATTTTGCGTCCAGTGAGCCCGCTATCGCCCATCGGCCCGCCAATCACAAAACGCCCAGTCGGATTGATGTGGTATTTAGTGTCTTCATCCAGCAGATGAGCCGGGATTACAGCTTGAATCACGTGCTTCATCATGTCAGCGCGCAAGTCGTCGTTGCCAACCATCTCCGAATGTTGCGTCGAAACAACCACCGCATCGACACGCTTCACTTTCCCAGGCGCCGAATATTCAACTGTAACTTGAGATTTGCCGTCAGGCCGGAGGTAAGGGCAGGTACCATTCTTGCGGACTTCCGAAAGTTTCTGAGTCAGCTTGTGCGCCAATGAGATTGGCATCGGCATCAGCTCGGGAGTCTCATTGCAAGCGAATCCAAACATCATTCCCTGGTCGCCGGCGCCGCCGGTGTCTACGCCCATAGCGATGTCGCCGGATTGTTTGTTGATGCTGGAGATTACGGCGCAGGTGTTGGAGTCGAAGCCGTAGAGGGCGTTGTCGTAGCCGATGGACTGGACTACTCCGCGGACGATGGTTTGGAAATCTACGTAGGCTTTGGTGGTGATTTCGCCGGCGATTACTACCAGGCCGGTGCAGGTCAGAGTTTCGCAGGCGACGCGGCTGGTGGGATCTTCACGGAGACAGGCGTCGAGGATGGAATCGGAAATCTGGTCGGCGATCTTGTCGGGATGCCCCTCGGTGACTGACTCCGAGGTAAACAGGAAACGATTGGTTGGCAAGCTGTAATCTCCTAAAAGGTGTGTCGTCGCGTTCAATGAGGGAGGCTTATGACGCTGGACCGAGGTCCCACTTGTTCTCATAAAAACGGTACCAGAGAAGGTCACGCCGCGCAACGGATTTGGGGTAACGGTTACCTGCGGGCAGCGAGTGGTTCTAACACGCATCGAACGGTGGCGAGGCATTGGCAAGCGGTAGAAAAGAAAGAACAAAGTTACTGTGTTGCGGAAGTTGAGCGTGTGTTTGGGAGCAGTCCAGTTGAGCCAAAGGAAAGGGTTTTTACTTCTCCATAGTCGCCTTGCGGGCTGAGTTTTTTTCCGTTGAAGACGAAGTCGAGCGCGCCCGTGTTTCCGGCTCTAATGACAACCTCTTTCTGGGCGTGAATTGAGTGCTGGCTTTCGGGCATCAGTGTGGTTTCGAAAATTGGCTTGCCGTCGGTCTTAATTGAGATCCAGGATTCGTCGCGGGCGAGGATGACGACGGTAAACTCTCCGGGCAATGCGGTTGCCGGCGCAATCTGGGCGGCTTCGGTTACGGCGTTCTTTGCGGTGGGTGAGGCTGGTTTCGTCAAGGCGCTGATTTCTTTTGAAGGGGCGGCTTTTTCAGCGGTATTGGCGTTAGCGTTCGGCGGAACCACAGTCGCATCGCCGGTGGATGCATTCGGGACGGGTTTCGAAGTGGCAGCTGGCGCCGAGGACTGTTCGGGATGTCCTTCGTTGTTGTGTTTTGAGCGATTCCAGAACCACAGTGCCAGCGCCACCATCAAGAGGATCGCGGCAAAGAGGCCCCATGGGAGTGGCCGGTGGGCAGGTTGTCCGTGGGCTTCCGCTGTAGCGATTTTGGATTCCACCGCGGCTTCTGGTTCAGGGGCGGGACCCTCTCCGGATGCTTCCAGATATTCGGTGATGGTTTGATCTTCGTCCAGTCCTATGTGGTGGGCATATGCGCGCACGAAGCCCTTGTTAAAAATGCCGCCCGGAAGCTGGCTAAACTTATCTTCTTCCAGAGCCTGCAACATGCGCATGCCGATCTTGGTGGAGAGGGAAATCTGCTCCAGCGTCACGGCACGCTTTTCACGTTCCAGCTTTAACTTTGCGCCAAAGGAAGGCAAGAGATTCTCCCGCCTGAATCGAACGGCGACAAAATTGTAGCGCTTAGGACGACAGCAGGATAGGCCATTTCTAAGGCTGAAAGGGCAGGGATCTCATCACGGCACTCCGGGTTGGCATCAAGGGTTCTGGTTACTATCGTTCATTGCCCGGCCTGTGCGGCCAAAACTATAATCCGGTATCTTCCCACCAGGACGAGGAGTGCATGCCGGAGGCGGCGGGAACATCCCCAACTCGCTTGTCGCAAGAGCTCACCATCTTCCACGATGTGGCGAAAGCTCTGACTTCCTCGCTTGACCTGGATTCCATCCTGCAGACCATCATGGAAAAGATGGCGGAATATTTCCGCCCGGAAACCTGGTCGCTGCTGATGGTGGATGAGCAGAAAAATGATCTGTACTTCGCAATTGCCGTAGGCGCCGCGGCCGACGTGTTGGCTAATGCGCGCGTAAAGGTGGGCGAAGGCATCGCCGGCTGGGTCGCCAAGCATGGCCAAGCACTGATCGTCCCCGACGTGGCGAGCGACCCGCGCTTCTCGCGGCGCCTCGACGAGATGACGCGCTGGCAGACACAGTCGATCATCTGCGTGCCGCTCCGCTCACGGCATCGCGTGTTGGGCGTAATCCAACTGGTCAACGTGGATGTGAAGGGCCTGAGCGACCAGGAGATGTTTTTCCTTCACGCATTGTGCGATTACGCGGCGATTTCGATCGAGAACGCCAAGGCCGTCGAAAAGATTCAAGAACTTACCATCACTGACGATGTCACGGGCCTGTTCAACGCGCGCCATCTTTACAAGACGCTCGAAACCGCGGTTTACCGCTCGGCGCGCTTCGGATACGAATTCAGCGTGATCTTCGGCGATCTCGATCATTTCAAGCAGGTGAACGACACCAAGGGACATCTGGTGGGAAGTCGATTGCTGGCGGAAGTTGGATACCTGATTAATCCGCAGTTGCGGTTGATTGATTTTGCATTCCGCTATGGCGGAGACGAATTTGTGGTGCTGCTGCCGCAAACGAGGAAAGATGCGGCGGTGGTGGTGGCAAAACGACTACGGGACTCGATGCGCAACGGAGATTTCAGGACCGATCAGGGGGACCAAATCGACGTCCGGGCAAGCATGGGGTTAGCCACTTTCCCCCATGACGCGCAAACGCCGCACGATGTCATTCGTCAGGCGGACGAAATGATGTATGCGGTGAAGAACAGTACCCGGGACAATATTGGAGTGGCGTCGAGAGGGCTGCTGGAAGGCAGTGATTAGTGGTCGGTGGTTAGTGGGTCGAACAGCATCGCTGCTTTGTAATATCTCGGCCACACTCATGTCCGGGCCGGGGTTGTGATGCTAAATGCCTGGTTTCGTCAACTACATCGGCTGCGATAATCTCATACCGTGACCGACCCATCGCAGAATATTGAAGAGAAGGCAAAACCGTCCCATCGGGGACGCCAACAAGACTGGCCTGCGCCAACATTGCTAAACTCTCTGGGAAAAGGGCAATTTGAATCTCAGGTTTGCGTCGAGGGGGGGCCGACCTCTAACTCTCTCCGAGGTCAATGATCCCCGCGTCCGCCTGCTTGACCAACTCCTCCATCGTGCTTCGCTCTGAATCCAAAGCTGTTATCTGCTCCTGAATGCGTTTCGTCTCAGTCTCAGTTGACGTCTTGAAGCTCTTGAAATCCTCTTCCGACAATTCACCCATGAGCCTTGCCTCGATCGCTCTCTGGTTCAAAGTGTTCTGTTCGACGAGTCGCGCACGAGCGACTTGCATCCGCAGCAACGCGCTCTTTACGAACATCCCAAGGCTAGTGGCCAGAGTTGGCAGCATCGCCAGCGTACGAGCACCCGGTTGGAGAATGTGAAAAAAGATATATGTATGTTTTTCCACTTCCTTTTCCAACACGTCCGAAATGAGTCGGCGTTCATGGTCCCGGGACAGATCTGTGCTGAAGTGTGTTTCGCCTGCATTGCTGATTTAAGAGAATGTTCTCTATCTATATCGACAAAGTCGCTGTCACCCGTCCAAGCCCCCCTTTCATGTGTGCGAATTCCGCAACCGAGAATCGCAGCGAGAGACTTCCTTCGCCACATGCGGCCGATAGGTCTCCAATAGTCTTGGCGGGGATAGGAGAGACTAGGCGGCTCTCGGAGACAAGCTTTCGCTGAGCGTCTCTTGGTAAAGAGCGATGTAGTGTCGCACCATTTTGTCGATTGAAAAGTTTTCTTCTACATAGCGCCGCACAGCCATCGGATCAATGTCCAGGCTCCTCACACGTTCTGCCATCGCCCGAACCGAGCGGCAGATATATCCAGACACACCATCGCGGACAACTTCGGGAACTGAACCGCCGGGCATCGCCAGTACCGGCGTCCCGCATGCCATCGCTTCTATCATCACCAGCCCAAACGGTTCTCCCCATTGAATAGGAAATAGCATTGCCATCGAGTTTCCCAACAGCTCGTTTTTCGCCTGAAGGTCCGCCGGACCAACGTATTCAACCAGTTTTCCGTCGATCTGAGGTTTGATCTTCTTCTCAAAATAATCTTGATGAGTTGGTTGCACTTCTCCCGCTATCTTTAACGGAATTCCTGTGCGCCGGGCGACATCTATTGCGAGATGAGTACCCTTGACAGGGGCAATGCGGCCAATAAAGCTGAGGTACTGCTGTTTGTGCGGCACGAATCGGTACAGATTCGTGTCAATTCCATGATGTATCGTATGCAGCTTTGGCATTGATTCATCCTTGCACTGCGCTTCGCTGATACATACATAGTGGACGTCGGGAAAATGAGCATAGTATTCGCTGAGCTTCGGATCATGAGGACCATGAAGTGTCAGGACCATCTTCCGATCGACAAAGCGCGAGAATGCGATACCCTGAGCCGACTGCACATGAATGATGTCGCACATTTTCGCAGCGTCGCAGGCGGCCCACGAGTTGTGATCCAGTTCTCGTATCCAGGCATGTTCCGGAATTTTTGTCGGCCATTGCGAGCTCTCGTAGATCCAACGTAGCTCCGCCGATACTGTCGATTGGCCATTCGCGTACACGACAACTTCGATACCAGCTTTTTTGAGACCCTCGGCAAGATGAGCTACAAATAACTCGGTCCCCCCATAGTCAGTGGGTGGGACGGCAATGAAGGGAGGTGCGATGAGCGCGATTTTCAACTAGGACCTATTCTCTCCAAAGTGCCACATCGAGATGAGAAGAAAAATCTGACTAAGATTAAGCCACGTCGGTTTTGGCACGAGAATATTTCCTCGACCCCTAATGGCGTCCAAGCTGCTTGGATCCTGACCGAATGATCGTGTGCCGCAATGCCAGACGTCTATTGTTCGGCCATTAGACCGTTCTCCGTTGGAGGATTGTGTCGTAGGGCGGGCCCGGCCAAGCCAAGGGCCCACCCCGTACCAACAGTTCCAACTTCCGGTTGTTGATACCCTCGATTGCTCGTGACGCTTCCTCGCTCTCTTGCAGTTCCCCGGTCTCTATGCCGCTCGTCTGCTCCGAGAAGATTTCGAGCTCATCGCTGCCTTTTTCTCCTGCTCCTCGTTCATCATCTCGTTCGGCTTCACCTTTTCGCTGAAAGCTTCCATCTTCTTTAGCGCCGCCTTCTCTTCTTTGAGATTCTGATTGAGAAGTTGTGCCACCTTCGTGTGTTTCATCTCGCGTGCCATGTCGATCAAGGATTCATATTCGCAAATCTCGTAGCTTTCGGCCTTGATCGCGGCACCCACATTAAAGACATCAATCAGATCCTGCGATGGGTCTTCTTCGCCAAACGCCTTCTTTTCGGCAACCAAACCGCGAATACCATACACTCGGTTTCTTCCGATTCTTCCCCTAAAAGTTCAAAACATTGCTCGAGCCGTTGAATCTGTCCTTCTGTTTCTCTACGATGTTGTTCGAAAGCTTTCTTCAGATCTGCGCGCGAGGAATCTCCCGCGAGCTCTTCAAGTGCGTCGACGAGCTGATGTTCGGCATCCATCATGTCGTTCAGCCCGTGTATAAAAAGTTCATGGCCTGTTTGCATGCGATCTCCTTTAAAGAGTGTTTTTATTTAAAGAGTGTTTTTATTTTTTCCACGATTTCAGGCGGCAACTTTACCTCCTTGTCGAATGATGGCCTCAGCATCGAGCCAATCTTGCAGAGTCTGCCCTTCAGTCCGACCGCGTTCTTCGTATAGTTTGTATGCCAATTGGCGAATTTCCGAATCTCGGGTTTCACTCCGGTTCGATGTATTGATCTCGTTGGACAGGTCAATGTTAGGAATCGAACCTGAAGCGCTTGAAGACGCTAATGCTGAGACGCGAGTGGGTTCCTGCAGTCTGACTTCAGGAGATCTTTCTGCTTTCATCGAAGTGGCTTCCTCCCCCTATTCGTAACCTGCAAGGTTCTGTGCCGGCGTAGCGAGAGAACGCTCCCACAGAACCCGAGCGCAGGGTGAGATGCAGCAGCAGGAGCAACCGTTGCAATGCTTGCTTTGACGCCGGGGTCCCGGCGAATGGAGTTCCGGCATAATACTGAATCGAAGGTTCAGCATGTGCTCGGGGTGGCCGACCGGGCCCACATAAAAAGCCCAAAGTTCTTTCAACCGCTTTGTTTGATCTGAAACAGAGGTCAGACACTCCACGATGCGGAGACGATGATCAGTCGCCTCTAGAATGTCTGTTGCCGTACGCATTTATCCTCCTGGACCAAGAGAGACGCTCAACACTGAGAGAACGTTTTGGATTGCCACATTGAACGCAGTACTGGGCGGCAGCTTGAGCCGCAGAGCGCGCCACGGTCTCGTATCAGGAATATCGCCGGCGCTGTCATGGCGACCAACCCCTGACGAAACTATTTCATCCTTAACATATTGATATGACGTCTCAAGAACTCCGCTAGTTATGCTCGTCCAGGCGGCTGCTCTTAGATGTGTGGAATGAAGGAAGGATCAATGGACAAGAATATGGTTCTTTCACTAAGCCCAGATCAACGCGCCCTCGCATCCCGAGAAGCCACCCTTCGGAGTGGCGGGATGAAAGTCATTTCCGTGATGAGCCCAATTCAAGCCCGATTTGAGATCGAGATGGGAAGGTGTGGGGTTTTCTTAATCTGTTATCGAGTATCCGCACTAGCGGCGGATGAATTGACCACATTATTTCGCAGGCATTGTCCGCAGGGACAGATCGTATTTGTAACCGAGTTGCCGGGCGATGAGAGGGTAAGGATGCCGGCTGAAGCAAACGTTGCCGTGTCGGAATCGAGTGGTCCTGAAAATATTCTCCGAGCGTTGGGACGGGAGCCGAATACAAATGCCGTGGCGTGAGTAGTGAGTGAATTTGACAACTAGGAGCCGATTGTTGAGAAGTCCTTACGGAACACGCCATCGAGATCAAGATTGCGACCGGGAGCTACGAAGTCTGGATGCAGGATTGCGGACCGGTTATGGAACAACAACATCTGCAATTTAGGCATGGCAAAATAAAGGAAGACGCGTGCCAGCTCTTCCGCGCTATTCGAACAGAATTCTTACCTTTATGGCGCGTCTCACCAATGACGTTCACGTATCGACCTGGAACGAACTGCAATCGAAACTGTACGAAGGTTCGTGGCAAAAGGATTTGAAGAGGTTCCGATCGCCATTCGCATTCCGCGGCCTTTCGAACGCGAAGGCAATTCCAGAAACAACATTGACCAGACTGGGAGGAGACTATCCACGCCGGGAGCAGTCCCTCTTAAGGAACTTTCGAAAATACGCTCATCGCAGCACGACACAACCTGATTCAGTCTGGAATTGGATTGCTCTCGCGCAACATCACGGCTTACCTACCAGGCTTTTGGACTGGACCTTTTCTCCTTATATAGCTTTGCATTTCGCGACGGTCGATCAAACTGAGTGGGGAAATGAGGCGATCATCTGGTGCGTAGACTGCGTGAAAATGAAGAAGCATCTACCCGGAAAACTTCAGAAATTGCTTCATGAAGAGCAGTCTGATGTATTGACGGTGGAAATGCTGGATCTGGCAGCGCCGACATTGGCCGCGTTTGAACGATTGTCTCAAAAGCCATTTATCGCTTTTTTTGAACCGCCATCCCTGGACGATCGCATCGTCAACCAAGCGGCTTTATTCTCGGTGACATCTCGGCCCGATATAAATCTCAGTGCGTGGCTGCAGGAACACAGAGAGTTGTTTCATCGAATCTTAGTCCCGGCGAGGTTGAAGGGAGAAATTCGAGACAAGCTGGATCAGGCAAACATCAATGAGCGAATTCTATTTCCGGGATTGGATGGCCTGAGTCAATGGCTGACTCGATACTACAGTCCGCGAATAACCGAAAAAGCTGAAAGCAGGTATTTCGATGAGGTACATCTAAGTCACCGAATGACGGATAACCGGTGATGTAGTCCCCGTAAACGCTGTGGACTAGAAAAAGTTCCTCCCTCTCGCCTCCCTTGTACCGTCGCCATTCACGCAATCAGAGAGCGACATTGACTTCACCATCTCAAATGTTCGGCCCCCGAGCGAACTATCGGTGAGGCCCGACGGCCTGGGTCTCAGTAAGTTTCTTTATAATCTCCTCGCTCGGATTGCCACCTTTGCAGGTCGGATGCCCGAACCCGCTGCTACTGACGCCGTTTTGAATATCGAAAATAAGGTTGTCGCTTGGCCCCGGCGCCACTCCCATCGGCACGGCATCCAGGGTAAGGGTATGACGGGTTTTCCAGGCAATTACGTGATCGGCACAAGAAGTATCCCCGCTCACACCGAGCGCACCGACCACTTGCCCCTTCTTATCATAGAGAGCAAGCCCTCCGCCGAAAACGATCACCCCTCCGATTGGTTTTCCCACGAGCGGGTCATCAGGCTGCCCGAACTTCTGCGGATCTCCGCCAAGAGCGGCACCTGGATCAGGACCACTCACGATGCTATAAAGAGAACTACCAGGCTGAGCAGCCGAGTACACGTTCCCAGTAGATAAAGCGAAATTGTCGGTACTAAAGGCGTTTGCAGTATTTGCCTTCTCCGCGGAAATGACACGGCTGCCTGGCCATTGTGCACCCCGATTCGGTCCAGTAAACACAACTGCGCACACGATACCATCACGATTTACTACGGTGCCCCATTCCTGGTTTCCCAGCCCGCCATTCGCTCCCTTGCCTTCCTTGACGGCGCTCGTCAACGCTGCCTTTAGCTTGTTGTAGTCAGGCACTCTCGAACAATCGTGAGGATCCTCTGAAAAAGCAAAAGAGGAAATTAGGAACACAGCAAAAGCTAGGACAGTGCGTGGGGCCATTGCGAATTGCATGACTAATCTCCTGAACCGATTCATCGTAAGGTGTATAAATACGCCGCGATATCGCGGCTGTCCTGCTCGGTTACACCCATGTCCGGCATCGCAGTGTGAGCTTCCACCTGCCGCGGATGCTGAATCCAAAGCATGAGATTGCCAGGCGTATTCGGAAGTTCGCCGGCAATGTAATACCGCTGCGCGATGCCGTCGAGCGGCGGTCCGATGAGACCGCGCGCTCCTGCAATCCCAGAAATCTGATGGCAAGTATTGCACCCATATTTACGAATCTCCGCCTGTCCCGAACGAGCATCACCGCCGCCGGTTAGATTGGCAGCACGCTGCACTTCGGTTCGAGTCGGGCGATCGCATTCGGTAGAAAGCAGTGTGAGTGCGATCGAAGCGATGAGCAGCTTCGCTCTCACTTGATGCCTCCTTCGGACAAGCGAACGAGTTCTGCCACGCGCGTGTAGTGCCATCGCGTCTGTGATTCCTTCATCCACTTAACGAGCAAAATCAGGGCGACGATTAGCAGCAGAGTTCCCGCAGGAATCCACATGATCAGTCCGCCGAGTTGCTGATCCTCGAGAGCTGTGAGGTGCCAGGCGGGAGCGGTTGCCACGTAGGACGAATACCAGGGTCGCGGAGCAAATGTCAGTAGTGCCCCAAGGACACTCGTATGCAGAATGGTTGTGAATATGTATGCCAATCCGCCGCCATAGCCGAGGGCGTGCGTGCGGTTCACTAGCGGCCACCAAAACAGCAGCGCGGTCACGAGGAAAGTCGTATGTTGCGCCGCGTGAACCCAGTCATTGTTTAGCGTCTGATCAAAAAGCCACGGGACATGCCACATCCACAGAGCGAGCGCGGAGAGCAACCACGCTGAGAGTGGCGCTGAAAATACAGTCCATATCGTCTTGAAAGATCTTGAGCGCCCTACTAGCGCCGCTCGCTCGCGCCATGATGGAGGCAATGCCCAAAGAAATGGGACCATCGGTCGGGCGAGAACGAGCATCGGGGCCGAAATCAGCATCAGGATTTCATGCTGAGTCATGTGCACCCAAAATAATTGCTCGCCGAGTTCGTGCAGTGGCGAATCGAGCGCGATGACCAGCGAAATCCAACCGAGAGCAAACCAAACGATCGGCCAGGAAAATCCCTTCGGGCGGGCACTTCTTTGCAGCATCTTCGCTGTCCCGAAGCCGTAAAGAATTGCCGTCAGCAATAGCGGAACGACAATCAAGGGCGGCCATGTCCAATCGCTCGCCACTCTGCGGCCAGTCTCTGTTAGCGACCACGCCGGCACAGAATTGAGTAGCACTGCTGCACCCAGCGCTGCGAGTTGGCGGCGACCCCAGGACATTTCATTCACACGGACTGAGAATCCACCGTGGCACCGATCCCGCAACGATCACCACGGCAAAAGAAAAACTGAATGCCATTCCCAGAAGAGCCTGGAAGTGAGCGCGGTCGAACGGGCTTCCACCTTCTTCAGACGTGCTCCCGGGAAAGCGTTTGAACTCCACGAGTCCCGTTGCGAAACCGCTTATCGCAATTACCAGGCAGACGATGTCGATGACATGCAGCACGTAATGGTGGCCGGTCGAGCAACTATGTTGCTCGAGCACGTAGCTCAAACCGAGATCAATGCTCCAGGCGAGAAAACCCGCGGCTAGACTCCACCAAAGCCCCCACGGTGTTCGCCCGGCCCGAATGACGTGTTCTGAACGTTCCATTTCAAAATCTCACAGAAATCGTGTGGTTCCATAAATCAGGAAATCGATCATCAAACCTGTGACAACCACGAAATACCAGTAGTCGGAATTGATCGCGGCGTCGGCGAGACGTGTACCCTCCATTTTTGGAGTGAAAGAGATTACTAGCAGGACCAGAGTCTCGATCAACTCTGTCACGAGATGCCCCGAATGCATTCCGATGAGCACCCACACAGTCGATGAATAGGCGTCATCAGACCAGCGACAGTTCAACGTGGTGAACTCGAGGACGCGGATACCCGTGGCCGCCATTGCAAACAACGAGAGAGCGAGCAAACCGTTTCTAACTGCCCGCCGGTCACCATCCGGAGCGCGTTTCCTCACCCACCACGCCGGAACAATGCTTAGCAGGAAGACCACTGCGTTGACAGCACCGTAGGTAAGTGACGGTGGTAGATGTCCAGGCGGCCAATTCGTTGATCGCGTTCGCAAATAAAAATAGGCGGCGAAAATCAGGGCAAACATCATGGCCTCGATCGCCATATAAAAGACGTTCGCAAGCCACGTTGTATTGCGGTGACCAAACGCCACACTCGGCAGTCCGGATACGTCGAGAGTCAACGGCCTTCGAATTGGCTCGTTCAACGAACCCATGCTTCACCTCCGGGTCGAGGTGTCGGAGATTGTCCACGCGGCCACAGCCATCCGATCAGGGTCACGATTACCGGTGGCGCTCCGATAGGAACTGCCCAAGGTGTAAAAATCGATCCTACAAACGCGGCAGAGACGGTAAGCGCAGTCAAGAATGGCCAGATGCTTGGACCCGGGTCTTCGTCTTTATGCTGAGGATCCGCGTCAAGGCTCTGAGTCACCAACGTCTCGCGGATGTCGTCGCGTAGTCCGACAACAACAGGTTGATCCGGCGGATCTTCCCACAACGGATCTCTGCCACTCACAGTTGGTATGTGAAGAAAGTTGTACGGGGGCGGCGGAGATGACATCGCCCACTCCAGGCCAGCATCTCCCCACGGGTTATTGCCGGCAATTTCTCCGACTCTCCGGCTCCAGATAACATTGGCAAGAAAGACCAGCAACCCGGCGGTCATGAAAACTACTCCGCTGGAGGCGAGCACATTCAACCAATGCCAATGCATATCCGGACTGTAGGTGTACACACGACGCGGCATGCCGCGCAGTCCCAGAAAATGGAGAGTAAAAAAAGTGAGATTGAAGCCGATAAAGAACAGCCAGAAATGCCACGTTCCCAGAGTCGGGTCAGCCATCCGTCCCGTCATCTTCGGAAACCAGAAATAGATGCCCGCGAACATTGGAAAAAGGGCGCCGCCGATGAGGACGTAATGAAAATGTGCAACGACAAAGTAGGTATCGTGCACCTGCAAATCCACAGGTACGGAAGCCAGCATCACACCCGACAATCCACCGATCAGGAAGACGAAGATAAATCCAAAGCACCAGAGCATGGGTAGCCGCAACTGGAGCCGTCCATTCCATATCGTTACGACCCAGCAGAAAAATTGTGTTCCAGTAGGAATGACAATCATGAGGCTGGCGGCCGTGAAGAAGCTTTCGCTCAGCTGAGGCAAACCCACTGCAAACATGTGGTGCACCCACACGCTGAAGCCGATAAATCCCGTAGCAACGACTGCGACGACAATCGGCGTATACCCAAAAATGCGCCGACGCGAGAAGCACTCCACCAGTGTTGAAACAATAGCTGCTCCCGGGAGAAAGATGATGTAGACCTCGGGATGTCCGAAAAACCAAAATAGATGCTGGTAAAGAAGAACGTCTCCGCCTTCGGCTGGATTGAAAAAATGCGTGCCCACCAGCCGATCCAACAACAGCAGGCCGCTGGCAACCATCACCGCAGGCATGGCAAATATGACGGCCATCGATATCACCAACTTCTCCCAGAGCAAAATGGGCATGCGATTGAGAGTCATTCCGGGAGCGCGATGACGCAAGATTGTGGTCGCGAGGCAAATAGCGACGCCTAGAGCTGACACCTCAGTGAACGTAATCATCTGCGACCAGATGTCGGCGCGATGGCCTGGCGAATAAGCAGGTCCGGACAGCGGCACGTACGCAAACCACCCAACATCGGGGCCGGTGTTGGTAAGGAAGCCACCCCATAGAACCAAGGCTCCGCCGACGTACAGGTAATAGCTGAAGGCGTTCAATCGGGGAAAGGCGATATTGCGAGCTCCGCACATCAGCGGAACGATGTACACTCCGAAACCCTGGAACATCATGGGCACGGCAAACAAAAAAATCATGGTGCTGCCGTGCATCGTAAAGACCTGGTTGTAGAGATCTGGCCCCATCAGGGAACTTTCCGGCCGGATGAGTTGCAACCGGATCATTGCCGCCAATATCCCGCCTAACAATAAAAAGATGAACGCGGTCACCATGAAGCGCAAGCCGATATCGGTATGATGGGTATTGCAAAACCATCCCCAGATGCCCGTCGGTTGACGCCACGTGCGGGCCAGACGCCGTGCGAGTTCCGACTCCCCAGTGTCCTGATCGTTCGCGATAATCGGTTCGGCAACCGCCAATTCTTTGCTCCTTATTGAAGGCTCTGCAAATAGACCACCAGCGCCTGCAAATCGTCTGGGGCAAGTGGATTGGGCGACATCAGAGTTCCGGGCTTAATACGCTGCGGATCGACAATCCAACCCGCCAGAGCACCGGCCGTGTTCGGTAGAGTCTCGGCCGCAATCATCTTCCGGCTGGCGACATGAGTGAGGTCAGGACCAAGATGCGAACCAGCGTCGGTGCCGCGGATCGTATGACACATCAGGCATGCGTGAGTGAGAAACACTCCACGCCCGCGGATGGCTTCCGAAGTCGATGGTTCAGCCGCTAATTTGATCTGTCGCTGCTGCCATTCCTGAAATTTGTCGGCCGTCTCCGCAATAACCGACAATCCCATGTGCGCGTGCTGCAAGCCGCAGAACTCGGCGCACTGTCCGTGGTAGATTCCCGCCTTGGCTACCTGGAACCAGAAAGCCGATGAATATCCGGGAACTAAATCGCGCTTGCCCGTGATGCTCGGTGCCCAAAAGCTGTGGATCACATCCGCTGAATTCGTCAGTACGACCACCGGAGTATTAAGCGGCACGTGAATTTCGTTAGCCGTTGTAATCGTCTGGTCTGCCTGGGAATTTGGATATGTGACTTCCCACCACCACTGGTGGCCGGTGATCTGGATAGTGACCGGGTTCTTAGAACTAAGCCCTTCTACCCGCTTACCAGTTACCACGCTCAGCACAAGGATCACAAACAAGGTTATGACCGTGATGGAGAGCGCTGACCCGAGCGCCCACCGCGCCCTATGATCGCCTTCTTCATCTTCGATGATGGGAAGAGGACGACTGGAGATAACGCGAGCCTTTGCGGTAGCGGTCGCAAATCCGGCGAGCATAAGAGCAAACACCGCGAAGAGAATCCAAAACACTACCCAGTACAGCCATTCAATATTGCCCGCTTGCGGAGCTGCCGGCTGCAGCACGTGATGATGGCCGGGATCGACTGGCATGGCTTGAGCCACCAATCGAAAAGAAACAAAGTTGAGTTCAGCATTCACTTGTGTTGCTCCGGAAGGCCGGTAATTCCAATGGGTGTCTGCTCGGAAGTGGAGGACTCCGCCGGTTTTACGTTCATGTGGTCAGTACGGTTCGGGGAAACTCCCTTAGGCAGCAGTCCCGCCATGGAGCGGACATATGCGGCAATTTCCCACGCTTGATACTCCGGAATGCGATTGCGAAACGAAGGCATTCCATTGGGTCTGCCTTGCATGATTGTGGCGAAAATATTTCCCGGTTCGCTTCCGTAGATCCAATCGCGATCCATGAGTGCCGGTCCAATTCCTCCTCCTCCATGGGCGTGACAACCTACGCAGTTGTATCCCTCATAGAGTTTTTGCCCCTCGGAAACAGCGTATGCGCTCTCCTGGTACATGTTGGAACTCGGTGGAGTGGGGATTGAGTTTGCCCCTGGGTTAAGACCGCTGATCTGGATTGTGTTCAAAGTTTCACTGGCAGGCGGAGGCTGCCGCAAAGTCCGCTCTTCGCGCTTACACGACGCCAGTAAAGTTGCAGCCATCAACAAGGGCGCGATATGGAGAGGTTTGCACATCAATTCACACTCGACGCTCGTGCTATCGAGATCAGCGGAATTTGGGGAACTTTGTACTCATCAAGAATGTTGAGGATCTCCGGCTGGCGTTTAGCCAATATCTTCTCCAACTCGTCCCGCAAGGCAAGATTGCCCTTGCGAACTCCCATTGAGATTGCAAAAGTAAAGGGCAAGCCTGGCGGGTCGACTTCAGGTTCCACCGGCGTGAGTGTGAGACTACCGGGAAATCTTCGTGCAAAATACCCGGCCAGTGGACCCCACACAACCGCTATATCCACTTCACGCCTGGCGACTGCCCGAACAATCGACTCCGCACCATCGCCCGTCGTGTCAAAGCCCACAATTCCCGCTTGCAAACCCCGTCTGGCTAGGGCTTCGCCCGGCGGCGCGTATTCTTCCTCGAGCACCTGGACGCCGATCTTCAGCCGCCGCAGATCAGGAGAGTCGAATCCTGCCGCAAGTTCCAATCTCCGAACGCGGCGTGAAACGAACACATAAGTCGATCGGTAGTAAGGAGTGGTTGTGAGAACTGGCCGAAAGTTGCTTGGGATCCCGATCAGCAAGTCACACTTTGACTTGTCGATATACTCGCGTACGAAACCGCGGCCCATTCTTTGCCACACGTAAGTAAGGTTTGCGCCGAGATCCTTCGCTATGAGTGCCGCGATTCGATTTTCGAAGCCCTGCTGCTTCATGTTCGAAAAGGGCAGGTTGTTAGGATCAGCGCACACTCGAAGATCGCGAGCCTTACCGAGAACGGGGAAGAGGAGACTCAACAAGGCGACAGTGACAATTAATCTAAGGGAGCGCGAACACATAGAGCATGCCTCCCTTGTTGGTGTAGTGGGGCAGGTCCTTCATAGCGGCGGCAAATCCCAACGCCGCCGACTCGTCGCGAGCATCCAGTCCGCCCGCAACGATTGCTCCAGCCCAACCGCCGACGCCCGACAAGATGGCGACGTATTGCTTGCCATCCGGACCTTTGTACGTCGTGGGCTGTCCAATAATTCCCGAACCGGTCTTGAACTGCCAGAGAAGAGTCCCGCTTTTTGCATCGACGGCCTTGAACCACCCATCGAGCGTGCCGTAAAAGACGACATCTCCAGCGGTCGCGAGCGCGCCGCTCCACACCGGGAAGCGATCGGGATTTGTCCACACCACTTTCCCTTCCACCGGATCCCATCCGGTGAACTCACCGCCATATCCTCCCGGAGCGTTGTACATGCGCACATTCGCCCCAACGTAAGGAGTGCCGGCAATGTAGTTGGGTTGAAGGTCCTCCTCATCCATGCAGAGATGGTTATGCGGAATGTAAAGCAGTCCCGTGCGAGGCGAAAAAGCGGATGGCTGCCAATCCTTGGCGCCGGGCGCTGACGGACACAAACCGCGCACGACTTTCCCGGTGATCGGACGCTTTTCCTCCACGTACTGCAATAGTCCCGTTTTCAAATCAACGCCGCGACTCGTCGTAATCGGGGCAAAGGCATTAGCCGATAAGACTTCGCCGGTCGCGCGATCGATGACGTAGACGTAGCCATTGCGGTCGGGGTGAACAAGAACCTTTCTTGTTTGTCCGTTGATCGGAAGATCGAGCAGAATGTTTTCGTTGACTCCATCGTAGTCGTAAAGATCATGCGGGCTGAATTGATAGAACCAGACGGCCTCGCCAGTGTCGGGATCACGGGCAAAAATTCCCGCAGTAAACTTGTTGTCTCCGGGACGAGCTTCAGCGTCCCACGGACCAGGGTTGGCTGTTCCGTAATAAATGAGATTCAACTGCGGATCGTAAGAAATCCATCCCCAGACACCGCCGCCTCCAATCTTCCAGGAATCCGGCGGCCACGATTTCACGCCCAAATCCTGGCCTCGATCTTGCGGATAGAAGGGCTTGAACCGATGTCCAATCAGCACGTCTTTGTCCGGACCTGCCGTGTAAGCCCGCCAAGCAATCTTTCCCGTTTTCCCGTCGAGAGCAGTCAACCACCCGCGAACGCCAAATTCACCGCCACTGTTTCCAACCAGGACTTTCCCCTTGACCACCAGCGGAGCCATGGTCATGCTTTCGCCCTTATTGATATCGCCAACGCGTGTCTTCCAGACCTCTTTACCTGTAACAGCGTCCACGGCCACCGTCTGATTGTCCAAAGTGTTGTAATAAATCTTCCCGTCGTCGTACGATGCTCCGCGATTTACCACATCGCAGCATGCAACTCCTTGCGAGGCGGGCGTCGGCAAAGGTTCATAGACCCATTTCATCGGCGCGCCTGGCTTGGTTAGGTCCAGCGCATAGAGATTGTTTGGAAAAGGAGTAACGATGTACATCGTATTGTTCACGACCAGGGGCGCTGCCTCATGCCCACGAGTCATGCCGGTCGAGAACGTAAACGTCAGTTTCAGATTCTTCACATTGCCGGCGTTTATCTGATCAAGAGAGCTGTACCGTGTACTGGCGTAGTCCTTAGCTGGTCGTACCCATTGCCCATCATCGGGTTCGAGCTGGCCCTGATATTGACGAGGTTGGTAGTTTTGCTCGACTGTCGGCTGCAGCACCAAACCACTTTCAGCCGGAGCGTCTTGCAGGCCGATCAAGCCAACTTGCAGAACCGCCAAAACAAAGATTCTTGACCAGCCGTTCCGCCATCCGAGCGAAGCTGACTTAGCAGGACTGCGCAAGGTACCTCGCTGAATAAATCGAAGCTATTGAAAACGGACCTGTGATGCGCGAATTAGAGGGAGAGTTGGCAATCCCCTGAGACGCTGGCGGGATGGAGTCTCGGTTTGGACGCCTATTCAGGGAATGTCAAATCTCTGGCGCGACAGCAAACTTACTCATTGTCAGAGAGACGACATGCACGGGTTGCGTGATCACATAACCTTCGTACGCTACTGGCTTCACCGTTGCGCGAGGACGATCCTTGCCTCCGCAAGACGTCTTTCCTCCACTTGCGCGTGTTGGGTTCGTGCACGAGAGGCGAGGTAATCAAGGTCAATTCCCTGTAAACGGTTGTCTGATGGCGGCAACGTCTTCAATGCGTCCCACAGGGCCAGCTTACCGAGGATGCCCAATGCCAGAAATTCCAGGGCCTCGAATGTACCGAGACTGTGCGTTTCGCGATTGAGTTTGATTCTGCTGACCTTCTCGCTCATCCAAGCGCTCACTTCCTTTAAGACGCTCGTCCCTGAGCCAACCCGGTCAGCCAGGGTTTTTAGGGTAGTCCGATCCTGCTCAACCTCTCTCAATATCGTCGCCGCAAATTCGCCCAGAGGGTCATTCGAATGCTTATCGCGCATCGCCTGCAGCAAGTCCACGGCAAAGGCCGCTCCTGCCAAATGGTCATGTAGATAAATCGCTAGCGGATTTTCCATATCACAAGCTCGGTACTAGAAGCCGAGGCAATATGAGATGACGGGCTCTTTTCCGCAGTTGTTTGCTCGTCAAAGCAAGGGCATACTGTGCGACTTCGGTTTTTATCAAAAGGTTTTATCAAACTTCCGCCACCATCCTGCCATCTAACCCAACTTCTATGGCCAGAGCGCTGGTAAATAAATCGGAGGCTCCCATGAAAGCAGTCGTATTTCACGGCATCGGCGACATAAGGTTGGACGACGTCAAGGAGCCAAAGATCAAAGATGCAACGGACGCGATCGTGGCACTGAAGGCGAGCGCGATTTGCGGAACCGACCTGCACATGATTCTTGGAACAGTTTCAGGAATGCAGAAAGGAACGATCCTCGGTCACGAAGGGATTGGTGTCATTGAAGAGATCGGCAAAGCGGTCAGGAATCTTACACCGGGCGACCGAGTCGTGATCCCATCGACGATCGCATGCGGGAACTGTTCTTATTGCCGATCCGGCTACTACGCCCAGTGCGACAATGCCAATCCCAACGGACCGGATGCAGGAACAGCATTCTTCGGCGGGCCGAAAAGTAGCGGCCCCTTCGACGGACTGCAGGCCGAGAAGGCTCGTATTCCGTTCGCTAATGTCGGCCCGGTTAAACTGCCGGATGAGATCGATGACGACCAGGCGATCCTCCTTTCCGACATCCTTCCGACCGCATACATGGGCGCAGAGAACGCTCAAATCAAGCCGGGCAATACGGTGGCGGTCTTCGGCCTCGGGCCGGTGGGACAATTCTGTGTTGCGTGCGCAAAGTTGTTTGACGCGGGCAGGATTATTGCAATTGACACAATTCCCTCGCGTCTGGAGATGGCCCGCTCGCAAGGGGCCGAGGTCATCGACTTCAGCGCAGAGGATCCGATCAAAGCCATTAAGGAATTGACTTCGGGCATTGGAGTCGACCGAGTGATCGACGCCGTCGGTGTTGACGCGAATCGGCCGCACTCAGGTCCAGCCGCCAAGGCAGCGGCCAAGGAGTATGCCAAAGAAAAAGAAAAAATCGCTCCCGACGCAAATCCTAAAGGCGGCAATTGGGAACCCGGCGACGCACCGTCGATCGTTCTTTCCTGGGCGGTCGAGGCAGTCGCGAAAGCCGGCACGGTTTCCATCATTGGGGTCTATGGCGAGGTGGATTCTTTTCCCATCGGTGACGCCATGGAAAAGAATCTCACCCTCACTATGGGCAACTGCAACCACAGACGCTATATCCCGCATTTGATCGATCTGGTTCGCAGCGGAAGCATTAATCCCGCTGAGATTCTTACGCAAAGAGAGCCCATGACTTCAGCGATCGAAGCTTACAAAGCGTTCGACAAAAGGAAATCAGGCTGGATAAAGGTCAAGTTGGAACCAGCAGCTCAGACTTCATTGGCAGCATGAACTGCATTGGCTCACGTTTGTCCGAAGCCAATGAATCGCGTTGTCACTGTACTGTAATATCGCTTTGAGCAATCCAACGTCTGGAATCCAACGGTAAAGATGACCGTCAGTCGTCCCCTCCGCCGTCGGGACGTGGTTAGCCGACCGCATGGTCATGCGGCACCGCGTCCTCCACCTAGTCGTCCAGAATTGGTAGGTCCTTCATGTACGTCCGCTACAGAATGAACTCGATTGCGATCGGGAACGGGTGAGTCTTAGATCTATTTTGCGCCCATTTTCGTCCGAGATTGCTGCGTGCGAGCCATACGACGGTCAATTATGCGTTTCGGCGAAATCTTTGCCTGCACTGTTAAGAGCTCACACGTTTTCGGAGCCGAAAGCAAAATGGTAAACGTGAGTCTATACGCTAAATGACACGACGACTGCGATGGCGATGAACCGGCGGCACTGTATGGAGTAAAACAAATGGCACAAAATGCTGAAAAACTATATTCCGCTCCGAGCCCGCGACCCCCTGCGGAGGTCCTGCCGATGAGAAGCCCCAAAGGCACATCTGTCGGCCCGGAAGAGGGAATACCTAACCGACCCCAAGCTTCAATTAGAGAGCAACTGAACAACGCCAAGCGGCGGGCGAATGATGCCTTGATCTCGACGCAGCAATCAGTATCAATGGCGTATCGCACCGCACATGAACGCGTTGCTTGTGCCTCTCGTAACCTGACCGAGGGAGCCCGAAGCCGTGCAGACCGGATGAAAAGGGAGCACCCATTGCAATTGTTAGGCATCGTAGCGGGCGCTGCTTTTGCTTTGGGAATCGCGGCGCGAATATGGAGGGCACGTCATCATGCATAGTGACGCTAACAATGGGCGCAGCGTGGCCGAGATCATGGCGGAGATGAAGCGAGAACTCAAGGAGTTCGTGCTCACACGCTTTGAGATGTTCAAGACTGAGACTCGAGAGAAGATCAAGACCTTGAAAATTGCGGCTCCGCTGGCCGCGCTTGGAGCTTTGCTACTAGGGACGGCTTATCTGCTGTTCACTATGGCGCTCGTCGGCCTGGTAGCGGTCTTCGTCCGCAATAGCCCTTATCAATGGTTCCTTGCCTTTGCAATCGTGGCCGTTCTTTGGACTCTTCTCGGAGCCGTAGCGGTGTACTTCGCCAAGCGGGAGTTTGAGTTGAAGAGTCTCGCCTCGAAGAGAACAATCGAAATACTCAAAGGCGATAAACAGTGGATCCAAGCTGAGGCGAAAAATCAAATATGAACACACTCCCAATTGAAAGCCTGGAGCTGCAAGCCCTCGAACAGCGCAATCGTCTCCACAAGACCACCGATGAACTGAAGACAAAAATTGCGGCCGCGCGCGAGAAACTAGACGTGTCAAGGAACGCCCGAGAACACTTGATTAAAGCTTCGATCGTCTTGTCTCTCGTCGGATTGCTATCAGGATATGGACTAGCTGGAATGTTTACGACCGACTAGCAGTCTCTTAACAGACCGACGTCCTGCGAAGGAACGAACCGATGCCCATATTAAATAGTCTCGCCAAAGTAATCGCAAAGCCTATTCCGCGGATGATTTCGCCTAACGCTCACGCTGTCATCGATTACCTAACGATCGGCTCCTTCCTGGTAAGCGCTGGGTTTTTTTGGGGGCGCAGCAAGAGGGCGGCGCTTGCTGCTCTGATCTGCGGAGGTACAGAACTAGCTGTGAGCCTTCTGACCAACTATCCCGGAGGGATAAAAAAAGTAATCAGCTTTCGGACTCACGGCGAAATTGACTTGGGATTGGCAGCCATGGCCGCCACGATGCCTGAGTTCCTGGCGTTCAATGAAGATTCAGAGAAGAAGTTTTTCGTTGGCCAGGGTGCACTAATCACTGCAGTTAGCGAGCTAACGCAGTTTCCGGAACAGGCCCAGCGCGCAGAAAAGGGGATAAAGCGGGCGAAGGTAGCCTGATCTGTATGCCCTCACTCTGGAAATTCGGCGGCCTCACTCCGCTGCAACTGACGCAACTCGCTATTACGAAAATCGGCAAGGACGAACTCTCCACCCGGTCCGCATCTTTATCGTATTACTTCATTCTCGCTTTGTTTCCGATGTTTCTTTTTTTGGTATCGCTGGTCGGTGTTTTCGCCGGGCCCGGTTCGCAACTGCGCGATAGTATCGTTTCGGGTTTGGGACGACTGGCACCCGGCTCCGCATCGTCGCTGGTGCAGAGTGTGATTAACCAAACTTTCAGGCACAGCAGCGGCATCAAGCTCGCTGCTGGAATCCTGGGGGCGCTGTGGGCTGCCTCCGGAGGTATGGACGCGGTGGTCGTTTCGCTCAACAAAATCTATGACGTCGCGGAAACCCGACCCTGGTGGAAACAGAAGCTCACCATCGTCGGCTTAACGGTGAGTCTGGCCGGCCTGATCATTGTCGCGTTGGTTTTGGTCCTCTACGGCGGAAAGATAGGGCAGGCAATTGCCGCTTACGTCGGATTGGGCGACGCCTTCAGGATGGCGTGGAAAGTCCTGCAATGGCCTGTATCGTTCGCTGCCATGTTCATTTCGTTCTCAATCGTCTACTACTTTGCTCCCAACCTCGATGAAAGGAAATGGTACTGGGTGACTCCAGGAGCTGCAGTGGGCGTTGTGCTTTGGTTGATAGCTTCACTCGGTTTCCGTGTGTACCTGCACTTTTTTAATAGCTACAGTGCGACCTACGGTTCTCTCGGAGCAGTCATTATTCTCATGCTGTGGCTATACATTACTGGCTTTGCGATTTTGATTGGCGGCGAAGTGAACTGGGTAATTGAAAACGAAGATAAGAAGACAGCAGCTTTAGAGGTGCGAAAGCTGCAAATTCAGAAGAGAATGAGAGCAGCATAGTGTTGCGGGCGGTTGGATTAAAATCCGCTGCCTCAGACGTGTTTGCGAGTCTTTTCTTCCTCTAACCGATTCTTGTTCAAGTTGTTCGGACATCTTTGTACTGCATTATGGTTCGCCACCGCCAGATCCTGATGTCCGGATTCTGATCGCCAGACCTTGGCCGAGAACCACCACCCTGGTGGAGTTGGGCCACCAAAGGTTATCGGCATCGGCTATCCCCGGCTGAACCGTTGCTCCCTAAAGTAAGAAAAACAGTTGAAATTAAAGAACCTTTCGCTGGTCGCTCTTCATGGCAAGCGGCTTGCTAAATTTTCTCGTAAATCTCTACGGAAATAGGGGAGCGTTGTCTACCTAACTCTCAAAGCCTTGGCCCGGGATAAAAAGCACTCTGGTAGAAATCAACTTTTTTAAGAAGCGTATGACTCGCAACATTGTATGGGACAAACCACCAGTTTTTGCGTTTTCCTTGTTCGGAATGCTTCCTGGCAATGTGAGTATTCCGCGGCAGCTGGAGTAAGTTTTTCGAATGATGCGGAACTACTGGTCGCAGCACGACAAGGGGTTTGCATGCCACGCTTGCATCAATCAGCCCAGAACGCGGCTTGAAACACTCATTTAAATCGAGCTCTCGCTGGAGAGGACAAAACCAACACCAATGGCAAATGATAAAGAAGCCACAACTGCGGATTGGCGCGAACTTGCGCGACGAATCCAAAAGGAAGAAGACCCGGATAAGGTCTTGAAGCTGGTGGAGCAATTGATTGTCAAGTTCGAAGAAGAAAGGCAACGAAAAGGTCTTCGACCACTCGGAAGCTAGCATAACGATAGAGCTAGATAAGGATAGAGGCAGGACAGGACAGGCCGCACGGAGATCACCGGCTGGAAATGAGATTCGGAACATATTGTGTAGCCGCCGTGACGGACGCTCGTTCCGTTGCGTCATCCGTCGCTCGCCCATTGGTTGGACTTCAGCGCCAACTCGACGCCTCGCTCGGTGGGATGTCGGGCAAAGCACTGGTGTGAAGACCGCATGTAGTGAATTAGATACTTCAACCAACAATCACCAGGTACCCATGCGCGACACCAAACCTTTGCTCACCCGGTGTTCAAATGAGGGCCGTTGATCGGATCAACCAGGAGAAGTGGCACGGTCTTGCAAAGACCGCACCAGACGCGACCGCGAGGGGGGCAACACTTGAGCCAACACGGTTTGACAGTACCGCTGTCATTTCTTCCAGTTGCGGAACGGCTGTCGCTGATGGATGTTCGGGTGTAGAATTCCGGCTGCTCGTGCTAGTGAGGCCACTATGCACTTGACCCTTGTCAACGCATGCAAGCGTTTTCCCCCGATTCGCATTACCCTCGTCGCAAGTCTGGTGGTGCTGATATCTGGCTGGACCTGTACTGCGATTGTTAGTTTCAACAGTTGTCCTGGTGTGGCACCTCAGCCCCAAATTGCTTCACTGTCGCCCGACGCCATTCCAGGTAACACGCAATCAGTTCTGCTGATCGTCAACGGAAGCGGGTTTGTTCCCCAATCTCAAATTTTGTGGAACGGAAGCGCCCTTCCGACACGGTTACGGATTCGGGTCACGTTCAGGCTACGATAACGCAGCAGACCTTTGATTCCCTTGGGGGCTCAGCCGGCGGCACGGTGCAGATCTCTGTAATGTCTCCCGGATCCGCGCATATCGTCGGTTGTTCTGATGGCGGGACTTCTGCCGCACTGATTCTTGTGATCAATTAGGAGCAAGGAGTGCCTGGACAACTTCAAAACAGTATGGACAGAACCGTCGAGTAGCGCTCGCCTCATACCGCCGTTGGGCTTGAAAGGAGGCGTCAATGACCGCCGCACATTCCAGCGTAAATTCCTCACAATGATCCGCAGAATCGGGTAGGATGAGTGCTTCGCGGACGGTGATCCGGACTAAAATCAGCACAGCCTCTGGCGAAGACAGGCTATTTTGGGGGACCAATGGCATTCGGGCAACAGTTTGGCAGGGAGCAATCGTCCGCGGCGCTTCGAACGAATGACCGGTTGACGCTGGCATTGATTGGCATGGCGGTGATCTTCGCTTCTCTGGGTTTGGGCGAAGCGGTGTATCGATTCGCATTCCAGGATTTTGACGGCGCAACCGACCGCCTTCCTATTGAGATGCTGTTCGGCCTGGCGTTCGCATGGATGACCACGAAACTGGCGAGAAGAATTTATCTGCATCGCATGGAGATTTCCGCCAGAGTGAACTTTATTCGAGACCGTAGTTACAAGATCCGCCGCGCCGCGGAAGCGATCAACCCGGTTCCGCATCCGAGCCATCACCAGGCCATACGAGTGATTCGCGAAGAGGTGGATCGTATTGACTTGGTGCTTACCGAGATTATTCCCCGGTAAGAACAAGTGATTAGACCTGCGGCTCGAAAATTCATATCTGCGGAACAGCGGGAAGTTCCGCCCCTTCAGACCAAAAAATCAGCTTCAGCGTGAACTGTGCCGAACGCGGGTCCCCAAGCCTGGGGTTCGCGGTTATCGATCTCACACCGTGGTAGGACAGTCCGCCATATCGCTGATCGACTCCTCTTCTAGCGATCGCCCTAAAATCGTGAAAGATTTAGTGAAACGGTTCCCGGCTTTTCTGCACTATTCCAGCAAGTGGACGACATCGCCGGAAGGCGATCCTGCCACAGTTTTGGAACCTATCTTGGAAACCCCCGGATGGGATCCACCGTTAAGTGCCGGCGTCGAAGGGGAAGCGGCTCCGGCACTTTTTGGTTTACTTCTCTAGCGGGTGTCGATCCTTTCAGTTCTTTCCGCCCTCAGGAGTTTAGCGTTCCCAATGCGCCCGGCCCGGTCCATCCCGCCCACCGTTCGCACCCGCGGTAGTCACTCCTTTCTCAAGCATTCACCCCGACCCACACTCGTGGAAAACGGGCCGGAGTGCGCCCCGCCAGTGCTACACTGTCTGCCACCTTTCGGGACTAAGGGCAGAATCTTGCAATTCCATCCGTTTGACGAGGCCTATCTCGAACGCTTGCGTGCTCGAGACCCGCGCACCGAGCAGCATTTCGTCTCCTACTTCAGTACGCTGATTCAAATCAAGCTGCGCTCGAGACTGCCATCGCGTGAGGCGATCGAGGATGCGCGCCAGGAGACGTTTGTCCGATTTTTCGTGAATTTGCACAAAGGAATGATTCATCAGCCCGACCGCCTCGGATCGTATGTCAATTCCATGTGCAATAACGTGTTGAAAGAACAATATCGCAACACGGCGCGAGACACGTCGTTCGATGACGATGACGACGATTCAGAGAAGGAATTGCCCGCGCAAGGAGCCAGCGCTCTGGACTCTCTCCAATCGCAGGAGGCAGCCAAGAAAGTCCGCGAAATTCTGGATGGTCTCTCCGAGCGCGACCGCAGGCTGTTGCGCGAGGTATTTCTTGAAGAGCGTGATAAAGACGCGGTCTGCCGGGACTTTGGCGTGAACCGGGAATATTTGCGGGTTTTGTTGCTGCGGGCAAAGGAACAGTTTAAGTCCCGCTATCTCAAGAATTTGGGGACCGAGCCTCCAAAGTTTGGGAAAGCCCAAGGATTCTGAAACGGAGGTACGAAATGGTGCACTACTGTTATGAGGGGCGTGACCATGGACCACGAAACGGTGGCTCAAACAAAAATGACAGAACGATATCTGCTTAACGAACTTGATCCCCAGGCGAGGGATGAGTTTGAGGAGCACTTTTTCGAGTGCGCAGAGTGCGCTTTGGACGTCCAGACTGCCTCACTGTTTATAGAGAACAGCAAGGTGGTATTGGCAGAGACGTCCGCTGATGCCGCTGCCGCTTCCACTATTCCAGTCCCTGCGCTGCCACGGGACCGGTTTGCCTGGTTGCGTCCGGCTCTGGTTGCGCCCATACTCGCGATGCTCCTGGCGGTGGTCGCTTATCAGAATCTGGTAACGTATCCGCGACTAAAGAGTGCCGCAAATAGTCCGCAAGTTCTACCATGGGCTTCGATCAATATTGGTACCTACGGATCAAGCGAGCCGGCGATTACCGCTGCTCCTGGAAAAGGCTTTCTGGTATTGGTTAGAATCCCGCCGGACGTCGGCTATGTACAGTATTCGGCGGACGTATACAATCCTTCGGGAAAGTTGGCGTGGTCGCTGACAATTCCCGCGGCCACAGGTCAGGATCAGTGGCCGATTGCGGTTCCGGGAGCCGATCGACAGCCTGGAACTTACTTGATCGCAGTTCGTGGGATCGCCGCTGACGGCACGAGCAAGGAAATGGGCCAGGGATCATTCGAGTTGAAAATTCAGAAATGAGATCAAACGAGCGGAGCGACAATATGGCGACAATGCCTAAGGAACCATTGGCTGGGGTTGAAAAACCCTATCATTTGTACCATGCGGAAGCCCACGTGCTGAGCGGCAATCTGAAGCATCCTGTCGATCAACCCATCGAACATCATGCGCGCGTTGTATTGAAGAACCGCAGGTCCGACCACATCATGGAGAAGGTGGAAGAGACCAGCCTGGAAGGTTTGATTTCTTTTAAGGCCGGCCACACGCGCGTTTCTGGTACCCAACTCAAGAACAAGAAAGACCTCTGGGGTAACGATCATTCCGGATGGGTAACTCTGTCGACCTCGGTCATTGAAGGGTTGAATGTTTTCGAAGTCGTTACCGCTGATCGCGTAGTGGCGCAGGTTTCTACCGAGCACGCCAGCCGGAAGGGAGACGACTCCGATCGCGTTCCGAAGGTGACCTTCCTGGGAACGCGCTTCGAAAATCTGCGAGTGGGCGGATTCCCGGTGCAGGTGGAACTCGATTTCGGGATCTGCGGCGAGCGGCCAAAGGACGACCGTTCTTATCTGCAACACCCCGACTTCCTGGACCGCGTGCGGCGTCAACTCGACGACATCGCGGGTGCCAAGGGTATCCCCGGAGAACTTGAGAAACAGTACGACGCCAAGGTCGCGTACATCGACGATCTGAAGAAGCGTGCCAATGGGCGCGCCAAAGGGGATCGAAACGGCTATCCTAAGCTGCAATGCTCACTGGTGAAAAGCATCGGGCCGATTCCGATTCCCGGAGTCAGGACGTTCGGAAACATCATTTTCATTCCGGACTTTGGGACCGTTGCTTTGGCCGAAATCGAAGTCGGCATTACGCCCGGCAACAAAGACCTTCCGGAGGAAATTCGGGCGAGTTCGCCGGCGGATCTGGGCGACAGCAACTACTTCACCCTGAACATGCTGAACATGCATCTGGGTTGCATCGCCGGCGGGACGCTCACGGGCGCAAGCGTCACTGCCAATGGTTCACACGGTCCTGGACACTAGCAAAAATCGTTCCGCTCCTGGCCTGCGTTTTGTCATGCCGCCACGATGACAATCCGCAGGCCGCGTTCGATCACGCCTATCAGGCTCTTCTGCACTGCAATCTGCTACAAGCTCAAGATGAAGCCCGTCGAGAAAGCGAGCGGTTTCATGCTTCGAGCTCGGAATGGGGCTGGAAGTTCCGAACCCTTGAAGCGAAGGCGATGCTCCATCGCGGGCTGTACGAAGAGGCCCTGAAACTTCTCGGGTCAGCACCCATGCCTTCCGCCCATCCAGAGCTGGTTATCCCCATATTGACGAACGTCGGCTTAGCAGATGTCAGCACCCATCGTTTCTCTGAGGCGGAGCATTCTCTTAACGAAGCGGCGAAGCTTTGTGAGACGTTCGCAGCGTCGAGTTGCGGATACGTTCTCCAGGCACGCGGCCTGTTGTCGAGCGAGCGCAGCGAGTCGCAATCGGCGGAAAAGCTGTTTCAGGCGAGTCTATCTTTTGCGCGCGCCCACGCGGACGCGTTTCTCGAGGCCGATTCACTTGTAAACCTGGGGTATGAGTCGCTTGCGCAAGGGCACTTCGATGAAGCCATCGACAGGTCGGAAGCCGCTTACCAGATCGCAAAAACTATTGGTGCGCAGGTGCTCGAACTCATTAGTCAGGGCAATATCGGTTGGGCCCATTACAAACTCGGCGACTCGGAAAAGGCCCTCGAGCTGTTTCTGGGTGCGGAGAAGCTTGCAAAGCGACTGGACGAACTTTACGAACAGGGTATTTGGCTGACTGACGCTGGTTACGTGTACATGGGCCGCCGCGAGTTCACCCTCGCTGAGAAATCGCTGCTCCAGGCACTGGAAGTCGAGGAGCGTGCTAACAAAAAGGAGGACATCTACAACGCTCTTCGCGCGTTGGCGCGGCTTTCCCTCCAGACAAACGATTTGACCAAGGCCAGCGACTACGCTCAGCGAGCTGCGGAGATCGCGCGGCAAGATAAAAACCATCTCGGCGAACTCTACCCGTTGTTGCTCCAGGGACAGATCGCTGCACACCGCGGAGATTTCGCGTGGTCGGAGAACACATTCCGTCAAGTCGAACGAGACAAAATTTGCCCTGTCTTCTTGAAGTGGGAGGCGGAGCATTCGCTGGCCCGGTTGTATGAGGACGAAAAGCGCCCGGATTTAGCTGATCGTGAATATCGTGCGGCGCTGGCCACGTTCGAAGCCGCCCGCGCTGATGTTCGCCATGAAGACTCTCAAATCTCTTTCCTGACCAATGCTTCACGAATCTATGACGATTATGTTCGCTTCCTTGTAGCGCGAGGCAAGACAGACGATGCTCTACACTGGGCCGACTATAATCGCGCGCGCGCGCTCGCTGAGGGGCTGGGTCTGCTGGCGAAAGTCGTTCCTTCCGGCCCTCCATTGATCAGTGCGAGGGAGATTGCACGCCAGGCTAACGGCACGATTCTTTTTTACTGGATGGGAGAGAAACAGTCGTATCTATGGGCGATCAGTCCGCAAAGGACTGCGTTGTTCACGCTGCCCCCCGGCCCCGAAATCGATGCCACGGTTGAGCGGTACCGCAACTCTCTTGGCGGACCGCAGGATGTCCTTCAATCTGCCGATAACGATGGCCGATCTCTCTATGTCACGCTGATCGCTCCCGCGCAAACGTTTCTGGGGAAGGACGCCAAGGTATTCATCAT
>QIAJ01000084.1 GCA_003225495.1 Acidobacteriota bacterium
CAACCGAGCTGTCAAATTTCTTTCCGTTTGTGAGCCAGCCGGTGTAGTCAACTTTGACATGCTGTCCGCTGTGCGCCTCGGCGCCCGTTCCGACCTTGATGTCCCAATACTGCAAGCCGCTAGGAGTCGTAGTCCCATCCCCAGTGACCTTGGTCGGCCCAGCCGCCGCAGCCGGCGCCACCTTTTGCGCAGGAGCAGCTTTCTTCGGAGCGCTGGCCGTCTGCGCACCAGCTAAAGCAGCCAATCCCAAAAGAGCCAATGCCACGATAATTAATTTCATAATTCCATATCCCTTTCCAAATAATGATTGAAAACCGGGTTTTGATCTAACCGAGAACTGAGAACTGAGAACTGCCTTCACGCGAGCGCCACCACATCAATCTCCACCAGCACATCCTTCGGCAGGCGCGCCGCTTCCACGGTCGTGCGCGCCGGCGGAGCCTGCCCGAAATAGCGCTCGTAAACTTCATTCATGGCCGCAAAGTCGCCCATATTCTTGAGAAAGACCGTGCAACGCAAAGCCTTATCCAGGCTCGTTCCGGCGGCCTTCAGGACACCTGACAGGTTCTTGAGCACCCGATCGGTCTGGGCCGCAATATCTCCTGCGACTACCTGTTGTGTAGCCGGATCGATCGCGACTTGTCCCGACGTGAAAACCAGCCCAGCCGCCCGGATTGCCTGTGAATATGGACCAATGGCCTTGGGAGCCTGGTCGGTAGCGATGACATCGCGCATGAATCCTCCAACGGTTCGCAATAGCATTGATCGTTTGAAGTGTGATTAACGCAGATTGCACGCTTTCAAGTCAACCCGGCGGCGGATTCTCAGAACCGAAACAGGTAAGAAGCCTTCACAAAGAACAATCTGCCATCGTTGATCATGCGGTCAGAACGTCTGACGCCACCGATATTGGGGTCGATTGCCAGCGCCGGGTCCAGGTTCTGCAAATTGCTGTTATAGCCGACATATAGCGCAGTTCCAGGGTGCACCAGATAAGTGATTAGAAAATCCGCATTGAAATTCTTGCCGGTCGGCAGAAACGTCAAGGGATATGCGCCGAAGAGATCGCCCGGCCGGTTCTGAGTCAACGTCGCGCTGTACTGCAGAATCGCCCGCAGTGAAAGTTCGCGGTTCAGCTGCCAGTTCCATTTGCTCCGAATAATGTGATTGTTGAAAATATTGGCGTTGCTCTCGCGAGTGCGCAGCCGGCTGAACAGATATGTGTTGTCAATCTTCAGTGACGTGAATGGACGCACCGTAGCCACTCCACTGGCCTGGTCATAGCGCGCCAGATAAGGCGTGTCGAATCCTTGCACTGATCCGGGTAGAAAATTGATGGAGTTTCCCCAAAAATAATACGCACCCACAGTCAATTGCGAAATGGGAGCGCTCGACACGGTTATGCCGCTGGTGTGTTCATGGAAATCAGGATTCAACGGGGCGCTCTCGGGAGGTACAAAGTAATCCTTGTTAGGCCGCAACCGTTCCCGCAGTTCCTCGTATGGCACCATTGTGATGCGCGTCTGCCGCTTCAACACGACCGCAAGAGAAGGGTAGTAGTCGGTATCGAGCCGCAATCCGGAGTGATCCCAAGTCCAATGGCCGAGCAGCTCCGGCCCCCAACTCACCACCGGTCCGCTTTTCGGCCGAAACGAGTAAGCCGTATCCTCTCGATACTCGCGGATATCCACCCGATTTACGAATCCCGGGACAGTAGTGAATCCCATGCTCACATCGTTGTAGGTTCCCTCATGAAAGAGATGAGTGCCGGTGTAGAGCAAGTCTGCCTTGTACGCTGGCCCCGCAAAGTAATTACCGCCGAAGCTGGTCGAGCTGACCACCCCCTGCATGGTGGCGCTTAGACTTGGCGAAATCTTGATTCGCGAATCGATGCCGCCAATCCGGTTGAAGTCGGAGCTGTGATCGATGTTCACCCGGTCCGTTGCAGGAGATTCCCAATCGGTATAAATCGCTCCGATGCTCGATTGCCTGAAGATGTCGCGGGAAACGCGCGCTATGGTGAAGTAGTCGCGGGTTTTGAAAAGAGGACTGTCAGGTGACACTGTGAGTCCGGGGGCGCGGTCGTCGCTCGAGAGAATTCCCAGCGAATATGGCCCCGCTTTACCCGTAAGACGGATCCCCCCTGTGGGGTTCACGATCCGTCGTGTAAAGAAAAGATCAATCGGCGTTCGAAAGTAGTCGGCGTTTTCGATGAAGAACGGGCGCTTTTCCGGAAAGAACACCTCGTAGCGCTGGTTGACCGTTACCTGAGGTTCGTCGGATTCGACCTGGCTGAAGTCCGGATTCGCAGTCACGTCCAATACCAGGCTGTCGTTCAAAATCATTTTGCCGTCGAGCCCAAACGTGCCCCCGACAGCTCGATTCTGAAAGTGAGCGCAGCCGTCAACAGGAAGAGGAGAACAGGCGCGGTCGTCCACGCTGTGAAACGAATTCAGCAATCCATATGGAATCAACTGGATATTGCGTCCAGGCGAGATGTCACTCAGGCCCTTGGCAGCAGCAGCTTGGCCTAACCGGCCTTCTTGGTTAATAGCGACCCGCGGCCAGAAGGCTTTTTCGTTCTCTCGCGTGATCTCCCGTAATAACACCACGCCCCAGGTCTGGTCCTGCCCCGACGGAAACCGCAGGCTGCGGAACGGAATTGCAATCCACGCTACGTATCCCTGAGGTGTAATTTTCCCGCGCGAATACCAGAGCGTGTCGAAGGATGCATCAAAATTACCGTTGGTCTGTTCTGCATACGAGGCTTCCGTCCAGATCGCGTCGTACTGTACGCCCTTTGGATTCACCTGGAACACATAAGCCCGTCGCCGGTCATGGAATGTATCCAGCATGATTTCGACTGCATCGTCGCCTTCGAAATCCTCACGCCGTGTTTCGTGAGCCCGGATTTTCGCAGGGTCGTCGTGACACACAAAACCAGCATAGAGATTCTTGTTGTCGTAACCGAGATAAACCTCGGTAGATTCGGTGATCGGTTCCCCATCGTGTGGTTCGCGCTGAAGAAAGTGGTCGACCCGGGTCATCCCCAGCGCGGCTCCGCCTTCGGGTTTCATAGTCAGGAAGTCTTCCAGCACTGGGCCGTGCGGCAGGCGAGGGATCGCCAGGTTATTTTCATGAGTGGTGTCAATGGCAATGTGTTGCGGAGGCGTGGCGGTTTGGGAGGAAGTCTGAGGCTCAGACCCGGAAGGCGCAGCCGCAGGCAGCTGCGCCGCACCCGCATGGACAGCGGATGGAAGCAGCGCCGCTACAACCAGGGACAGTAAGCACCTAGACCCAAACAATCCCAACACCAAGACACCCTCGCGTGCTGACGTCGCCCCCTCAGACAACGAACACAAGACCATACAACATAACGGATGTCTTTGTCAGTGAATGTTCTGTTACTTCGGAGGGGAACAGCCGGTTACCGAATTCAGGATGAATGCCCTCTAGAACAGAGAACTCTGTTTCCGATTCGGCGTGATCCCGAAATGCTCATACGCTAGCTGAGTCGCGACCCGCCCGCGCGGAGTGCGGTTCAAAAATCCGATCTGGATGAGAAACGGCTCATAGATTTCCTCAATCGCATCCGCCTCTTCCGCCAGCGCCGCCGCCAGCGTGCCCACGCCTACTGGACCGCCCTGGTATTTTTCAATGATGGTAAGCAGCAGTTTGCGATCAATCTCGTCGAAGCCGTGCCGGTCCACTTCAAGCATGGAGAGCGCCGCGTGGGCGGTCGGCTGATCGATGTTTCCGCCGGCCCGCACCTGCGCATAGTCCCGCACCCGTCGTAGCAAACGATTCGCAATGCGTGGCGTCCCACGCGAGCGGCTCGCGATTTCCAAAGCCCCGGGACGATCAATACTCACACCCATGATGTCCGCCGAGCGCTCCACAATTACGCGCAGGTCTTCATTCGAATAAAACTCCAGTCTCAGCAGCAGCCCGAACCGTGAACGCAATGGCGCCGAAAGGAGCCCGGCCCGAGTAGTGGCGCCGATAAAAGTAAAAGGCTTTACGTCCATCGTGTGCGTGCGTGCCGATGGCCCCTGCCCAATCATGATGTCGAGTTTGTAGTCCTCCAGCGCAGAGTAGAGAATCTCCTCAAGCGCCGGCTGTAACCTGTGCACTTCGTCAATAAACAGCACCTGCCGATCACGAAGATTCGTAAGGATCGCCGTCAGATCCCCTTTGATCTGGAGCGTCGGCCCGGAAGTCTGTTGAAACGCTACCGCCAGTTCATTGGCGATGATCGTTGCCAGCGTCGTCTTTCCCAATCCTGGAGGTCCATACAACAGCACGTGATCGAGCGCCTCGCCGCGTGAGCGAGCCGCTTCGATCGCGACCGACAAATTCTCCTTGACCTTATTCTGCCCAATGAACTCATTCAGCCGCTGCGGCCGAAGTTTCAGCTCAAACGAAGAATCGTCCTCCACCGGCGCGGCGGACACAATGCGGTCTTTCAGGTTGGGATTGTTTCTGGCGAGCGCCACAGAAGCCGATGTTAGCACGGAGCAAGCGAGGAAGTGGAAGTGTAGAACGGACACTCTTGTCTGTTTAAAGTTGATGTGGGGGTTGGTATTACAGCTGAGTGCCGAAAAGTGTAAGCCAGAATTTCAACAGCAGCGGACAAGAGCGTCCGCCCACCCCACTACTGCCCAATCACCCCCAGCCGCGCCCCCTTCAGCTTCGCTGGATCAAACCACGTCACCTTCTGTCCAAACCAGGTCTTAGTGTTGTTGAGCTTATATTTCTTTAAGGTTCCAGGGAAGTCGCGAGTACCCAGCAGAAACGCCACCGGGCCTTCGCCGAAGTGGCCCAGACGATCGCTAAGCCAACCACCATTGGCAGGAGCGGCGAGAATTACCGGCTCGCCCGGAAAATAGGCAAGCTTGCCAAAGTCTTTTTGCGTCTCCGTGAGCGGTTCGGCCCATCCATACGCCTTGCGAAAAAGCGCAATGCCCGTGTTGAGATCATTGACGCCGACAATCACGCTCTCAATCCCGAAGACAGGCGCGCCTTTCATGCTGTCGGAGGGCTGCACCCGCCACACCCGCGGCGTTTGATCTTCGATGCTGAACGGCAGCACCGACCCCGGAGTTCCCGGACCAACCTGTGCCGTAATCCATTCCAGCGACATTCCATCCGGACGCTTGCGGCTGCCGCGCTTCGGCTCTCCCACCGTGATGCCGGCCTTCTTTAGCCGGTCCACATCCTGTAACAAAACATTGGTGCTCACAGCCCACGCGCAGTTGCCTGCATCGGCGCTCATGAACTTCGCCCAATCTGAGCCTTCCGTCACGCCCGGTTTAATTGGTGAGATCAGTTCGATATAAGACTGGTCCTCGAAACCGACAAGCGCCATCTGCGTAACGCCATTGCCATGTGGCCCGCCCAAATCGGGGGTCATCCCCGCATCCGCAAAAGCCTTTTGCAACGCATCCAGATCCGGACCGCAGATCGAGACGTGATCCAGTTCGAGTACCTTGGCCGACTGTTTTTCTTGCGCCATGAGCAACGATGACAGAAGAGAAGAAGCCACAACCAGCGCCGCGACCGACAAGCGGTGGGGAACGATTTTCCGCCTGGGCATGCGTGCCTCCCTTTTGAGAAAGAGGAATAGTACGACAGAAACCGCTCTTAGGAAACGATTTACTGCGATGTGGACGCCGGAGAAGGCTGGTGACGGAGCCTCTGGGCACTCCGATGTGGAGCAAAGCCCATCCTGATTGGCCAGATCGAGGACTTCCTCCGTGCACAGAACGCGCTCTCCGAACGAAATCCTCGGATATGACGACAGTGGAATTCCACTCTCGGCTATCCCCATGTCGTTGGACTCTACCTGTAGCGCACTAGGCGAAATTTCTCGACGAGGAGCTACAGGACTTATTCTTCCTCGTCCTTAACCTCGCCACGTTCCACCTTAGCCTTCTCGATGATCTTGTCCTGCAACTGCTGCGGGACGACATCGTAGTGATGCATTTCCATGGAGAAGCTGCCTCGGCCCTGTGTCATGGAAGTCAGGTCGACGCCGTAAGTCAGCATCTCGGACATCGGCGCTTCCGCCTTCACGATCGTATTGCCGGACTTGTTATCCATGCCCTGAATCCGTCCGCGGCGGCTGTTCAAGTCGCCCATGATGCTGCCAGCGAACTCGTCTGGGATCGTGATTTCTACGTGCATGATCGGTTCGAGCAAAGTCGGCTTGGCGACTTCCATTGCCTTTTTGAAGGCTATGCGCCCCGCCATCTGGAACGAAAGGTCGTTCGAATCGACGTCGTGATAAGACCCGTCGTAGAGAATGACGCGGAAATTTACAACCGGGTACCCCGCCAGATATCCACGTGAGGCAGCATCTTTGATCCCTTTTTCTACCGCCGGAATGAAATTCTTAGGGATCGAGCCCCCGAAGATATCGTTGACGAACTCGAATTCCGCGCCTCGCGGAAGCGGCTCCATCTTGATCTTGCAGTCGCCGTACTGACCGTGGCCGCCCGTCTGCTTCTTGTGCCGGCCTTGAACGTCCGCCTTGCCCCGGATCGTCTCTCGGTATGGCACCTTGGGCGCCTTCAGCACAACTTCCGCGTGGTACCGCTTCTTCATCTTCGAGACGACGACTTCAATATGCTGCTGTCCGGTGCCCGCGATCAGAAATTCTTTGGTCTGCGGGTCGCGGAAGAAGCGCAGCATCGCATCTTCTTCCATCAACTTGTGAAGTCCCGCGCCCAGCTTGTCCTCATCCGCACGCGATTTCGGCTCGATTGCAAACGTAATCGCCGGCTCCGGCAATTGCACATGCGGATACTGAATGGGAGCGTTCTTATCGCCCAGAGTATCGCCAGTCAAAGTCTCGCGCAGCTTTGCAACCGCTCCAATGTCGCCAGCGTGCAGCTCCGCGATCGGAATTGCCTGTTTGCCTTGCATCACCGAAATGTGAGCAAACTTCTCCGCCGTATTGCGGCTGAAATTTTGGAGCGTCGCATCGTTCTTTAGCACGCCTGAGAAAACCTTGAAGTACGAGATGCGCCCAGCGAAAGCGTCCGAGAGAGTCTTGAAAATGTAGACCGAAGCGGGCTCAGTGTCGGTGCCCTTGCGGACCGCCGGTTCGCCATTCCCACCGGCAGGCTGCCCCATTACCACGTGATGTTCGCTGGCCGCCGGCGTGTAGTCGACGATAAAGTCCATCAACTCGTCGACACCAATATTGCCCAGGCCCGATGTGAACAGCACCGGGAAAAGCTTGTCTTCGCGAATCGCCTCATGCAGAGCCGGCACCAGATCCTCTTCCGGGATCGTGCCCTTTTCGAAATATTCCTCCATCAGTTCGTCTTTACCCTCGGCCACCAGTTCGACCAGCTTCTCGTGCGCTTCCTTCGCGACGTCCGCCATGTTGGCAGGGATCGGCCCTTCTTTCCCCTTGCCGTTTCCGCCCATCTCGTAGGTGTAAGCCTTCATGCGGACGAGATCCACAATGCCCGATAGATTCTTCTCACTACCGATCGGAAGTTGCAGCGGCGTAACCGCGCGTCCAAAAGCTCTAGTCAGTGATTCCAGCACGCGATTCGCATCCGACCGTTCACGGTCCATGCGGTTGACCACGATCATGCGCGGCAGATCAATTTCATTGCAGTAATCCCAAACCCGCTGGGTGACCACTTCCACGCCAGACACGCCATCCACGACCACCAGCGCTGCATCCACCACAGGCAGCACCATCTTCGCCTCGTGGACGAACATATTGAACCCGGGCGTATCCAGCAGGTTGAGCTTGGTCTTGCCCCACTCGACCGATGCCATCCCCACCGAGATCGACATCTTGCGGGCAATTTCTTCCTCGTCGTAGTCGGTGGTGGAAGTGCCGTCGTCCACGTGGCCGAAGCGCGGCGTGGCGCCGGCCGTATAGAGCATGGCCGACACCAGCGAAGTCTTGCCAGCGTGTCCATGCCCGATCAAGGCAAGGTTGCGGAGATTGGCTGCATCGTAAACTTTCACGAGTTGTCTCCTTCGGCAGGCGTGCGAAAGAGTAGCGAGGGCCCGGAATTAAAGATCAGGACAGGTTACAGGCCAGCCCAACACCGCCTGCGAAACTTCCGATGCTAGCACAGGGGCTTTGGAGGCCTCAAGGAAGGGATCAGCCATGGCGCCATTGCAGAGTCCCGCGGGAGATAAGAATTACGATATAGGACTCTTCTCCGCAATCAACGTTTGGCACTCTCCACGAACTCCCCCGCGGTTCGCAATCCCACGCCTACGGAACCACCTTGAACACCGTCCCCAGGTTCGACGTGCCTCCCTGCACAGTCGTGCTGTAAAAGGTGTTGGTCCCGTTCAGAACCAGCGCCGAATAAGGATTGAATCCGTCCGCGCCCCCTGTGAAGGAATGCAGCAGTGTTTCCGCCCCCGTGGGACTGATCTTGAACACCGTCCCGCCGTTCGCGGATCCGCCCTGCAGGGTTGTGCCGTAGAAATTTCCCTTGAAGAAAATCAGGCTCGCAAACGGATTGATCCCATCTCCCGTATTCCGCCCAAAGTGGTGAAGGACGGTTTCCACTCCTCCGCTGATTTCATAAACGACTCCAGCGTTGTTGATGCCGCCCGAGTAGGTCGTGCCAAACAGGTTCCCGCTTTTGTCGAACGTAACGCCAGCGTTGGGGCCTTGTCCGTCGTTGGACCCACCCTTGAGAGTATAGAGGGACGTGTAAGCGCCGGTCTTCGTGATGGCAAACACCGTCCCCAGGTTCCCCACGCCGCCCAGCGTGGTCGTGCCATAAAGAATTCCCTTATAAAGAGTTAGCCCCGCGTAGGGGAAAGATCCATCCAGGGCTGGAAACGCCGAGTTAAAGCTATGGAGAATCATTTCCTTCCCCGCCGCCGTCAACTTGAAAACCGTCCCGTATCCGAATGCGCCCCCATTCAAGGTGGTGCCAAAGATCGTCGTGCCCGATCGCACCAGGCCCGAATAAGGATTGAACCCGTCCGTGCCCCCTTTGAAGCTGTAAATCACCGACTCGACGCCCGTGCTCGGGTTCAGCACAAACACGGTTCCGTTGTTCGTCGTTCCTCCATACACCGTCGTGCCGTAAAGGTTTCCGGTTTTCGCATCGCGCGCCAGGCCCCCGATAGGATGGCTGCCATCCGCTCCCCCAGCGAAGCTGTAGACCACACTCTCCGTTCCCGTTGGACTCACCACGAAGACCGCGCCCAGGTTGTGTGTTCCTCCACTGAAAGTGGCTCCATACATGTTGCCCGCGGTATCGCGAACCAAATTGCATTTGGGCCCGAACGCATCCGGCGGATTGGCGAAGTTGTAGGTCACACTTTCAGTTTGCGCCAACGCCGCAACCGAGACCACCAACATCAGCAAAGTCGGAGCCGCGATCAGGCGGACAACAGACCTGCAGTGGCGATCGCCCCGGTGATGTTTCACTCCGCAACCTGCAGTAGATGAATCCATAGATCGGCTCCTGACGGATTTGCTATTCCATTTCTTGAAGAATGACCTGAACAGCCCGGCCAGCGCGGCTTGAGATCGAATCTGAACTTCGAGAAAAACGGCGAGGGGGAACTGGCCGCGGCAAACTGCGGAAGAAATCTTGTCCTAAATCGGGGGCATTGTCAACGGCGAAAGCCTTGTGGGGCGGCCGGAGCGGCCGTCCCCCGGCCGGCGATACGATCTACAACCCCGGACTTTTCTCTGCAATCAGTTTCTTGATCTTCTCCACAAACTCCGCCGTCCCCGTATCCTCAGTCTTCTCTTTCCCGCGCGTCCGGACATTGACCCTGTTTGCTTCCGCTTCCTTATCCCCCACAACGAGCAGGAACGGAACTTTCTTCATCGCATGTTCACGGATTTTGCCATTCATCTTTTCATTGCGAGCATCCACTTCGACGCGTACTCCCGCCCGCCTCAACTGGGAAGCGACATCTTCCGCGTACGGCGCATGCCGCTCTGCAATCGGGATCATCACCACCTGCACCGGAGAGAGCCAGACCGGGAACGCACCCGCGTAGTGCTCGATGAGAACGCCGAAGAAGCGCTCGACCGATCCATACAGAGCGCGATGCACCATGACCGGCTGCTTGCGCGTGCCGTCTTCAGCGACGTACTCCAGGCCGAAGCGCTGCGGGAGGTTGAAGTCGAACTGCACAGTCGAGAGTTGCCACAGGCGGCCGATTGCGTCCACCAGCTTGATGTCGATCTTCGGGCCGTAAAACGCCGCTTCGCCCGGGATGATCGTGTATTCGATCTTCTTTTCTTTCAGAACCTTTTCGAGCGAATCGGTGGCCCCCTTCCACTGTTCATCGCTGCCGACAAAATTCTTGCGATCGTCAGGATTCCAGGTGGAGAGCTCAGTTTGAAACTTATCGAAGCCGAAATCTTTCAGCACATCCAGCGCAAAATCCAAGCATCCCGCGACTTCCGATTCGATCTGGTCCGGCGTGCAGAAAATATGCGCGTCGTCCTGAGTAAATCCGCGCACTCGCAGCAGTCCGTGCATTACCCCCGAGCGCTCGTAGCGATAGACAGTCCCGAGTTCGCCCAGCCGCACCGGCAGATCGCGATACGACTTCAGCGAATCCTTATAAATCAGGATGTGCCCCGGACAATTCATCGGCTTCAGACGATATTCGGCATCGTCGAGTTCCATCGCGTCGAACATGTTCTGCGAGTAGTAGCCTTCGTGTCCCGAGGTGTGGAAGAGCTGCCGCCGAGCCACGTGCGGCGTATAAACGAGCGAATATCCGCGCCGGAGGTACTCTTCGCGCATCCAGTCTTCCATCTCCTTGCGGATGATCCCACCCTTCGGGTGCCAGAAAATGAGTCCCGGCCCGGCCAGTTCCTGGATCGAAAACAGGTCCAGCTGCTGTCCCAGCACACGATGATCGCGCTTTTTGGCCTCTTCGATCTTGTTCAGATAATCGTCAAGGTCTTTCTTGGAAAAAAACGAAGTCCCGTAAATCCGCTGCAGCTGCTGATTTTTTTCATCCCCCAGCCAATAAGCCCCGGCGATGTTCAATAGCTTGAACGCCTTGATCTTGCCAGTGGATGGAATGTGCGGGCCTCGGCAGAAGTCGAGAAACTTGCCAGTCTTGTAAATCGAGATCTTTTCATCGGGCTTGGTGAACTGCTCGATGAAATGGCACTTCATGAAGTCGCCTTCGCCCTTGAACTTCTGCAACCCCTCGTTGCGCGGCAGGAACTCGCGCGCGTACGGCAGGTTCTGCTGGACGAGCTCCTGCATCTTCTTCTCGATCTTTTCCAGGTCTTCCGGCGTAAACGGAGTCGGACGATAAAAGTCGTAGAAGAATCCACTCTCGGTCGACGGCCCGTGTCCAAGCTTGGTCTCGGGAAAAAGCTCGAGCACCGCCGCCGCCAGCAAATGCGCCGACGAGTGCCGGTAGACTTCCAGCGCCTCCGGATCCTTATCCGTAAGCAGTCGCAGATCGGTGTCTTTATCGAGCGGTCGAGTCAGGTCGATCAGATCGCCATTAGTCTTCGCCGCCAGCGCCGCATCCGCCAGCCGCGGGCTGATGGACTTGGCAACATCGAGCGCAGTGGTGCCTTTGGGGACTTCCTTGGTGCTCCCGTCGGGGAGCTTGATATGAATACTCTCAGACATAAATAGATTGAGCCCTGTATTGCGCTGAATCTTTTCAGTTTACGGGACTGGAAAAGCGAGGGTCAAACAGCCCGAGGCCCGCAGAAAGATTTCAGATTCCCGGGTATACCACTCAGGCGAAGTCCGCCAGCCTCAGGCGATAGTTGGCGATAGCTGCTTAGAACGCTTGGCCGCCGAAGCCGTTCGGGGGAACCCTGTAAAGGACAACCTCCGGGCCTATCGCAGCCTCAAAAAACAATGCCGGATAAGCACCCTACACCCGGCACAGAGAGGTTTCGTGTACCGTTTCTGTTGTTCGCTCTGCACTGTCCTGATAACCATCGCCTCGATCTCGGCCGCTGCGGGGGTCGCCACCTTCAATCGCGAAGAGACTGCAGCCATCCAGTACACCAGCCGGATGATTACCGCCGACCTCAACGGAGACGGCATTCCCGATCTGATCCAGACGTATTCGCGAATCCCCGCCGACAACACCTTTTCGGTGCAGATCGCGACCGGCGACGGCACCTTTGCTGCGCCCGTCAGGTATGCCCTTCCGATTAGGCAGCAGACGACGGTGTATTTCGCCACCGCCGACGTAAACAACGATGGCAAAGCCGACATCATCCTGATTAATGAACAAAATTTGTTGGTCTATCTGGGAAACGGCGATGGCACCCTCGCTGCGCCGAAGAGCATCCCGTTGCCGGACTACGTTCAAACTCTCTCCGTGGCCGATTTCAATCATGACGGCAAGATCGATGTAGCGCTCACTATGGGGCGTAACATTGCCGTGATGTACGGCGATGGCCAGGGAAAATTCTCCGCTCCCGTCAATATCCTGACCGTTGGCGCCGACCGAGGGGTGTTCATATACGGCATCGGCGATTTCGATTCCGACGCCAATGCCGACATCGCCTTCGGCATCATCTATCCACCGTGCAACCCCAGTACATGCGATCACACCGACGTCCATATTCTGTACGGTAACGGATCAACCTCGTTTACCGACAAACTCGTGTTCCCCGGCCTCAGAGGCACGATCGTTTATCTCACCACCGGCGACGTGAACGGCGACGGCCGCACCGACCTGACAGGCCTTCTAACATTTCCCACTCAGACTGGAGACATGATCGTTCTCTACGGTCACCCAACGCGAACGCTCACCGCAAAATATCTAAAAACCAGTGGGTACGGCGGACTCCCCGTTGTAGCCGACGTCAACGGCGACGGTCGCAACGACGTCGCGATGACCGCCGTCAACGGATCGAACCAGATAGTCATCGGCCTCTTCCTCGGAGGCCCGAACAACTCATTCACGTGGGAGGAAGTCCTATTCGGCTCTTCTTTCGAGATGGGTACTCTGGTGGTTGGCGATTTCAATCGCGATCAGCGACCCGACCTGGCAGTGGCTGCCACAGACACCTCCAACACTGGTACGACCAGCGTGTACGACTATCTGAATACGACCACCGCAACCAACTGGTCGCCGTGCTCCTATCCCAAAGCACCCCATGGCATCAACGTCTGCAGTCCCGCCAATGGCGCGACCGTGAAAGCCAGCGTGCACTTCAAGATCGCAGCGTCCTGGTTCGAACCGCTTCGCAAGATCGAGGTCTGGGTCGACGGCAAAAAAATAGTCGAGCAACACCACGTCTGGGACAAATACGCGTGGCTGAAAGCGACCCACACCTTCGCCGTCGGCACGCACCACCTGGACGTCTATTCCGCCGGCAACGACAACGCGCTGCAACACCAGTCGTCCACTTTCACCATGCAGTAAGTATGCGCAATTGTTGTCGATGAATCGTGCTAACGAAAGTAACCCTGTGGGAGCGCACCCATCTCCAGCCCGGATCCCCCGCTACTCAATTCACCCCCACCGCCGCACCATCTCCTCCGCCGGCAAACTCCTCGCCCATCCACTTCTGCAGCGCCGTCATATTCTGCGGACGTCCCAGGAAGTTTTTCACCAGATCATTCGCCGATACCGACCCGCCCGGCTCTAGCACAACTCTCCGATAGCGCATGGGAGCATCGCCCGCCAGCAGGTTCTTGTGGTCGAACTGGACGAAGAAGTCTTGCGCGATCACCAGGTCCCACATGTAGGTGTAATAGGCCGACGAATAGCTGCTCAGATGTCCGAACGATGCATAGGAATGTGTGCCCGCCGGCGGCGTGAACAGCGTGTAGCGCTTCGTGTCCGCCAGGGTGACAGCATCCAGGTCAACGTCCTGCGGTTTGCCTTTGTAGATATCGTAAGACAGTGCCGTGTAGCTCACCTGCGCAGCCGTATATCCCGCGCGCCCGAAAGCTCCTGCGCGGTTCATGCGGCCCACGAGTTCCGCCGGAATGGGCTCGCCTGTTTTGTAGTGATGCGCGAACGAAGCCAATACTTCCGGGCTGCGGATGAACTCCTCCAGCATCTGCGACGGCGCTTCTCCGAAGTCCGCTTCCATCGTGATCCCGCTGATCCCCGCCCATGGCTGTTGCCCGCCCAGGATGTGGTGCATCAGGTGTCCGAATTCATGGAAGAACGTTTGCACGTCGCCGTACTCCATCAATCCCGCGTCGTCCGCAGTCGGCGCCGGGAAGTTACAGACCAACGTAGCTTCCGGCATCTGCTTGCCTCGAACTCCATCTAGCACCGGAACCATTTCCGCGTGGCTGAATTTTCCCGGACGCGGGTGCATGTCGAGATAAAAACGTCCGACCATCTTTCCGTTGTCGATCACATCCCAGGTCTCAACCGTCGGGTCCCAGGCCGGTACGTTCGGTTCCTGCGTGAAAGTCACGTGAAAGAGCTGCGCCGCTGTATCCATGATGCCCTTCTTCACGCTCGGATAAGGCAAATATGGACGCACCGATTGCGAATCGAAGTTGTACTGCGACCGCCGCAGCTGCTCTTTGATGTAGCTCGACTCGTATTCCCAGATTTCCTTTGCTCCCGGTTCCGTCTTCTGTTTCTCCGCCAGCATCATGGCAAATTCACGCTTCGCGAGCGGACGCGCCGCCGCGTCCAGGTCGCGGATGAAGTTCGCAATGTTCTGGCCATTGACCGCCATCTTGTCGGCAGCGAAATAGTCCGCCCACGAGGAGTACCCAAGCAAGGTCGCGATCTCGTAGCGCGTCTGCATCATCTTCATCAGCAGCTCGCGGTTCTTCGGATAAGCCCGGTTGTCGAACTGATCGTAGAGTTTCCGCCGCAGTTCTGTATTCTTCCCAAACTTCAGGACCGGGAAAACGTCAGGGTAATCGGTGGTGATCACAATCTTGCCGTTGGCGCCTGGCTTGTGGCGGTCGATGTAATCTTGTGGCAGGCCATCGAGTTCCGCCGCACTGTTGATCTCGACCTTGCGCTGGTCGTCGGCAATATTGCGTTCGTAGAGCGTGACTTGTCCGGTAAGGTCGTCGTTGAGCTGTTTGAGCTTGGCGCGAGTCGCGTCATCTTTGTCGACGCCCGCCAGCCGGAATTCCAGCAACGTGCGCGTCACGTAATAACGTGTAGTCGCATCGGTCTTCGAAAGATCCAGCGCCGACAGCGCCTTGTACACGTCGCGATTCAACGACAACGCCGTGAGCATGGCAGTGGCCTTCTGATTCATCGTCGACGCTTTATCGCGGAAGGCCGAATCCGGATGCACCTGAAACATCATGTTCGCCAGGTAATACCCAATGTTGATGTGCCGGATCGCCTCGTCATAAGGGACGAGCGTGTTCTCGATCGTTCTCGCGCCCTTGACGGCGACAATCTTGTCGATCGACTCTTGTCCCTCCGCCAGCCTGTCATTGACAATCTTCTCGAAAGCCGCAGCATCGGGTTTCGTAGCCCAAACGGTAGGCTGCGACGCTGGCCCCGACTGCGCAACTGCGCCGATCATCAGAACAAGCAAAAGGAAGAAAACGGAGGCAAATTTAAACATAAGTGCTCCTTTGGATAGCTGCACACCTTGAGATCAGACGGTCGAAACTCAAACCGGTGAGCCTGTATTGAACACTTTCACTGCCGATCTCGAGCGTAGTGGCGGCACGGCAAAGCCCGGCACCGGTACCGGGTCGCGCCAGCAGAAAATTCCAGTCCCGTTAGGCACGACCCCTACCAACCCACCTTCTTCCCCTTGTTTTGTTCGTCCAGCCACTGTTTGAGCGGCGCAAAATACTCCAGCAGAGCCCCTGCATCCGTCTGCCGCTCGCCCGTCAGCGCTTCCAATGCGTCCGGCCACGGCTTGCTCTGACCCATTTCAAGCATCTTGTTGAACTTGGCGCCCGCCTCCTTCGATCCGAAGAATGTGCACCGGTTCAACTGCCCTTTATATCCCGACTCCCGGCACAAAGCCCGGTAGAACTGAAACTCCAATATGTGTGCCAGGAAGTAACGCGTATATGGGGTATTCGACGCCACGTGGTATTTCGCGCCCGGGTCGAAATCCGCTTCGCTTCGCGGCACCGGAGGCACCATGCCCTGATACTTCAGCCGCAACTCCCACCAGGACTTGTTGTAGTCCGCCGGCTTGATCTCGCCCGAGAACACCTTCCAGCGCCACTGGTCAATGAGCAGCCCGAACGGCAGGAATGCCACGCGGTCCAGTGCCTGTTTCAGCAACTCCGGAACATCGTTCGTTCCCTGTGGAACGTTTTCCAGGAGCCCGACCTTATGCAGATACTCCGGAGTGATCGCCAATGCGATTGCGTCCCCGATTGCCTCGTGGAAGCCATCATTGGCGCCATTCTGAAACAGCGGCGGCTGGTTCTTGTAAGCCCGCTGGTAAAAGTTGTGTCCCAGTTCGTGGTGGATCGTGACAAAGTCTTCGCCCCGAACCTGAATGCACATCTTGATCCGCAAGTCGTCCTTGTTGTCGATATCCCATGCGCTGGCATGGCAAACCACATCGCGATCCGCCGGTTTTACAAACAGCGACCGCTCCCAGAATGTCGCCGGAAGCTTTTCAAATCCGAGAGAAGTAAAGAAGCCCTCGCCGTACTTCACCATGCCCTTGGCATCGAGATTCTTCTTCTTAAGCAATTCGGTGACGTCCACCCCATTCTTGTCTTCCTTCACGCCCGTGAGGTCATAAATGTTTCCCCACTCCTGCGCCCAGATGTTGCCCAGGAGATGCGCCGGAATCGGCCCGTCCGGGGGGACCACGTTCGGACCATACTTCTCGACCAGCTTCGCTCGCACAAACGTGTGCAGCGACAGATATAGCGGCTTCACCTGGTTCCACAACCGCTCCAGATCGGCCGAGAACTCCTCAGGGGTCATGTCATACCCGCCCCGCCACAACGCGCCCACATCCTTGAAGCCCATCTCGCGAGCGCCCTGATTCGAAAGCTCGACGAAGCGCGAATATCGCGGACGCATTGGAGGGGAAATCGAATGCCAGCCCATCCACAACTCTTTGAGCTCCTCCGGATCGCGGCTGTGCGCCATGATTTTCTCGATGGCCGTAATATCCAGGCACTCGCCATTCTTGCGGCAATACTTGCCCTTGCCATACTCTGAATCCAGCGACACTCCGATCGTCGTCATCTCTTTCCGCAGCGCAGGATCTTTCGGCGCCGGAGCCGTCAGTGACAGCTTCAGCAGCATGAACTTCCTCGCCAGGTCAGCCGGCATTTTGACGCCGTCAAAGCGCTTGGCCTGCTCAACCAGTTCAGTCGTGGCTGCAGTGATCTGATCGATCGCGTCGGCGGCCATCGCCTCGGTATCATCTGTAATGAAGTTTTCCTGCACCCAGGTGGCGCGGTTCACTTTGACTGTCAGTTCCGCAAATTGAGCCTCAGCCTTGTTCATGAACTCCTGAGCTTCGGCGACGGTGGGCGGTGCGGTTTGTGGGTATGCGGTCATAGTAAGAATCAACACTAAAAGAACCAGCAACCTCATGAAACCTCCAGCGAACCAAAGATTATGACGGATAGACCGTGGAATTGTCAGCGGAGGAGAAACTCAGCGTATTTCATTCACTGACCCTTCGGTTTGACCGATTTCCACAGCGCACGATAAACTAGTTGGGTTTGCCTGTAGATGCGGACCCGTTCTGGGACCGCGCCGCGTTTCCGGTCACAAGCCGCAGCGGGAAAACAGCAAGCATAAGCTTGAGATTTGCGGAGCTTCGCTCTGCCGGGCGGGTCCTGAGCGCATCTCGCAGGACGTCAGCCCCCGACGCGAGTCGTGGAGGAGAGTTATGTACGCGGTCATCCGCGCTGGTGGTAAGCAGTACAAGGTTTCTCCCGGAGACGTTGTCCGGGTCGAAAAGGTCAATGGCACCGATGGCAGCGTCGAATTTTCTGACGTGCTCGCCGTTTCATCGGAAGCGGGCAGCGTGGTGCGTCCCGGAGTGGAAGCACGTGTGACCGGCGAGATCGTCGATCAGGGACGCGGTAACAAAATCCTCGTCTTCCACTACAAACGCAAGAAGCAATACAAAAAGCTACGCGGACATCGGCAGGACTTCACCGCCGTCCGCATCACGGAGATCGCGTTCGACGGCCAGTCATTCAAGGCCCCCGATCTCCCGAAGAAAGAACCGAAAGTGAAGAAAACCGCTGCTGAAGGCACGGAAGCGAAAGCCTCCGCGAAACCCGCAAAGAAAAAAGCAGCTAAGAAAACCGTAGCGAAGAAGACAACGAAAAAGAAGTAAGCGGTTCGTCCTAACTGCGAACTGGGAACTGAGAATTCTTTATGGCACATAAAAAAGGGCAGGGCACATCACGAAACGGGCGCGACTCGAACGCGCAGCGACTTGGCTTTAAGGCATTCGGCGGACAATTGGTGCCCGGCGGAACCATCATTGTTCGCCAGCGTGGCACGCGGGTAAAGCCAGGCCTGAACGTCGGCCGCGGCAAGGACGACACTTTGTTCGCGAAAATCACCGGCCGCATCAAATTCCTCGACAAGGGGACGATGGGCAAATTTGTAATGGTCGAACCCGTCGAAGTGAAATAAAGAATTAAAGATGTAGGGACGGGTCTCTGACCCGTCCAGCCGGGTGAAACCCGGCTCCACATCTGCCATAGCCCCTCGGAAAGGGGCTATTCTATTTTGAGGAAGAAAATTCTTTAGGAAGAATATTCGCTGACCGCTATCCACCAGCCGTAACCGACGATGTTCATCGACGAAGCCAAAATTCGAGTTAAAGCCGGCGATGGAGGAAACGGCTGCATGGCCTTTCGCCGGGAGAAATTCATTCCCCGCGGCGGCCCTTCCGGCGGCGACGGCGGCAAAGGCGGCGACGTCTGGATGGAATCCAGCGAGCGCCACAACACTCTCGTCCATTTTCGTTTCAATCCGGAATACGAGGCCCAGCGCGGGCGCCACGGCGAAGGTTCCAAAAAAACCGGACGCGACGGCGAAGGCATCGTCCTGAAAGTTCCCGTCGGGACCATCCTGTACGACAACGATACGGGCGAAGTGGTCCATGACTTCGCAAGCCCCGACGACCGCATGGTGATCTGCCGTGGCGGGCGCGGCGGACGCGGCAATGCCCAGTTCGCCACTTCCACCCATCAGGCCCCGCGTGAACACGAAGAAGGACGTCCCGGAGAAGAACGCCATTTCCGCCTCGAACTGAAACTGCTGGCCGATGTTGGCCTTGTAGGGTTTCCCAACGTTGGCAAGTCCACCCTGATCTCGCGCATCTCCGCCGCCCGCCCGAAAATTGCCGATTATCCGTTCACCACTCTCGAGCCCAACTTGGGTGTGGTCGCCGTAGGCGAGGCCAGAGAAGAAATCAGCTTCGTCGTCGCCGACATCCCCGGACTGATCGAAGGCGCGCACACGGGATCCGGGCTGGGCACCCAGTTTCTGCGCCATATTGAGCGTACTCGCCTGCTCGTTCACTTAGTCGATGTATCAGACGGCAGCAGCCGGGCTGACGTAATGAAAGACGTCGAAGTAATCCTCGGCGAGCTTTCAAGTTTCGGTGCAGAGCTCGAAAAGAAACCGATGATCATGGTCGCGTCCAAGATCGACGTAGCCAACCCCGACAAACTGAAGAAGCTGAAGCAATGGTCCACCCGCAAAAAGCTGAAACTTTATCCCATCTCAGCCGTGACCGGCGAAGGCATCGAGAAACTGAAGTTCGCGATGGCAGAAGAAGTAGAAAAACTCCGCAAATAAAAATGCGCCCTGGACGTCGCAATCACCCACGACGCTCAACAAGCCTGAATCCAAAACTTTGGTTGTTCCCTCGACTGGAGTACGACTAACACGGCGTACATGGGACGGAACCTCCGGGGTCGGCGTCCGCCGATGCTATCCTCGTGTCGCCATGCACAACCTGCGCCTTTCAATATTCCTCATCCTCGCAAGCTTTTCTTTACTCGCCCAGGAGCCCTTTCTCTCCACGCGTGAATGGGCCGCTATCCGGGACGAATCCTCGGGCGCCGCTCCGTACGAAAACCTGCGTTTCCTCACTGGCCTTCATCGCGTCCCTGCCACTCCCGAATTCGACCAGGCCGCGCAATTCATGCTCCAGAAAGCCCGCGAGTACGGACTCTCCGACGCTCACAGCGAACAGTTCCCCATCGACGGCTCAAAAACGTACGGCCTGATGCGTTCCTATCTGGGATGGAATGTCGACGCCGGAACTCTGTGGGAAGTGAGCCCGCAACATCTCCTGCTCGGCGATTGGAAGACCGACCCGATTCGCCTTGCCGACTACAGTCGCTCCGCCGACGTAACCGCCGCGCTCGTCGATGTCGGGAATGGCGCCAGCGAAGAAGACTATCGCAGCAAAGATGTACGCGGGAAAATTGTCCTCGCCGATGGCATGCTCGCACGCGTGCAGGCGCTGACCGTAATCGAACATGGCGCTGCGGGAATCGTCAGCGACATGCCCAACCAAACTACCGCCTGGTCCGGCCTCGACCCCACTCTTGTGCGCTGGGGACATCTCGATGCCCGCCAGCCTTCCGGCTTCGCATTCATGATCTCTCGCCAGACCGCGCAATCTTTGCGCGTGCGCCTGCAGGCGGGCGATCAGATTACTCTGCACGCCGAAGTCAAAGCCACCGTCGGCCCCGCACACTGGACAGTCATCTCCGCCACGATTCCCGGCTCCGATCCCGCCGCCGGAGAAGTCGTGTACAGCTGTCATCTCGACCACGAGCGTCCCGGCGCCAACGACAATGGCAGCGGATGCGTAACGATCCTGGAATCTGCACGAGTACTGGCGAGACTGATCGCCTCCGGAACGCTGCCTCATCCGCGCCGCACTCTTCGATTTGTCTGGGGACCAGAAGTCGAAGGCACCATGGCATACCTCGCGACGCATCCGGAAATCAAGCAACGTTTGCGCGCCAATATTCACATGGACATGGTCGGTGGCGACCCCTTCAAGAACAAATCCGTCTTCCATGTCACCGCCACGCCCTGGTCACTGCCGAGTTTCGTGACCGACGTGGGTGCGGCATTCCTCGAAACAATCCAGAGCGCAGCCAGTGACTACGCTGGAAGCGGCGGCTCAGCCGAAGCGGCTGTCGTCGAAACCAGGACCGCCGAGCAGGGAACACGCAACGAGTTCATCGCCGACGTGACCCCTTACTCTGCCGGCAGCGATCACGATGATTACGATTCCTCCACCATCGCGGTTCCTTCTCTCTACCTGCGCGATTGGCCCGACATCTACATCCACACCGACCACGACAGCCTCGCGCAAATCGATCCCACAAAACTCCGCCGCGTGGCTTTGCTTGGTGCAGCATCGGGATATGTCTATGCTGGCATCGACGCGCAGCAACTTCCCAGACTTCTGCCGTTCCTGGCCGCCGCCAGCGAAGCGCGCCTCACCCATATCTTCCAGGACTCGCAGAGGTTAGTTCATGATCCCAAGCTCGAACCCGGCGACGCCTGGTTCGAAGCGCGGAATCTTCTCAAACAGGCAGTCCAGCGAGAGAATGCAATGCTGCATTCGTTAGTCGAACTCGCCGGTGGTCCAGCAGGTTCAGAAGCGACTGCCGCAAAAGTGCTCGCCACCCAGGTGGCAGCGTTCACCGAAGCGATCGATGCCCAGGCGAAACTTCGCGGAGCAAGCGGCACGGCGCCCACCGCCAGTTGGCTCGATACTTCTGCCGCCCGCCGCGTCCCTGGGCGCATCGGCGACTTCGGTCCCCTGACCTATCAGAATGACAATGTGTTGTTAGCCCGTCTCGGAAAAGATCGTTACGCGAAAATCAAGCTCCTCAACGCCGATGCGACGCCGCTCCTCAGCGTGCAGGACCAATCCGAACTCTACGCCTACGAGATTGTTAATTTCGTGGATGGCAAACGGACCGTCGGCGAAATCCGCAACGCCGTCTCGGCGGAATACGGTCCCTTACCGCTCAGTCTGGTGGTTGACTATCTGGAAGCGTGCGCAGAGGCCAAGGTAATCCAGTGGAAATAAAGACCCTCTCTGAAAAGTCCGGCAGTGATAAAAAGTGAGTCATCACTCGATCGAGAACCTGCATCTCATTCTTACTTCAATTGCCTCGAGAGGTTGCGATGCCTGCCCGTTCTCCCGGAAAGAAAAAGTCCACGTCAGCTACCAAGTCCCGCTCTAAAGCACCATCAGCCAGGCGTTGGGTTTCCAAAGTCACAACTGATTCCACACATCCACCCAAAGGCTTATTTACCAAAAATGCCGCGACCATCGCGCGTTCTCTGGCTTCCAAGAAGATTTCACCGAAGGGTCCGAGCTCCGGAATGAGGATGCTGACATACTTTATCAATCGTGGCGGAAAGGGATTGAGCGCACGTCGCCGCACTGAATTGGAACGTGCCAAGACACTGCTTTCCGAACGTATCAGGGAAGAGAAAAAGGGCAATCAGAAGGAGGCTGCCTGACCGCCCTTGAAGCGCACACAGCAATCTAGAAGCACGGAAAATCCGGCGACGTCGATCCCGGCGTCATCTGGTTGAAGGTGCTGGTCTTGTCATTGGCCCACGTGCAGTTCCCCGACCCGTCGCAGCTGCCATTGAAATGCTTCCATTGCACCCAGCCGTAGCGTTGCGCAAGGTGGAATTCCTCCTTCTCAGCGCAGCTGTAACTTCCGTTCGCATTCTTGGTACACCCATGGCGGTATGAGATTACGAGCGTCTGCAGCGGGTCTGGAAGGTTTCCACCCAGGTGCTCGGAATATGGTCCCCACAGTTCATTTACCACCCAGTTGAGATTCTTGGTCGTATCGAGAGAGCAGTTGTTGTTCGTAGTGGATCCATAAAAACCGTAGACGCTGTTGAACGGCGTGCCCGACGGCGGCACCGCGATGCTCCAGCCCGGCGATCCCGCAGTCGCGCAGCGCGGAACGAACGGCATATTGGTGTTGGAATAAAACTTCTTGTAAGTATGCGGATAGTTCCAGTCATATTCGGTAATCCACTGGTAAATGTAAGTGCCGTCGTAAAGATTGATGTCCCACGGATATCCATTCGGTCCTTTGATCCAGTAAAACTTGCTGTTGGCGGTGTCCAGCACCGTGTAGATCGGATTGTTATTGCCATTGAGGAAATTGGATCCGCGTAAATCGGAATCCATTGTGAGCCAGTCCAGCATGTCGTACTGCCCCGCCGGACAACTGATAGTAGATTCCGCAAACGCTGCCGGACTCGCAAGCCACGACGCGCACAGTGCCGCCAACGCGGCGAAGGCAAACACAGTGAATCTCATGAAAACTCTCCAGCTGCAAGGATGATGTTGCGGGGCCCGACTGCAGGACTACTACGAGGAGGCGCAGACTCAACTTATGTCTGTGCTGGTGGCTGCGTCCATCCGTTGCATTCGGTAGAGCTGGAAGTAGAGTTCGGTACTCGCGGAAATAGGCAGCCAGTCCCGCTCACAGGACCGGCTGCGCGTGGAAGTTTCCTACTGAACCGTTATATTCACGATCTGTTTATGTACAACTTGGAACGTTCCTGTACTTACGTCCTGAATCGTTAACTGGTGCGTGCCGGTGGCAAGCGTATAACTCTGATTGATGAACAGGCTGGTGGTTGCATAGCCCTCCGGCGAATTTCCCAGCTTCGTGGAAACTCCATTGTGAAGGTCCCACACTTCCAGGTGATCGATAAGCTGGTTTGAACCATTCTGCTCATAAGCATAGGCGTTCACCAGTACGGAAGTTCCCTGAGTCGAATTGTTCACCGGCGAATTCACGTACACGTTGTTGGCGGACGATACCGTGATCGGAAAAATGGTCTTGTGAAGTATGGCGCCGCTGGTGCTGATGTCCTGCACTGTGAGAGTGTGCGGTCCAACCCCGAGATTGGGATTCTTGAAATACCACTGGTTGATAGTCGATCCCCTTGGCGAGTCGCCCAGCTTGTGGCCGTCGGCCCATGCTTCAAGCCGATCGATGTTCCCGGTCGATTCCGATGCGAAGGCATTCACCCACAGTAGTTGAGCCTGGGTCGAATTCGGAGTTGGACTGATTACCGTAACTCCGTCATTGCCAGAGACCGTGAAGTTTACGGTCTCCTTGTGGAGGATCGCATAATTCGGTCCCGGACCAATGTCTTGAATCGTCATCTGGTGAGAGCCGTTGGCAAGCGTGAAGGACTGGTTGATGGTTGTGTTATTCACATCCGCGAGCTTCGTACCATTGTCCCAGACTTCCATATGGTGAATGGTTGTGCCCAATTCGTTGGCATCCGCCTTAACCGGAACGGATGCACCCTGAACTGATCCGTTACCGGGAGAATTGACTGCTACTCCGCCCGCCGTCGACGTGAAAAAGTCCGGTAGCTGTGGATGTTCAGCGAATCCAGCATCGTCCGCAGAGTATTTTCATGCATGTAGTGAACATTGGACACATAGCCACGTTTCACGTTGGGCCCAATCATCGCGGTGTACACCTGCCCGTCGGGACCTGGGCAACTGTTTGTGCCCCCTCCGCACTCGTCGAAAGTTACGATCAGGAGTCCGCTGCCTAGTGTCTGGAAGTCGGCGGTGCCCAGCAGTGTCGTCAGGTTGTTTTGTAGAAATTGGTCAGCAGCCGACAGTGTGCCGTCATGCGCATCATAGCTGCCATCGGGAACGATGATCGAATACCGTGGTAACGTGCCATTGGCCGCGTCGATGACAAATTGTTCCATATCGACGACATTTCCCTGCGCGCCCAACACGTTATTGAGAATCTCGGCATACCAGACCGCAGCGGAGTGGCGAGCATAGTAGTGAGTTCCCCGGCCGGCATCAACCGCGTTCACATTTCCGCCCGCGTTCATGTAGCTTTGCGCGTAAACTCTCCACGTTACCGGATGAGAGTCCATGAGCTGGAAGATGTTGGAATCGGTGATGGGATCTTTTGTGGTTGTCCCAGGGTTGTAGCAGTCGTTGCCGGTGCAATGGAATGCTGCCTCTGCGCCACCGGAAGCCAGCCATAAGTAATCAAGAAGTGAGCCGCCGGCATCGGAGAAATAGTTACTCGAGTAGGCATATTGATTTCCCTTGCCGACCAGCCACGGCATGCCATTGTTGGTGAATACATCGGTGAACGAATGGTTTTCTTCGATAACCAGAATCACGTGCTGCGACAACGGCGCTTGCGCGTAGGCCGATAGGGAAATTGCGAAAAGGATGGTTGCCGCGCATAGACACGTCCGGGTAACCGACACTGCGGGTGAGAGCCTATTCATTGAATTTTCCTCGTTTTTTAGTTGAGCAGTGTTCACCGCGGGCGAGGACCGACTCTCGCTGGAGACACTGCAAGGTTGTGCTTCAGCGTCGGGGTGGCGCGTCCCCGAAAGCTATGTCAGTCCGCGTTCTCGGTGGCGCACTGGCGTGCGCCATCAGACTGGCAACGTCACTTGCTGGGCAGCACGACAGAAAGACGCCCGCGTCCGTGGGGGATAGTCGATCTGGCTGCTCGAAACTTACATACGTGCGAGCAGATACTGCACTGTATCTCGGCACATGAGCAATCAGGTGAGTTGTGTATCCAGAGTCGGTAGTTACGGCATGATTTCCGAGTAAGAGAAACGAGACGACATGGTTACTTCCCGATACAGAAAGTACCGAAGATCAAGCTAAGTATGTCATCGGTTGTCGTAGCGCCGGTGATTTCATCCAGCGGGCGTAGAGCGCTATATAAGTCGAGCAGCATCATTTCGTGCGGAACGCGCACTTGAACGGCATTCTTGGCCGCATCGAGCGCAACTATTGAGTCGCCAACCAGTTTCTCATGCCGCACATTCGTTAGAAATCCGCTCTCGATTTGCGGGCCTGCGTCGCCGCTCACATGCCGCAGAATCGCCGCTCGCAACTCCGCAATGCCGACACCAGTAAGCGCCGAAGTTCTGACTTGCAATAACTGCGAGCCGACAGCTGACAGCTGAGAGCTCCCCACATCCGATTTATTCTCCACTACAATTGCCGCCCGCCCCTCCACTTGCCGTAGCAGTTCGTGATCTTCATCAGAAACGTTCTGCGTCGCGTCGAGTACGACGAGCACCAGATCCGCTTCCGCCAGCGCTTCCATCGACTTGCGAATTCCGATGCTCTCCGCCTCATCGAGCGCCCGCCGTATTCCCGCCGTATCCACCAGTTCCACAGGAATTCCACCGATCGCCACCGTCTCGCTGACCAGATCGCGGGTTGTCCCCGGTTGTGCCGTAACAATCGCCCGTTCACGCTCCACCAGTCGATTAAACAAACTCGACTTGCCGACATTCGGGCGTCCGACAATAGCCAATGTCAGTCCCGCGTGCACCAGTTTTCCGTAAGCGAAGGTCGCCGCCAGTTCCTCGAGCGGACTTCGAATCGCGGCAATGTGTTCCAGGATCGCCGTATCAGCCGCGATCGACACATCGTCCTCGGCGAAGTCAATGCCCGCCTCGAGCAGCGCGATCAATTCGACCAGCTTCTGCTTGATTGGCTTCAGCCGCTTCGACAAAGATCCTTCCAACTGTTGCGCCGCGACGTTGGCCTGAAACAGCGTTTGCGAATCAATCAGATCGCGGACGGCTTCCGCCTGGGTCAGATCCAACCGCCCGTTCAGAAAAGCGCGCATCGTGAACTCGCCTGGCTCCGCGAGCCGAGCCCCACTCGCCAGACAGATCTCCACGATGTGCCTCAATACCTCCGGCGACCCGTGGGCCGAAATTTCTACGATGTCATCCGTCGTATACGAATGAGGTTTCGCAAAAAAAGTGACGACAACTTCGTCGATGCGCTGCCCTTCTAAGTGGGACACTCTTGTCCGACCAGCAGAGCCAGCGGCGCCGCGGTTCACGTTTCCATCGCCCCCATCCGGTTCGATCAACTCCCCAAACACCGCCCGTCCCGCTTCCAGCGGATGCTTCAACCGCAACATCGGTTCGGCAATCGATCGCGCCTCCGGCCCGGCTAGACGGACTATTCCAATTCCTCCCCGTCCCGGCGGGGTGGCAACAACGACAATCGTGTCGTCCAGATTCATAGGATCAGGTTCATAGGAGCTGCATTCGCAATGCGAGGCGCGCCGGGTAATTGTAGCTGTCTGCTCTCCCCATTGACCCGAGTTTGACGCTGTTCCCACACCCTCCTATAATCGGTAGCGTCTACACCCACGAAAACCTGGGTGGTCACCACGCTTGAGGTTCGGCGTGAAGAGCCGGGCACCGGCGGCGCGGAGCGCGTTCGCCGCGTTGGTCCGATCGGCCCGGTTGCAATCTGTTGGTAGAGCCCATCGTATTCCGGAACCAATCCGAAGGAGTTCAAAGGAACCAATGACGACGAAGTTTGTGCGAATTCTTGTGGCCACCGTGTTCGGCTTATCGCTTTGTGCATTGGCCCAAACCGCCCCGGCCCCCAATACCGTTTCGAATGCTGCCGTACCGAACGCCCCCTCGGCTGCTTCCGCTACCGCCATCCCCAACGCCACCGGCACCAAGGTTGGCACCATCAGCATTGAAGGAGCCATTTTTGGTTCCAATGAAGGCCGTCGCGATTTCGACGTCCTCACCAAGAAGCTCGAGCCCAAGCAGACCGAGCTCAAGACCATGAGCGACGAGATCGATGGCCTCAAGAAGCAGCTTACGACCCAGGGCGACAAGATGAACGAGGATGCCGCCGCTACCCTGCGGAAGCAGATCGAGTCCAAGCAAAAGGTATTCGATCGTTCCGTGCAGGATGCCCGTGAGGAAGCTCAGGGACAGCAGGGTGAGATCATGCAGCGAGTGCTCGGGAAAATGGCTCCCGTGATCGTAAAGTATGCCAGCGAGAATGGCTTCGGCATGATCATCGACACCTCACAGCCGTGGCCGCAGGGGCCCGTGGTCTGGTACGGCGAGGCCGTGGACATCACGCAGCCCGTGATTGAAGCTTACAACGTCAAGTCGGGTGTTCCGGCGCCGCCGGCCTCCGCCGCCAAGCCTCCGACCGCAGGCGCAGCGAAGCCTGGAACTGCTCCGGCAGCAAAGCCAGTTGTGCCGCCCGCAACCAAGCCTCCGGCCACCAATCCGCCGAAGCAGTAGCGACACCGGTTACATCGATTCAGTTCCCAGGGCCGCGTGAAAGCGCGGCCTTTTTCTTTTGTTGACGTGCTAATTCCTCAGGAGCAAATCCTTCACTGCAGGTGTCTGTACCGATAACGGGCCCGTTCGGAGGACATCATGTTCAGCACACTCGAAAGTTCCTGGGATAGGTCTGCCCGCCGGGGATGGTCGGCTGCCGCATCCTTCACTCTTCAAGCTATGGTTCTTAGCCTGTTGCTGGCGATCCCGATGTTTTGGGTGCAGGGCCCGCCTCGTCTGCAATGGCTGCAAACCATTACCGTTCCGCCGATGAGGTCACCGGCCGCGCCCACGGAGGTTCCGCGCGAACGTCATTCTGCGGGCACCTTCCGCAACCTTCTGAACAACCAGTTTTATATGCCGAGATATATTCCAAGCACTACGCCAAGAAGTGAGGATCGGGATGTAAGCTCGGCCCCTGATCCATCGAATATGCATTTCAGTCGTGGAAACACGGACGGCGTCCCCAACGGGTTGGGTGATGCTATTCCTGCCGTGACGCCCAAACCCCCCACTCCTACTCATCCCATCCGCATCTCGCACTGGTCGGAAGGCAATGTGATCTTCCGAATTCAGCCGACCTATCCACCGCTGGCACGTCAGGCTCGAATTCAAGGACCGGTGCAGTTGAGAGCCATCATCAGCAAGGCCGGCACGATCGAACGTCTCACAGTCGAAAGTGGTCATCCCATACTGTCCGGCGCCGCCATCGACGCTGTCCGTCAATGGCGATACCGGCCTTATCTTCTGAATGACGAACCGGTGGAAATCGAAACCGAAATCACCGTGAACTTCGTGCTCTCCGGGAACTGAGTTCGTCCGGGGCGGACACTCTTGTCCAACTGCTCCCGTGGCGCGGGCGTCCCCGGCCCGCGCCGCAGCACCGCAGAAATCTCGGGAGTGAGGCAGGTTACCGACGACTCAACTGCGGCAAACTGCCAGCGGCGACGCTCGTTATAATCGGCACAGTGAATGCGCCTCGCCTTGACCGCTCTCCAGTCACAACCAGCCCCACCTGGGCCGAAGTCTCCCTCGACGCACTCCGTCAAAACTTCCGCGCGGTGAGGAAGCATGTTGGGGAAGGCGTGAACATTTGTGCGGTCGTCAAGGCCGACGCTTACGGCCACGGCGCTGCCGTCTGCGCGCGCGCATTGGAAACGGAAGGCGCACCTTGGTTCGGAGTCACCGGCACAGAGGAAGCCCTGGCGCTTCGACGCGCCCGCATCAAGGCTCGTCTTCTGCTGATGACCGGCATTTGGAAGGGCGAGGAAGATGAGGCTGTCGCTAACAATCTCACGCCCACGGTCTGGGAGAGGTGGCATGTCGAACGACTGGAAGAGGCGGCCTCGAAAAAGCAGACTGTTTTTCCAATCCACCTAAAGATCGACACCGGAATGACGCGCCTCGGCGCTTCAATAGACGCTTTGCCGCCGATATGCAAAGCCGTTGCTTCCAGCAGTCATTTGAAACTCGAAGGCGTGAGCACGCATTTCGCGTCCGTCCGTGATCCAGAGAAGACGCTCCGTCAGGCGACTCTTTTTGAAGAGGCACTCGGCATCCTCTCCGCGCACCGTCTCGCGCCCGCACTGGTTCACATGGCGAATTCCGCCGCGATTCTGTCCCGCTCCGAAACCTGGAAGACGATGGTCCGGCCTGGAATTGCACTCTATGGATACTCGCGAACCCGAGCTGCCGGCGCTGCGCAGCCTGGCGATGCTGGAACTCTGCTCCATCCGGTGCTCTCGTGGAAAACGCGAGTGATCGCGTTGAAGGAAGTCGCCGCTGGAAATGCAGTCGGATACGGCGGAACTTTTGTGACACAGGCACCGACCCTCGTCGCCGTCCTCCCCGTCGGCTACGCCGACGGCTTTCACCGTCTGCTCTCAAATCGCGGGCGAGTCATTGTGCGCGGCTCGTACGCGCCAGTCGCAGGCCGCGTCTCCATGGACCTGACCACTGTAGATGTGACCGGCATCGCAGGCGTCGAAGTCGGCGATGAAGTAATCCTTCTCGGCCAAAGCAACGGCAAAAACATCGACGCCGGAGAGCATGCCCGCATCTGCGAAACCATTCCTTACGAGATTCTGTGCAGTATTTCGAAAAGAGTGCCGAGGGTCTACTTGGGCGGCGGTTAGGGATGCGTAACTTGTGGAAGTTAGAGGCGGCTCTCCGGTGCGATGCGGGTCCGGAAATCCTACCGTGAGCGGCCCACACCCCGATCGCGTTGAGATTCAACATAGCGACGAAGCACCGAGTTAATGGTGGTCTGATATCCCTTTCCATGCTGGCGGAAGAAGGCAAGAACGTCGGGGTCGAGACGCAACGTAATCTGCAACTTCCTTCCAGGCCAGCGGATCGCTTGTTGAAAGAATCGCGAGTCCAATTCCGGAATGTCCGAATAGTCAATTTTTGAATCGGGGAGGGACTCAACCTTCTTCCAATTCGTCTTTGATCGCTTCCTCGAAGAGTTCACGCTCACGCCGGTTTGCCTTTCTCAAAGAGATGATGCGGATGGAATCCTCACCGCATTCTGCGAATGCAACCACCGCGACCCTACCATTCGTAATCCCGATACCAATCCGGCGATTTTCGCCATAGTCCTAGCGGGTATCCGGAACCCCCAGCATTGACCCCTCGAACATCGGGACGGCATCGGCCAGATCAAGACCGTGCTTGCGAATATTATCGTCCCTCTTTCGAGGATCCCATTCAAATTGCAAGTGTAACTCCAATTGTAGTTACAGTCAATTGATTTCCCATTTGGCACACAGTATCCGCAATTGGGCAGGGCAAATCTAATCGCAGTTCAGCACTCTCTTTCTGCATTTGGCTGTGGCCATGCGCTTCCTTAGTGCCCCAGTTTGCTATGTTTATATAAGCATGCCTTCGCGTTACGCCCAATGGATGTACAACTGGGAAACTCGCCTCACGTCGGTCGACAACAACCGTGTGGTGCGTCCTCTGGATTGGGGAGTGGATTGGACCCGGCATTGGCCCGGCCGCAACGGCGGACCTTCGGGACAGTCCCCGCGCGAGCTTCTGGAATACTTCATTCGTTTCAACGACCACATCATTGAGAACAGCGACGATTTCTACTCCTACCGTCCACCTACGGATTTCCGTCTTGAGCGCCGCGAAGTCCAGGTATTCAGCACGCGGGCAATTCCCGATCCAAAATTAGAAGCGAAGGTCCGCAACACGCACGCCGAGTTTTTGCGTTTCACCTCACCGGTGCAAACGCCCTATGCGGAGAATGACCTGGCCAACGCTCGGTGGTTTCCAGTTCCCGGACACCGCGCGGTGGTCCTGCTCCCGCACTGGAATGCCGACGCGCTTGCCTACAACAGCCTGTGCCGCACACTGAATTGGATGGGGATCTCCGTTCTCCGGTTGAGCCTGCCTCATCATGACATTCGGCGCCCCGCTGAGATCCATCGCGCCGACTACGCCGTCTCCGCCAACATCGGCCGCACTATGGACGCTATGCGCCAGGGCGTCATTGACGTTCGCTGCTGCCTCGACTGGCTCGAATCAAAGGGCTACAACCGCCTCGGCATTGTCGGGACCAGTCTCGGATCCTGCTACGCGTTCATCGCCACAGCACACGATCCGCGCATCAGCGTCGCTGCGTTCAACCACGCTTCGACCTACGTTGCCGACGTAGTGTGGCATGGGCAATCCACCCGCCACGTCCGCGAGGGATTGGAACCTGCAATTCAACTCGACGATTTGCGCCGTGTCTGGCGCGCCGTCAGCCCGATGGTTTATTTCGACAAATTCTCGCGATGGCCGCGCAAGTCACTGATCATTTATGCGAAGTATGACCTGACCTTCCTCCCAGAGTTATCCAAGCGGGTGGTGGACGAATTCGCCCGCCACAAACTCGACCACAGAGTCGTCGTCCTGCCCTGCGGCCACTACACCATGGGCGAGACCCCCTTCAAATACATGGACGGCTGGCAGCTGGCAAACTTCCTGCGCACCGCATTTGACTAGCTCGTGTAGGGACGGGTCTCTGACCCGTCCAGCGCGATTGAAGCTCCGGCCCGACAACCTTTATTGCTTCGCCGTGACCTTGTCGGCAATTCTGTCGTATTCGCTTTGTGGGAGGATGTGTCGCGTCACCAAGTCATGCGGGTCGTTGTAAGGACGCGCCTCGATCACGCGATCCGCCTGTCCCGTCGTCATGCCGGGCAAACTCATCAACTGATCGCGCGTAGCAGTATTCAAATCCAGTGGCTTGTTGCGATTCCAGCCTTCGCGGATGCCTTCCGCCACCGCCTTGGCATCGCTCTTTGCCCGAGCGGTCGCTTCCGCGGTTCTCTCTTTCAGTTCTTGAGGGCTCTGCTCTTGCTTCGTGCATCCGGCGAGTGTGCCGAGCAGCAGGATGGCCGCAGCGAGGTGATATTTGGGTGAGCTCATTTGGTCAGCCTTTCGTGCTTTTCGATGATTTCTTGGCCGATACGGTTGGCAACCTGCGGGGAACTGCCCATGAGCGCAACTTAAATCGGGATGGGGTAGAAGTTGATCCTCCCGGCAGATATCTGGGCGGACTTCCGAATAGCCGACCATCCGCCCGGTAACGTCCGATCAGTTTGCGCCGATGCGAACTTGTGGCCATAACTATGAGTTGCCTGTGGCAGGGCCAGTGCCCTAACATACGGCAACCCAGAGTTGACGCCCAGTCATGATCGGCCAGACAATCTCCCACTATCGCATCGTCGAGAAACTCGGTGGCGGCGGGATGGGAATCGTTTACAAGGCCGAGGATCTCAAACTCGATCGCTTCGTAGCCCTCAAGTTTCTGCCGAATGAACTGGCCACAGATGGGCAAGCTCTCAGCCGCTTCCAGCGCGAAGCTAAGGCCGCTTCTGCGTTGAACCATCCCAACATCTGCACCATCCACGAGATTGATGACCAGCATGGACAAACCTTTATTGCCATGGAGTTTCTGGATGGAATGACGCTGAAGCACCGCATCGCGGGAAAGCCGCTGGACATGGAGACGGTTCTATCCCTCGCTATCGAGATTGCCGACGCGCTCGATGCTGCCCACGACGGTGGAATCGTTCACCGCGACATCAAGCCGGCGAACCTTTTCGTGACCAAGCGCGGTCATGCCAAAATCTTGGACTTTGGATTGGCCAAGGTGACGCGGCGCAGCAGTCGGGCTGGCGAGGGCGCGACCGCGACCATTCAGGAGATCCTGCTCGTCGAAGACCACCTGACGAGTCCGGGTGCCATGCTGGGCACGGTTTCTTATATGTCGCCGGAGCAGGTGCGGGGCCGAGAATTGAATGCGCGCACGGACCTGTTTTCATTCGGGGCGGTGCTTTATGAGATGGCGACGGGCACGGTACCGTTTCGGGGCGAAGGTTCGGGCGACATCCTGGACGCGATCCTGCACAAGGCCCCAATAACTCCGGTGCGTCTGAATCCGGAAGTTCCCGTCGAGCTGGAGCGGATCATCCAGAAAGCTTTGGAGAAGGACCGCGATTTGCGCTACCAGCACGCATCCGAAATGCGATCCGATCTGAAGCGTCTGAAGCGGGACACAGAATCGGGCGGGTCGGTTGCGGAAGCCGCATCTGCTGGTTCTGCGGATATGGTTGAGAGTCGGGGCGCCGTTTCCACACATAGAGGCGCCGCAGCTTCTGCTGTTGGGTCGTCGTCTAGTTCGATTCTGATCGCCGAAGCTCGACGGCACAAGGGCATGCTGATCGGTACGGCTGCGTTGGTTTTGGTGCTGATAGTCGCGGCAGGGTTCGGCGTGTACAAACTCCTAATTAAGAGCGTCCCCTCTATCGATACTCGCAACATCAGCATCCGGCCTCTGACCGAGCATGGAGAGGCAGCAGATTTTGCCAGCATCTCGCCCGACGGCAGATTGGTGGCCTATGGCAGGCGGGAAGGGCAACGCAGCCTACGCGTGAAACAGGTGGCCACGGGTAGCGAAGTGACAGTTGTGCCGCCTCAAACCGGCTTCTTTGGCTCAGGCGCCACATTTAAGCCGGACGGGAATTATCTGTACTACACGCATGCCGACGCGGCCAATCCTAACATTGTCAACCTATATAGCGTACCGTCTTTGGGCGGTGCATCACGCCAGATCGTGGGCAACGTGGCTGGCGCGGCGGCATTCTCCGCTGATGGCAAGCGTATCGCTTACCGCCGCACAATTCAGGAGAAAGGCGAAGATCAGATCTTGACCGCAAATGCCGATGGTGGGGGGGAACAAGTGATCTTCCGCCGCAACGTTGCGATTGGGGGTTTGCTCACTGATCCATCCTGGTCGTCTGCTGCTGGTCTAATCGCAGTGGGCGCTTTTGACACGGGAAATAACAAGATCACATCGATTTTGGTACTCACACCGGAAGGCAACCTGGTCAAGAGTTTTCCGCTCCCCACGCTAATTACGTCGGTCGCATGGTTGCCCGATGGCTCCGGTCTGTTTTTTGTGGCCGGTGAAAAGTCGACCGGGCTGCGGTGGCAGATCTGGTTCCAACCATATTCTGACGGCGATGCTTTCAAGATTAGCAACGACTTGAGTCTTTATCACTCGCTTAGTGTCACAGCCGACGGCAAATCATTCGTTAGTACTCAGGAGCGGCGAGCGGCAACGATTTATGTCGGCGATTCTCCTTCGGTACTGAACGACAAGATCGATTGGAAGCTCACTCCCATTTCGACCGAACAAGCGACCGGCTATGATCTTTCATGGGCCTCCTCCGGTAGGCTCCTCCAACGAGATGTAGCGTTCCACCTTTACGCGACTGCCGCCGATGGTAGCAACCGGGTCCGCCTGCTGGAAAATGATGATCTTGTTTTTTCTGCAAATGCGTGCGGTTCCGGGGATACGGTCGTGGTCGGTAGAGTTCTTGAGGACAATGCCCCCAATGTCTGGCGGCTGAATGTGGGCACGGGTGAGTTGAAGCAGCTTACTTTTGGCAAGGACATAGAAAATGGTTCGTGCACCCCCGACGGAAAGTGGGTCATTTACAATGACGGTCAAGCGAAAGGTGGAGCCCGCATTTTCAAGGTCTCCATCGATGGCGGCACGCCTGTTGAACTGGCCCACGGAACCCCGTTTTCCCCGCGAGTTTCGCCTAATGGTGAACTGATCGCGTACGGCAGGACCGAAGGACAGGGCGCCAGTGCAAAGTCGAAGATTGTGTTGCAAAACCTGGAAGACAGCGCAATCGTAAAGGAGATCGAGTTGCCCGCGACATACGACTGGGAGCAACTTGCGTGGACGCCGGACGGACACGCGCTCACGTTGGTGCACCATACGACAGGTGCCTTGCAGAATGTGTACATGCAGCCGCTGACCGGTGGCGCACGGGTGCAGCTAACACACTTCGATTCTGAGCCCTCTCTTGTGATGGCCTATGCTTGGTCGCCGGACGGCAGGAAGTTCGCAGTTACCCGCGCTCGCTCAAACGATAGCGATGTTGTCATGTTCAGCGGCTTCAAATAGATCCCCTCCAGAAGTAGCTAGGCGCCCGGAATCCACACAGAGCGTAGCATCGCAGTCTTGGTTGCACCTCGGAGCTACGACCGAGTGATGGGCAAAACGGAAGTAGTTCTTGAGACAACGCTTATGGGGGCGCTGCCCAAGTACCTTCAGTCCGACCAGGCTTCGTGTGGCACTCATTCGCGGACAGGAGTGTCCGTGCCACAGTAAAATAACCTCCGGCACCTACTATGAACAATTCATCCATGTCCCGCCCGCTCTATGAAGTCGATCCCCAGATCGCCGCCGCCATCGACAACGAAGCTCGCCGCCAGCATGAAGGCCTGGAACTGATCGCCTCCGAGAATTTCGTGAGCGAAGCCGTGCTCGAAGCCGCCGGCTCGGTATTCACAAACAAGTACGCAGAAGGCTATCCCGGCAAGCGCTACTACGGCGGATGTGAATTTACCGATGTTGTAGAAGAACTAGCCCGCGAGCGCGCGAAAAAACTATTCGGCGCCGAGCATGCGAACGTACAACCTCATTCCGGATCGCAGGCCAACATGGGCGCCTATTATGCGGTCCTCCAGCCGGGTGACACGATTCTGGGATTGAACCTCGCTCACGGCGGACATCTCACGCACGGACATCATCTGAATTTTTCCGGCAAGACGTACAAAGTCATTCCCTATGGCGTGACCAAAGAAACCGAAACCATCGACTACGACGAACTGGAGAAAATAGCGGAGAAAGAACGTCCCAGGATGATCATCGGCGGCGGCAGCGCCTATCCGCGCATCATCGACTTCGCGCGCATGCGCCAGATCGCCGACAAGATCGGCGCGCTCTACCTGGTCGACATGGCGCACTTCTCCGGATTGGTCGCTGGTGGCGCGCATCCGTCGCCCGTTCCGCACGCACACATCGTGACCTCGACTACGCACAAGACTCTTCGGGGACCGCGCTCCGGGATGATCCTCAGCAAACAGGAATTCGCCGCGCCCATCGACAAAGTTGTGTTCCCCGGAATTCAGGGCGGACCGCTCGTCCATATCGTGGCGGCGAAGGCCGTGTGTTTCCTTGAAGCCTCGCAGCCTGAGTTCCGCGAATATGCGCGTCAGGTTGTCGCCAACGCGAAAGTGATGGCCGAAGCGCTTGCCGCGGAAGGCTTCCGCATAGTCTCCGGTGGAACCGATACACACCTGTTGCTGGTAGACGTATTTGCGCAAGGCATGTTCGGCAGCGAAGCCGAGAAGGCGCTGGGTGAAGCTGGCATCACCGTCAACAAGAATGCGATTCCATTCGACGTCAATCCGCCGATGAAGCCAAGCGGCGTTCGGATCGGTTCTCCTGCGGTCACGACCCGCGGGATGAAAGAGCCCGAGATGCGCCAGATCGCCCACTGGATCGCGGAAGCGCTACATCACCGCAGCGATGCAGGTCAGTTGGCGAGAATCCGTAAGGAAGTATTGAATTTGGCCGAAGAGTTCCCACTCTATGCCGAGCGGCGGGCGCGAGCGCAAGCGGAACTCAAAGTCTAGAATCTGGATCCTTCGTGCCCTTTTGCGGTCAAGCCTTTGACAACGAGAACTCAACAAGAGCGCAAGGCCACTTTTTCCTGACCTCATGAAAGTTGCCCTCATCACCGGAGCCGCCCAGGGGATCGGCCGGCGCACCGCCGAAGTCCTGGCCCAGCGCGGATTCTCGCTCGCCCTCAATGACCTCCGTTCTCCCATAGAAACCATAGCGCAAGTACGAAGCCACGGTGTCGATGCTCTCGAAGTCCTCGGCGACGTCTCCGACGAATCCGCGGTCTCTCGCATGGCCGAGTCCGTCATGTCTCATTACGGTCGCATTGACGTGCTTGTGAACAATGCAGGCATCAGCTCCATTGCTCCGGCGGAAGAAATCACCGTCAGCGAGTGGCAGCGGGTGATGGATATCAACCTGCTCGGACCATTTCTCCTCTGCCGCGCCTTCGGCCGCATCATGCTCCAGCAAAAATCCGGCAGCATCATCAATGTTGCATCGGTAGCCGGACTGCTCGGAGTCGCCGACCGCGCCGCCTACAACGCCTCCAAGCACGGGCTCGTCGGCCTGACTCGCACTCTGGCCGCCGAGTGGGGAGGACGCGGCGTTCGCTGCAACGCCGTTTGTCCCGGATGGGTCAAGACTCCGATGGACGACTCCGCTCAGAACGCCGGCCTGTACGCCGACAGCGACATTACCGGCCGTGTTCCTATGGCCCGCTTCGCCACTCCCGATGACGTCGCGCAAGCGATCGCCTTCCTCGCCGACCCAACGCAAAGCAGCTTCGTCAATGGTCACGCGCTTTCCGTCGACGGCGGCTGGGCGTCGGATGGAAGCTGGGAAAGTCTGCGCCTTGGACATCGCTGAGCCCGCATGCTTTTCTTGGCTGCTTGTCACTGCGACCTTTGCAATCGAGAGCTACTAACCGCAAAGTTCGCAAAGAAAACCCACGAAGGTCGCTAAGTAACCCTCTAATTGTGTTTAAATTCCCTTCGTGAAAGTCGCCATCGATATCCGTCGCATGACGGAGTTTGGCATTGGCACTTATATCCGCAACGTGGTCCGGACGCTGGCCCGTCTGGATCGCGAGAGCCAGTATTTCCTGATCGGTTTACCTGCAAAAGTTGACGAGTGCGGCCCGCTCCCTCCGAACTTTCACGCTGTGCCGCTGGCCGATCGTGAGAACACGTTGCGAGGAAGTTTCGAGTTTCGCGCCACCGTGCGCCGCCTGCACTGCGACGTAGTCCATATCCCGCACTTGTTCTGGATTCCGCGCGGTCTGCCCTGCCCTTACGTGGTGACGGTGCACGATCTCCTCGACCACATGTACGGAGCCCGCGATCGCTCAAGCCTGCGCCGCAGCCTGCATCTTCAGTTAACGCGGCGCGCGCTTCGCAAAGCCGCGCGGGTGCTCGCCGTCTCGCAGTTCACGAAAAGTGAGATCGCCAGAACATTTGACGTTCCTGACGGCCGCATCGAAGTTGTCTACAACGCCATCGACGAGCGTTTTCTGCACGGCCATGCTTCCCAGTCCGACCGGGATCTGATCGCCGAACGCTATCAGGTCAACTACCCGTTCCTCCTGTACGCAGGCGCGATTCGTCCACATAAAAACGTTGTGCGCACCATCGAAGCATTCTCAGCGCTGAAAACTGAATTGGAAAAAGAGCAGCAATTGCTGGACCTGAAACTCATCATCATCGGCGACGACCTCTCCGGCCACCCCGGTCTGCGCCGCACAGTAGTCCGGAGCGGCGTGCAGAACGATGTGCGTTTTCTCGGTTTCGTGCCTATCGAAGTACTGCGCATCTTCTACGACGTCGCCAAGATTTTCGTTTTCCCATCTCTCTACGAAGGTTTCGGACTGCCGCCGCTCGAAGCGATGGCCCACGGAACTCCTGTGGTCACATCGAATACGTCAAGCCTGCCCGAGGTAGCTGGGAACGCAGCTCTGCTGGTCAATCCAGAGAATGTTTTTGAAATCCAGCGCGCCCTCCAGAAAGCCTTGCTCGATCCAGTCCTGCGGAATCGCATGAAGCAGCGCGGCTACCAGCAGGCGCAGCGTTTTTCGTGGACAAATTCAGTGTCGAGAATCCTCGAGATCTACCGCGAGGTAGCGGGCGGAAACGTTTCCAGTGGCGTCGCGGCAGATTGAGACTCCCTCGCGCCATAGACACTCGTTCCCGGCGCCTATCCCGGACGACTCCTCTTCCCCGCTATAATGACCATTCTCTCGATGATTCCCTCTGAGGCCTCCGAGCCCGGGCAAGCGCGCACCCGTTCCTTCAATCGCCCGATCTCTCTCCTCTCGGATTGGAGGATCTCCGCCCTTATCCTCATTGCGCTTTGGATCGTCATCTATATGGTTGGCCTCTCCACGCCGGCGCTGCTTGACGATGCCGACACCGTACACGCGGAAGCGGCTCGCGAAATGGTGCAGAGGCATGACTGGATCACGCTCTATGCCAACGGTGTCCGCTATCTGGAAAAAGCGCCGCTCATGTACTGGAGCGTTGCCACCAGCTACACGGTTTTCGGTGTTAATGAGTGGAGCACACGCTTCCCCCTGATGTTGGGCGTTTTGGGCATGATCCTGGCGACCTACGGCCTCGGTCGCTGGGCATTCGGCCCCGAGGGCGGATTCGATTCCGGACTGGTGCTAGCCACCGCTCTTGGGCCTTATCTGTTCACGCGTTTTCTCATTCCCGACGTGCCCGTCGCCCTCTGGTTGACTCTCACGTATTGGCTGTTTTTGAAATCGCTCGAACAGACGACGCCCTCACGCTGGGTCTGTTGGGGGCTGGCGGCGGTTTGTGCGCTGAATGTCCTGACCAAAGGTCTGATCGGACTGATCTTTCCTATTGCCGCAATCGGTCTTTATCTTCTCTTGACCGGAAATCTGAAGCACCTGTTCAAGCTGCGTCTGCCGTCCAGCGCGCTGGTTTTTTTTGCGATCGCCGCCCCCTGGCACATTCTGGCCGAGCGGGCAAATCCCGCGCAGGGCCAGGTACGCGGATTTCTGTGGTTCTATTTCGTCAATGAACATTTCCTCCGTTTCCTCAACAAACGTGTGCCGCGCGATTACGACACCGTCCCACTCCTGATTTTCTGGGCGCTGCTCATCGTGTGGTTGGTGCCGTGGAGCGTTTTCGTTCCGCAAGGATTGCTGGAAGTGCCGCGCCGTTGGAGTGAGTTCCGATCAAAGATGACGCGCCGGCAGCGCGCCAACCTGCTTTTCCTGCTCTGGGCCCTGGTAATTGTCGGCTTCTTCAGCTTCTCCACGCGCCAGGAGTACTACACGATTCCCGCAATACCCGGCATGGCTCTTCTGATCGGCGGATGGCTGAGCCGTGAGCGAACCTCGCCCGCCGGAAGCCCGGAACGCCGCGCCGGTCGCACTTCAGCGACCGCGCTGCTGGTCATCGGCGTCATCGCTGCGGCGGCCGGATTCGGTTTGCTGTGGTTCTCGAAGCCGCCAACTCCAGGCATCGACCTTTCCGATCTGCTCAAGAAACACCCGCAGGACTACGCGCTATCCTTCGGACATTTCCTCGACCTCACTCCGCAGGCAATGGGCCTATTCCGGGGCCCGCTTCTCGGAGTCGCGCTTGCACTACTGCTGGGGACTTTTGCCAACTGGTTGTTCCGGCGTCGTGGGAGCGCGGGTGCCGGTAATGCTGTCCTGGCCGCGATGATGATCGTAATTCTCGCCTGCGTTCATTCCGCATTTACGCTGTTTTCTCCCATCCTCTCATCCAAGGATCTGGCGATGGCGATAAAGGATCAATACCGCCCCGGCGACGTGATCGTCGTCATCGGTAAGTATGAGAATGCATCCGCGCTGAATTTTTATACCGGAGTGCCTCTCCGGAGCCTGCGCGAGCCCGCCGGAAACATGTGGTACGGATCAAAATTTCCAGACGCCCCCCGCGTCTTCGAAACGCCCGAATCTTTCAAAACTTTGTGGGCAGGTCCGCAGCGAGTGTTTCTGTGGGCGGAAGACGACAGCCCTGGAGAGCTGCATGGTTTGACCTACTATGAACTAGCGCGGCGTGGAGGAAAGTTCATCTTCACGAATCGGCCGGTGACCCAGCAATCAGGGTCGGGGCAAACGGGATAGTTCATGCCGCACCGGAGCTTCACCGGAAGCTCTTTTTAGCCGGCCATTCCTGAGATAGAACACATCGCCTCGCCATACGATCCGATTGCCTACCAGCCCAAGGGCCCACACAAATGGCGCAATCAGATCGCGCACCGGCAACAGAAAGAGGTCGCGTAGCGCCCGTGCATCGCCGAGTACCGTGAGTGCTGAAGCCAAACCGACCGCGAGCCGCGCAGCAACGGCGATCGCCAACAACACCCATGTCCACGCCGCTCCTCGCGCCGCCAACACGGTGATCAGTGCCCATGGCAAACCGAACGTCAGAACAAGGCCCTCGTATCCCCAGCTGCGCGCGCCCCGGACGCTGCGCGCCCAGCGCAACTGGTGATCGAAAAACTGCCGGATCGAGTATGCCGGCAAGAACGTTTCGACTACGACGTCGCTCAGTTCGACGCGCTTTCCCAGCGCGGCAATGCGGCGTCCGATTTCGTAATCGTCGGCTAGATAATCCACCATCGCTTCGAAACCGCCGATCGCTCGCAGATCACTCTTACGAAAAGCCAGCGTCGATCCCAGCTCAAAGTGCAAACCGCCCTCGATAAGTCGAGCGCTCAACACACCCGGCACAAAATCCGTGCTGATCCCCAGCGCTTCGAGCCGCGACCCGATCGTCGAGCTGGCAGTGCCACGGTACAAGCAACTCACCATGCCGACCGAATAATCGGACGCGACCCGAATGTCGCTATCATTCACCAGTAATATTTCGTGACGCGCAGTGGGCAGCATCTGCGCCAACGTACTTAGCTTTCGATTCGTACCGAGATCACGCTGGCAAACCACCAACTCAATCTGCCGGTTCGGATACTTCTCCTGCAGCTTCCGAACCAGTTCGATCGCTGGATCGTCTGCATCGCTGACGCCGAAGATCAACTGATATTCCGGATAGTCCAATTCACAGTGACTGCAAAACGCCTCCCAGATCTGCGGATCGATTCCCTTCAGCGGCTTCAGTATGGAGACAGGTGGGAGTTGAGCCTGAGGTATCAAACCGGATGCGCGGCGGTGATGACGCAGAAAGCTCACGATGCCGCATCCCGAAAGTAAATAAAATCCAAGGCTGGCCAGAGTTCCAAACGCAGCCACGGTTTCAATCAGGGAGCGTAACGTCAGATGCATGAGTTCTCGCTGGCTCCCGTCATCACGCGACGTATGTTACTCGTAACGCAACGACTCGATGGGGTCGAGGTTGGCGGCCTTCCATGCCGGATAAATTCCAAATAGCAGGCCCTCGGCCGCAGCCGCGCCAAATCCAAAAGCAGTCCAGAAAAATGACATGCGCGCCGGCATCGAACTCCAGATCGCTGGAATCACCCAGGTAATCACCGCCCCAACAAGGATGCCAATAACCCCGCCCACTGCTGTCAGCGTGACCGCTTCCAGCGTGAACTGCATGAGGATGTCCGCCTTGCGCGCGCCGATCGCTTTGCGCACGCCGATTTCGGGGGTGCGCTCCGTCACCGACACCAGCATGATGTTCATTACTCCCACGCCGCCCACGATCAGCCCTACGCTCGAAACTGCGAACATAAAAATGAACACCGCTCCGGTGATCTGGTTCCAGAAGTCGGTAAATGATTCCTGAGTGAAGATCGAGAAGTTGTCTGGAGTCTGTGGCGCAAGCCTGCGCCTGCGTCGCAGCAACTCCCGCATCTCATCTTCCAGCTTCGGCATATCCACGTGCGATGTCGCTTTGACGCTGATCCAGTAATCCTTCAACTCGGGATGCAACTTCCGGAACGTCGTCAGAGGGAAAAGTACAATGTTGTCTTCCGGATTGTTGCCGCCCGCAAACGCACTCTTGCGTTTCTCGGCGACTCCAATGACGGTGAACAACTGCCCGTCGATATTGATTTCCTTTTCCAGAGCGCCGCCATTGGGAAATAGCTCCTCGGCGGTGTCAGAGCCCAGCACAATAACGGAGGCATGACGTTCGTCGTCACTCTCGTTCCACCAACGGCCTTCAGTGACCCCCAGATCGAATACTTTTGGCCATTCTCCGGTATCGCCTTCCAGCATGGTGTTCTTGGCGCGCCGGTCGCCGTATTTCACAACGTAAGTTCCTGCGCCGAATTCCGGTCTCTGGAAGCGCAGGCCGGTCGTCACAGCCTTCGCGTGCGGCAGGTCCTTCATCGCGAGACAGTCGTCAAGCGTCAACTGCTTGCGAGTCCGCATCTCTTCAGTCGGCCGTCCGACCTGAAAGGGTTGGATATGAAACGCAAAAACCAGGTCCGATCCTAGACTGCTGATCGACTCCGTTACGCTCTCATTCAGTCCGCGCACCACCGAAGAGATGCTGATGACGACCGCCACCCCGATCACGATCCCTAGCACCGTCAGCGCAGATCGCATCTTGTTGCTGCGGATGGTGTCCAACGCCATCTGGACGCTCTCGGTATAGTCGCTTCGTCGCATGCTGTTCGAGCCAGTACTGAACTACATTTCAAAACGCAGCGCCGCAATTGGATCGAGCCTGGCCGCGCGTTTTGCAGGATACACTCCGAAAAACAAGCCCACGCTGGTCGCCACCAGTAAGGCAGTTACGACCGACCACAGTTGTACCGACGAGGGCATTCCGATCAGCGCAGTGATTGTCTTGGCGAAGCCGATCCCGAAGATCACGCCCAGGCACCCGCCAGCCAGCGCGACCGTGGCGGATTCGATCAGGAACTGCGCCAGCACATCCTGCCGCCGGGCGCCCATCGCTTTTCGAATACCAATCTCGCGCGTGCGCTCCGTGACCGACACCAGCATGATATTCATGATCACAATGCCGCCCACCACCAGCGCGATCGCGGCAATGGCGGTGATCGTGATGAAAAGCGTCTGCGTCAGATTCTTCCACAGGCTCAGGAAGTTCTCGTTCGTCTCCGCTACAAAGCTGTCGGGCTGCCCCGGAGCATCGTGACGGCGGGCTCGCAAGATCATCCGCACTTCGTCGATAGCGGCGTTCAGCTGGTTGCCCACTCCGTGCGCCTTTCCTGAAATACGAATGCTGGTGTGGGAGCCGTACTGCTTCAGGTAGGCCGAAATCGGGACCGCGATAAAGTTGTCCAGACTCTGGCCGAGAGTCTTGCCTTGCTTCTCGCCCACTCCGATGACGCGATAGATTTGTCCATCGAGCCTGATTTCCATTCCCAGCGGATCCTGGCTCGGAAACAGATTTTCTACAACGTCCGTACCGATGACCGCGACATTCGTCCGATTGTCCTCATCCGTATCATTGAGCATCCGGCCCGAAGAGAGGTTCAAATCCAGTACCGTCGCCATCGAAGGCGTAATGCCTCGCACCCACGTGTCATTCAGCGAGTGCTCCCCATAGCGAACATGCCCCGTAGGATTCAGCACCGACGCGGCCACCACTGAGCACTTGCCGCAGGCGTCGCGCACCGCGTAATAGTCCTCCATGGCGAAGTTCTTGCGCTTCTCACCCTCGATCATTTGGTCAATATTGGTGATGACAGGGGAGATCTTGCTGACGATGAAGACATCGGTTCCTAGTCGGAACACTCGTTCGGCAACATAGCGATCCAGCCCGCTGGTGAACGTGACCACCGCAATCACCGCCGCCACCGCAATCACGACTCCCAACATCGTGAGAAACGTCCGCAGCTTGTTCGCCCACAAGGATTGCAGAGCCAGACGTAGCCCCTCAGTCGAGGCCATAGCTCCATGTCGCAGGATTTCGGTTCGGGGCATTCCCAGGAACCTCTTTGCTATTCGGTATATCAGTCTAGCAGAGCGATTCCTGGCTCCGGCATGCGGGGATTGGCCGCTGCCGCTTTTTTAGGGGCTCTGAACTACTTGAGGAATCGACTTCTTGATCGGCGCGAAAGAATTATCGCCTGGGTAAACGGCTCTAATGGAATGCCTTTTCACTGACAAGGAAGAGGTTGTGTAGGCCGCTGTTCCCGCCGCCAGAGCGACTGTCGCGAGCACGGTCTTACCATCGTAAAAAGTCACCATTTCTCCATTTGGAATCGCGCCGTAATTCGAGAAAACCCCGCACGTGAATGTCACCGGCTGTCCGGCGATAGAGGGAGACCCCGACGTTGTGAGAGTCATTTTCGACGTGCCCTGAACGTACTGTGCTAAGGAGGCCGAGACACTGCCCAGGCTGTCCACATCGCCGGAGTAGGTGGCGGTGATCATGTGCGTGGCTACCTTGCTGTACGAAGTTGAATATGTCACTGGGTGGCCTGTCCAGCGGACTGTTAGCAGCACGGTGGTTCCATCCTTGAATGTCACCGTTCCCGTAACAGGTCCAGGGTAACCGCTGACGACGGTGGCGGTGTAGGTGACTAACTTCCTAAAAGTGACTGGATTAATATCTGACACGACTGTCGTGGTGGTTGGACTGTGAGGCGGCGAATCGTTGAGGAATACGCCGGCACTGCCCCCTAGAGCACAATTGTTAGTTTGCATGCAATCGTTAGTGACGACCGCATCCGGCTTGCCGTCACGATTCACATCGGCAGCGACAACCTGTACTGCAATGAATCCGCCGGTGTCGTAAGTTGTCGCCGGCTGAAAGGTTCCGTCACCATTTCCCATTAAAACCTGCATCGCACCCCGGTCTTCACCTCCGCAAGGAAGGTATCCCCCGGCGACCAGCAAGTCCACTTTTCCGTCGTTATTGAGGTCTGCGACAGCCACTGAGTTCGCGCTGCAGCCGCCCGACCCATAAATTACTGCCTCTTGGAACGTGCCATTACCGTTGCCGAGAAGCACGCTAATTCCGCCTTCACCACCGTTGTCGCACACCCCGAAACCGCACTCCGCAGCCACCAGGATGTCGGGTTTGCCATCACCGTTTACGTCGGCTACGGTCGAGCCCCGAGTTGCATAGACGTTTGAGTTGTAGAGCACCGCCGTCTTAAAGGTCCCATTCCCCTTGCCGATCAGAACACCGACTACTCCTTCTCCAGGACATGAACCATCTCCATCGTCGGCCGCACAGTTAACTGCTACCAGATCGGGTCTTCCGTCGCCATTCACGTCGGCGATAATCACGGCCTTAGGATATTACCCGCCTGAACGGTAATTCACCGCCGATCGAAAGGAGCCGTCCCCGTTACCCAGTAAGACAGTTGTGATTCCGGTGCCTGTGAAACATCCGCTGGGTCCGCATCGGCCACCTACAAAATCCAGTTTGCCGTCCCCATTGAGATCTGCCACCTCGCCTGGGGCGACTAGACGTCCACCGAAGTCCGAGGCCACAGCGGACTGGAAGGTGCCGTCGCCGTTCCCCAGCAGTACCCCGACAGAACCGGAGGGCGTCTGACAGGTTTTATCGGAGCCGCATCCATTCTCGACGACCAAGTCGGGCTTCCCGTCTCCGTTCATGTCTCCAATCGTCACCGACACCGCGCCGAATCCTCCGGAACCGTAAGTCGTCGCCGCCTGAAAGGTGCCATCGCCATTTCCGAGCAGCACCCCGATTGTGCTGATGGGACAACCGTTCGGACCGCCATCCCTGCATGCGTTCATCAACACCATATCCGGAAATGAATCTCCATTCAGATCCGCCACCGCAACCGCAAGCGTCCCTACTCCTCCAGAACCGTAGGTGACCGCAGGAACAAAAAGGGGATCAGAGTCCGGATCAGCCGCTGCTCGGAGCTGGATTGCGTTGGGCGTCCAATGAAGGTTTGTCGGCGTGTGCCGCAACGTCCTGACCTCAGTGGGTTGCTGCCCGAAGGCTGTGAGCACCACTGACAGGGTCAGAAGTGTCAATACAGGGATATGGCGGAAATGGTGCTTCATAAGATCGCGCATGGGAGACCACCTTGAGGCCAGAATCGGGCCGAGGAACGCGTGCGTTTACCCGAGGAAGAAGAGCGGCGTAAGCGTAGTTCTGAAGAGCTCCCTTGTCAATCGGAATGTGGCTCAAGCGAGGGCATGAGGATGAGTATGGTTGGTCGGCAGGCAGAACGCACGGCTTAATCGACCTTTACGAGGCCCTTCGATTGTTCCATCGAGTGCGGGGATACTATAATCACAAGGTTGGCAGCCGGATCGGACGGCCGCTGCTGCAAGGCAGAGGAAAGTCCGAACTCCGCAGAGCAGTGTGCCGGATAACGTCCGGGAGGCTGGGTTCAAGCTCAGCCGACGGAAAGTGCCACAGAAAACATACCGCCGCGGGCCGCAAGGCCCAGGTAAGGGTGAAAAGGTGCGGTAAGAGCGCACCGCCGTCGCAGTAATGCGGCGGGCAGGGCAAACCCCACACGGAGCAAGACCAAATAGGGAGGGAATTTCCGGCTTCGGCCGGGAATACGTGCCGGCTCGGTGCGTCAAACCTTCGGGTAGGTCGCTAGAGCCGCGCAGCGATGCGCGGCCCAGAGGAATGGCCGTCCCGCAGGAGCAATCCCGCGGACAAAATTCGGCTTACACATCCGGCTGCCAAGAACTCATTTCTCTCTTGGGTTAGAAAATCGCTCCCATGGTTTGTCGCGCCGTGCGGTGAATAGAGTCGCTATTCCCCGCATGGCAGGGGTTGAATAATTCCTCTCTCATGTTTCGCGCGAAAAGTCGGAAGCCACTGCCTCAACCGTCTGCCTGAATTTGCGAACAGTGTCCTCGAACAAATTGGCTCCGATTGCAGAACTGGCTGACTCGGAAGCTGCATTATCGCTTGATGTCCGCGTGTATCCGCCGAGCGATGTGTGGATTTCCCTCACGCCCGTGTCCCGCAAGATCCGCTCGATATGAACGCTACGGATTCCTCCACCGACCATAATGACGATGCGATCGCCAGCCGCGCTCAACAGACTCCTGATCGTCGGGAGGCCATCGATGACGCTGGATTTCCCACCAGAGGTCAGGATTCGCTTCGCCCCCGTTTCTACGACCGCCTCGACTGCTTGGGGAAGATCCGGGCATTCGTCAAATGCCCGGTGAAAAGTCAGCGGGAGCGGGTGCGCCCAAAGCACCAGCGCCCGGGCATTCACGATATCGACTCGGCCCATCGGATCCAGGACGCCTGACACGATTCCATCCAGTCCACTGTCCTTGGCCAACTCAATGTCGCGTTTCATGGCCTCGAGCTCAATTCGGGAGTAACAGAAGTCGCCCGGTCGCGGACGGATCATCCCGTAGACAGGAATTCGCACGCGTTGGCGCACGGCGCGAATCAGTTCAACGCCTGGAGTAATTCCTCCGCACGCTAAGTTATCGCAGAGTTCGATCCGGTCGGCACCGCCGCGTTCGGCTGCAACCGCATAGTCGAGCGATTCGACGCAGATTTCCACAACAATCGGGTTTGCCATGGGGGAGATAATCCTCCCAAGGATAACGCGTCGCATGCCCGCGATTCAGGGGCGGCGGCCAGCTAACTGGTCCGAATTCAGCTTTCCTTTCTCGTTTTTAAGCGTCGATACCACAGAATGTTTTAGGATGTCTGATTCTCCACGCGAGCCAAATCCAAATTATCCATGGGGCAAACCTCTGATGCGTTTTTCAATGTCGCTTATTGCAATTCTTGCGTTCTCGTCATTGCTTTTCGGCCAAACCCCCTCGCTGCAGGGTGTCGATGTCGCAGAACTCGATCGCAAAACTGAACCTTGCACCGATTTCGCGCAGTTCTCCAATGGAACCTGGCACTCCCAAAATCCTATCCCCGCCTCGATGAACCGCTGGAGCAGGCGTTGGCAGGCAGGAGAGAACGCCAAGGACCGTCTGAAAGAGATCCTCGAAGCCATCGACCCAGCTCAGGCCGCAAAAGGCAGCACTGAACAAATTATCGGCGACTACTACAGAGCCTGCATGAACGAATCGCGGGTCAACTCGCGTGGAATCGAGCCACTCAAGCCATGGTTCGCCAAGATCGACTCCGCAAAAGATATGGCCGCGTTGCAACGCGTCATGATCGAGCTGCATGACATCCAGGTGATCGGCCCCTTCGCCGTGAGCGGCCAGCAGGATGTCCACAAGCCAACCCAGGTCCTCGCCGATATCAGCGCCGCCGGCTACAGCATGCCCGATCGGGACTACTACTTGAAACCGGACGCCCGTTTCAAGGAAGCGCGTGCGAAATACATCGACCACGTCGCCAGGATGTTTGCTCTCGCCGGATGGGATGCCAAATCAGCCGCTGCCGCCGCGCAAACCGTCTTGACGATGGAAACGAAATTCGCGGAAGTATCGTTCGACAAGGTTGTCCTGCGCGATCCAACGGCAATTGACCACAATTCGACGTTCGCGCAATTGCAGGCGATGGCGCCCCATTTTGACTGGGCAACTTATCTCAGCCACAAACAACTTCCGCAGGACGTCGACATGAACGTCGATCAGCCGAAATTCATGCAGGAATTCGACCGCCAGTTGCAGCAGACGCCTCTCGCCGACTGGAAGGTGTATCTGATATGGAACCTGCTGAATTCAACTGCCGAAGCTCTCTCTGGCCCCATCGAAGCCGAAGACTTCGAGTTCTTCGGCAAATACCTGAGCGGAGCCACCGAGTTGAAGCCGCGCTGGAAGCGCTGCGCCGAGCAGACCGATCGCTATCTGGGCGAAGCGCTCGGAAAGAAGTATGTCGAAAAATATTTTTCTCCGGAAGCCAAGGCCCGCATGCAGGAAATGGTGCGCAATCTCCTCGCGGCAATGCGCGACGATATCCTCACTCGTCCCTGGATGAGCGACGACACCAAAGAAAAAGCGCTCGCCAAGATCGCAACCTTCAATCCCAAAATCGGCTACCCGGACAAATGGAAGGACTACAGCAAAGTTGAAATCCGCCCCGACGCGTTGTTCGAAGACAATATTGCCGGACGCCGCTTCGCCGTGGAAGACGATCGCCTGACCATCGGAAAGCCCGTGGATCGTGGCCGTTGGGGTCTGACTCCGCCCACCTCTGACGCCTACTACAACCCGCTGCTCAACGAGATCGTTTTCCCCGCGGGCATCTTGCAGCCACCGGCTTTCGACATTTCAGCCGTCGATGCAGTGAACTATGGCGCCATTGGAGTCGTGATTGGCCACGAGATTTCCCACGGCTTCGACGACGAAGGCGCACAGTTCGATTATCTCGGCCGCCTCCGCAACTGGTGGAGCGACGCCGACCTCAAGCAGTTTCAGACCCGCGGCGCCTGCGTAGCGAACCAGTTCGATAATTACTTCATCGAGCCCGGCATCCACCATAACGGCAAGATGGTTTTGGGAGAGAGCATCGGCGATCTGGGTGGCGCAAAGATCGCCTACCTCGCCTACCAGAAATCACTCGAGGGCAAGCCGCGTCCCACCAACATCGACGGCTTCACTCCCGAACAGCAGTTCTTTATCGCGTGGGGCCAGTTCCGGGCAGACGAAATTCGCCCCGAACAGCAACGCCTGATGGTGCAGTCCGACCCGCACCCGATTGCGAAGTACCGCGTGATCGGCCCGCTGTCGAACCTGCCGGAGTTTCAGAAAGCATTTCAGTGCAAGGCCGGCGACCCAATGGTGCGAGCCTCCGACAAGATTTGTGAGGTTTGGTAAGTCAGAATGTGCACAAACCAGTACTGGAGCCGCGCCTACACCGAGTAGGAGACGTTCTCCCCGCTCGCCTCCGCGGAAGCCACGACAGTCGTCGTAACTGCGCCCGAAGACTTGCTGCCGCGCCTCATAGCTACGATTCCCGTGCGCACCATCTCCATCACGCCGTACGGACGCAGCACTTCGAGCAGCCCGTCAATCTTGTCTTCCGCTCCGGTGATTTCGATAGTTAGAGATTCCGGCGCGACATCGACCACCCGCGCCCGGAAGACGCTGGCTAGTTCCAGCACGTGCGAACGCGCTTCATGCGTCGCCGCGACCTTGATCATTGCCAGGTCACGGACGATCGACGGCTCATGCGTAATGTTCTCCACCAGCATCACATTGACCAGTTTGTAGAGGTTTGCCTCGATGCGGCGCGCCTGATCGTAGTCGGCATCCACGGTGATTGTCATCCGCGACACTTCAGGCTTTTCAGTGCGTCCCACCGTCAGCGAATCAATATTGAAAGCCCGCCGCCGAAAGAGCGATGCTACCCGAGTCAGCACGCCGGGCTTGTTTTCGACATAAACCACGAATGTGTTCATCATAAATTTTGCATTCCGCAGCCGTGCAAGCAGCCTTTGGGTGGCGCAGCGCTTCAGCGCTGCGATCAAGCCTTTTAATCCCCTGGGACTCCAGCCCCAGTTTATCTACTCGTCTGCCGCTGTCTCCACAATTGGACTCGGCCGCCGGATCATCTCATGCAGTCCCGATCCCGCTGCCACCATCGGATACACCGTATCCTCCTGCTCCACGTGGAAATTAATCAGCATCGGACCGTCATGCCCGCGCGCCTCCCGAACTACCGGGACAACCTCAGCGCGTTGCCGAACCGTCGCAGCTTTAATCCCATATGCCTCAGCCAGTTTTGCAAAATCGGGATTCAACAGCGGCGTCGCCGAGTAATTTCGCTCGTAGAAAAACTCCTGCCACTGCCGCACCATACCCAGATACCCGTTGTTGATGATGGCGATGTTGATCTTCAGATTCTCCTGCACGATCGTGGCCAGTTCCGCCATCGTCATCTGAAAGCCGCCATCCCCGACTATCACCCAGACTTCTGCTTCCGGCCGCGCCACCTTCGCCCCAATTGCCGCGGGCAAGGCGAATCCCATCGTGCCCAGGCCTCCGGAAGTAATCAGACTCCGCGGCTTCTCATGCTTGTAGTATTGCGCCTCCCACATCTGGTGCTGGCCGACGTCGGTCACGACGACCCGTTATCCGGCAGGTTCTGAATGTCCCGGACTGCCGCGTCCCCTTTCAGTTGATCGATCGAGTCCAACCATTCGCTCCGATCTGGAGAATCAATCCGCGGCAGCAGCTCATGTAGCACTTGGCGCAAATCGCCCACCAGCGCGACATCCACCTTCACATTCTTGTTGATCTCCGCCGGATCGATCTCGACGTGAATCTTCTTTGCATTGGGCGCATATGTCTTCAGATTGCCCGTTACTCGATCATCAAAGCGCATCCCGAGCGCGATCAACAGGTCGGCATCCTGAATCGTGTGATTCACCCACGCTTCTCCGTGCATCCCCATCATCCCGAGATTCAGCGGGTGCGATGCCGGAAACGCCCCCAGCCCCAGCAGTGTCAGCGCCACCGGAACCCCCGCGCGCTCGGCAAAATCCCGAACTTCACGCATAGCCCCGGAAATGATGATGCCGTGTCCGGCCAGGATGACCGGCCTCTTGGCGTTGTGGATCAGCTCCAGCGCCTCCTCATACTCCTTCGGCGCCGGCGAGAGATCCGGACGATATCCCGGCAACTGTGGCGCCGCCGCATCCCAATCGAACACGCACGTTGTCTGCTGCGCGTCTTTGGTGATGTCCACCAGTACCGGCCCCGGACGTCCCGACTTCGCAACGTAAAAAGCTTCGCGGATCGTCTGCGCCACTTCGCTGGCGTGTGTCACCAGATAGTTGTGCTTGGTGATCGGAAGCGTGACGCCGGTAATGTCCGTTTCCTGAAATGCATCGGAGCCGATCAGCTTGCTGCCCACTTGCCCAGTGATGCAGACAATCGGCGAAGAGTCCAGCATAGCGGTCGCAATCCCAGTGACCATGTTGGTTGCGCCCGGCCCCGACGTAGCCACCGCAACTCCAACGCCTCCGCCGGCGCGGGCATAGCCGTCGGCCATATGGGTCGCACCCTGCTCGTGGCGCACCAGGATGTGATGGATCTTGCTGTGCTTCAGCGCGTCATAAGCCGGGAGAATTGCGCCGCCGGGATAACCGAACACTTCCTGCACTCCCTCCCGCTCCAGGCACTCCCAGAGAATGCTCGCCCCAGTCATCGTCCCCGATTTCTTTTCGTCCTTCATGAAGCCCTGACCTCTCCGGCCGGCGACAGAATAAGGATCGCCAGGTAAGTCTTCGATTGTACCAACCGACCGTCCGGTCGGCAATCCCAAACCTTCCCACCTGTAAAGCTCTAGTCATCCCCGAACTTACATCTTGGCTCGAGCACAGCTTTATCTACCAGCAGAATCTACCCGCTCAGGATTTGTATTGACTTCACTTTCATCCTGACATACATTCGCGCGATCTCAGCGAGTCGGTTTTCCCCAAACCCGCAATCTTAAGTATTTCCTTCTCGCTGCTTCCCAAAAATCCAATTTCCATCGTGTGGCTCTTTGCACGCGGACGCAGCATTCCGGATATTTCACATCCAGATGCCTGCGCGGCCAAAGCAATCTGCACACGGATCAGCAGTCGGGCCGCGTGATTTTGAACTACTTAAGACAAAGGAGCTCACTATGCCAACCAAACGAAAGTCCAGAAAACCCAGAAAGACCTCCGCAGGATCGCCGGCTGGCGCAGGAACCAGCGTGCTCGTCGCCTGCTGGCAAGACGACCCCGGAGATCCCGCATCGCAGCCGGTCTTGATGCCGATTCAAGTGCCAGTGCCCGACCCGAGCGCCCAGCCTCTCCCATTCAAAATTGCGGAGAAAACTCCGCCCCCAAGTATTTACCAGCCAGGAACTGCTCAGTTCCTTTATTACGCCAATGCCTGCGCTCTGCGCCGGACCGCCGATTTTTGGGGCAGTGTCGTTCCCTCCGGTACCCAATGGGAGATCGGCAAAACTCTGCCCGTGAACCTCGATTCCGGAGTTGACCTCAACGCGTTTTACACCCGCGGCGATGGCGGCGACTCTCCAGGCTTACACTTCTTCCACGAAGCCCTGGGGGGACGAGTGTTTTTCTCCGGAGAAAGCCCCGACGTCGCCTGCCACGAGATGGGTCATGCGATCCTCGATGCCGTCCGCCCGCAATTGTTCGACGCGCAGACCGTCGAAGCCGCCGCCTTTCACGAGTCTTTTGGGGATATGACCGCTCTGCTCTCCGCTCTGCAGGTCCCGTCCTTCCGCGAAATACTTTTGAGCGAAACCGGCGGCAGGTTGAAACGCTCCTCTCGATTCTCCCGCCTCGCGGAGCAACTCGGAGCCGCCATCCGCTCTCAGGAATCGGACGCGGTCGACCCTGATTGCTTACGCAACGCCAACAATTCCTTCTTCTACCGCGATCCGCAGACACTGCCCCCCTCCGCCCCAGCCTCCTCATTGTCCTCGGAGCCACATTCTTTCTCACGCGTCTTTACCGGTGCGTTCCTCGACATTTTGGCCGGGATTTTCGCTCTGCAAACCACTCAGGACAGTGACGGGATTGTCCAGACCGCAAGGGCCGCCGCCCAGATTCTGTTAGGGGGCATCGCCAATGCCGCCGTTGTGCCCGACTTCTACAGCCAGGTTGCCGGCAACATGGTGCAGTTCGGAGACGGCGGTCCCTTCAACGGCAAATATCACGACGTACTAAAAAGCGCCTTCGTACGTCGCGGAATTCTGTCCCTGCAAGCCGCTTCGACCATCAGCAAAACGAAGTCTCAGGCCAAAGGGATGGTTGCCGCCACGGAAATGCGCGCCAAGCAGCCGGCAAAATTACCCAAAGCCGCTATTCCGGCTTCGCATTTTGGTCTCAATCAATCGACCTTGCAGGTCCATGTTGCCTCCGAGCCCAGACGCTTGGCCTTAAGCGCCTCATCCAACCTGCTCGGTCCGGTTGAACCTCGTTCCTCGCAGAACGCCGCCGAATCCTACACGGAGGATCTCTTCCAACGAGGCCACGTGGATGTCGGCAAGTACGCCGACCCAGAGAGCGGGATGTCCCGGGCTTTCAGCTTCAAGACTCACATGGTTACGGAAGAAGCCGGGCAACTGGTGTTGAAACGAATCACATTCAACTGTGGATTCGGTAACGCTGACATCTGACACGATGGTACTGGGATGCACGCGCCGATTCGCGCGCGTTCCCCTGCGTGCCCTATAACCCCCGACACTCGGGGATTTGACCGGTGTCGGGGGGGCACGTAAAGTAAGAATCAGGGTCCCGCAAATGCCGAATAAGACGAAGCAAAAAGGAAAAACCAAGTCTCCTACCAGCAAAAAGAAGGCCTCCAGACCTGTTGCAGCAAAAACGAAGAAGCCGAATGCCGCCGTCGGAATGGCGCCCGCCACCGATCGCTTCGTAAAAGACCTGCTGGTCCGCGGAGACGCCGCAGCGCCCGACTCCACCGGTAAAGTGCCTCGCGATGCGACGCATGTAATAGAAAATCAAAACGAAGACGGGACCGCCGTAGTCAGGCGAGTGCGCTACAAAATGTTCTAGCCATCGACAACCGGCGTGCTCTGCCGTGTAATCCACATAAGACCCGCGACTGTTTTTCTGAATGATATTTTTCCAATAGTCGCCAGCGCCTATTCCGACTCAACTCCGGTAAACTATTTCGCGGGTCAACCGATGGCTTTCTGTAGCTCCTGCGGCACTGATCTGCCCATTGCAGTCCGCTTCTGTTCCACTTGCGGAAAGCCGGTGGGCTCCGACGACATAGCGACGCTTGAATTCGCCACCGCCGCGATCACCCGCGAACCACGAACTGCTAACTCCACGCCATCTCGTCCCCCGAGTTCTTCCGGCTTCTCTTTGAATGAAGGCCGCTTTCTTCCAGGACGGTTGCTCGCCGGTCGCTATCGCATCATCGCGCTCCTCGGAAAAGGTGGCATGGGCGAAGTCTACCGCGCCGACGATCTGACGCTCGGCCAGCCCGTGGCGCTGAAGTTTCTTCCGGAAGAAGCCACCCGTGACGAAAGCCTGCTGGAACGGTTCCGCAATGAAGTCCGCATTGCCCGCCGCGTCTCGCATCCGAATGTATGCCGCGTCTACGACGTCGGCGAAGTCGACGGCCACAGTTTTTTCACCATGGAGTATGTTGACGGAGAAGACCTGGCCTCGCTGCTCCGCCGCATCGGTCGCCTTCCCCAGGACAAAGCTACCGACATCGCCCGCCAACTCTGTGCCGGACTGGCTGCTGCCCATGCCAAGGGGGTCCTCCATCGCGACCTCAAGCCCGCCAACATCATGCTCGACGGCCGCGGCCAGGTCGTTATGACCGATTTCGGTCTCGCCGGCCTGACCGACCAGATCAAAGGTGCCGACGTCCGCAGCGGCACGCCCGCTTACATGGCCCCCGAGCAACTTGCCGGCAAAGAAGTCACCGCCCAAAGTGATATCTACGCGCTAGGCCTGGTGTTATATGAGATCTTCACCGGCAAGCGCGCCTTCACCGCGGAGACTTTGGCCGAACTGATCCGCAGCGGAACGCAGACGACGCCCAGTCGGCCATCGTCGGTGGTTAAAGATCTCGACCCGGCAGTAGAGCGCGTGATCCTGCGCTGTCTGGAACCCGAGCCTGCGCGCCGTCCCGCAAGCGCACTCAGCGTCGCCGCCGCCCTCCCGGGTGGAGATCCGCTAGCCGCCGCGCTCGCCGCCGGCGAGACGCCCTCTCCGCAGATGGTCGCCGCCGCCGGCGAAACGGCCGGCCTGAAACCGCGTATCGCACTCATCTGTTTCGCGGCTCTCTTATTGGGTCTGGCGGCCGGTGTCTATCTCAGCATTCGCAACAGCGCCATCGAACAGCTCGGCCTCGACCAGGCTCCCGAAGTTCTTCGCCAGAAAGCGCGCGACGTGATCGGCAGTTTTGGATACACTGAGCGGCCCGTCGATTCCGCGATGGACTTCGATTACGACACTGACTTCGTCAATTACGCCGAGAAAAACGACAAGCCGCATCCGAACTGGAACCAGATTTTCGCCAACCAGCCCCCGGTTCTCTATTTCTCCTACCGGCAGAGTCCGCAATATCTGGTGGCTTCCGACTTCCATGACCTTTTGCTCACTCCCGGAGTAGTTCAGAAGAACGACCCGCCGACCACCCTCTCCGGCATGATCAACCTCGCGCTCGATCCCCGCGGGCGTCTGCTCTACTTCCAGGCGATCCCTCCCGAGAAGGACAGTGAATCCGCAACCTCGAAAGTGGTGGACTGGAACCCGGTCTTCACCGCCGCCGGTCTCGATCTTTCAAAGTTCCAGCCCGCGCCGCCGATCTGGAATTCCCTCGCCAGCTCCGACACACGCGCCGCCTGGACTGGCCTGTGGCCCGGGAACTCGCGGCCTTTGCGGGTAGAAGCCGCCGCCTACCACGCCAGGCCGGTATTCTTCGCCCTCGTCGGCGAATGGACGCAACCGCCCCGTATGAAGCCTCCCGAAGCATCCGTCAGTAAGAAAATCGTGACGGTTGCCGGCGTGTTGCTATTGATCTCGATGATGGCCTTTGGCGTGTTCCTCGCGCGTCTCAACCATCGCCGCGGCCGCGGCGATCGCGCCGGCGCGTTCCGTCTCGCTTGCTTCATGTTTGCCGTTGAGATGGTGCTGTGGCTGTGCCGCAGTCATCTGGTCCCGGGAGTGGAAACATTCGGCCTGTTCGTAATTGCAGTCAGCACGGCGCTCTTCATCTCCGGCCTTACATGGATTCTCTATCTGGCCCTGGAGCCCTATGTGCGCCGCTACTGGCCTCAATCGATCATTTCCTGGAGCCGCCTGGTATCCGGCCAGTTGCGCGACCCACTGGTTGGTCGCGACATTTTATTCGGTGTCATGCTCGGTACCACCTGGTTGCTGATCTTCAAGATCACTCATATTGTGCTGCTACGCCACGGATCTCCTCCATCACTCTTGCAGACCGATTACCTGCTCGGCGTTCGTTGGACCCTCAGCGCGTGGGTGTTCCAGGTACCTACTTCGATCCTCGCTGCTTTGGAGTTCTTTTTTCTTCTCTTGGGCTTAAAGATTAGCCTGCGCCGCGATTGGCTGGCAGCGATCGTCTTTGTTGCGATCTTTACTGCACTGAAGACCTCAGGCAGTGCCTATCCGGCCATCGAGTTGCCCGCCGAGATCCTTGTTTACGCGATCGCCGTGCTCATCGTAGTCCGCTTCGGACTAATCCCGCTGGCCTGCGCCATCTTCACCGTCGATTTGCTCGTCAACGTGCCCTTCGCGGCTGATTTTTCCGCCTGGTATGCAAACAGCGCAATCTTTGTTTTGCTGAGCGTGGTCGCTTTGGCTGCATGGGGCTTCTACCATTCTCTCGGCGGAGCGCCACTCTGGAATCCTGACGCCCACGAGCGTTTAAAAGTGTGATCGGAGACGCCGGATCCTCGCGCGAACCCAATCCCGGCCTTTGCCGAGATTGCCAACACTCCCGCCGCATTGAATCCGACCGCGGCTCCGTTTTCTTCCGCTGCGACCTGTCGTTCAAAGATCCAAAGTTTCCCAAGTATCCCCGTTTGCCCGTGATCAATTGCAGCGGCTATCGACCCCTAAGGCCCTAGGGATAACTGAAAATAGCCCGGCATTTTCGGCCCGCGTCTTTAAGAACTGTCATTTTGAGCGAAGCGAAGACCTGGCTTCCCCATAGTCGGGCGGGACACTCGACCATAGTTTGCGATTAGCCTTTCCATGCGTGCGACTCTATAATCAAACCTCCACTAGGATCCGCGCTACTAATCAGGCCTGGACCCTGGACCCCCACATCAACAGGAGCTGCTCCAATGTCCGCACCCAGCCGTCGTCCCGAAATTCGCCGCCGCCGCACCCGCGCCGAGAAAGTTCAGAAACTGCGCAAACGCCTGGCCGCGTCCTCCGGCGCAGACAAAGACCGTCTCACCGCCAAGCTCAATCGCTACCAGCAAGTGTCCCCCGGCAATCCCCTGGTCAAGAGCGCGTAGCCCCGAACGGCGCCATCAACCGCAGTGCTACAATCCACCGCCATGAAACGTGTCTTCGTCGCCGCGTTGCTGCTTCTCCCGCTGCTCGCCGCTTTGGCCGCCGCTCCCGAGGTGGAGATCACCTCCGAACCTTCGCACCATCTTGCGATCGACAATGATCACGTTCGTGTTTTCCAGGTCGAAGTTGCTCCGAACACCTCCACGCTGGTGCATCGGCATCGGCATGACTACTTCTTCGTTACCCTTGGCGCCTCCCATGTCGTCAACCAGGTCGTTGATAAGCCACCCGTAGATCTCAATCTGGCCGACGGAGAAACCCGCTTCACTCCCGGCAACTTCGCACACGCTGCCAAGAATCTTTCCGATAGCCCGTTCCGTAACGTCACCATTGAATTAGTGCAGGACGAAAAGATGCGCGCCGCTCCGTCGCCTTGGCCCATGGAAGGCGGAGACAAAGAGTTTCCCGGCGTAAAAGTCAAGATTCTCTATGTCCGCGACGGCGCTCGCGTCGCCGCCGTCGAACTGCAGCCCGGAGCCACCGTCCCTAGCCATCATCATGACGGTCCGCATCTCCTGGTAGCAGTCAGCGACCTTGACATCCGCAGCGATGTGGACGGCATGGGCCCCATGCCCGGCAAATTCAAGTCTGGCGACGTGAAATGGCTGCCCGGCGGCTATACCCACACCGTGACCAATACCGGCAAGACGGCTGCGAGGTTCGTGACCGTGGAATTCAAGTGATGCGTCGGATTATATTTCCTACTTCGTTTCCGGAACGATACGGAAGGGCCGATTCTTCGCTGAACGATAGACGGAGAAATCCCGGCGATCCAATGTGAAGATGGTGTCGAAGCCGTCGCGGTTGGCAAGGTGTACCAGAGCCGCGTCCGCGAGCTGTGGCCGAAGGTTTGCATATCTTGCCATGAATTCAGACAATGCGCCCGCTTCCATGCCAGATAGTGGAAGCAACTCCAGAAATCCAGTGCTGACACTTTGCAGTAGATCCGTGACTAAACGGGGAGAGCGGCGCAACAGCCAAGCCGCTTCCGTAATCACCGGCCAGCAAGAGAAGAGCGGTCCCGGCAGGTCATGGAGCGTAGCAACACAGAGGTCATGATACTGATCCGTCGCGGAAAGAATCGCAACCATCGGGCCGGTGTCGATCAGAACCCTCCTCACTGCTTTTCGCCAAAGCCCTTAAAGTGGCGCGGATTGGTACTCAGATCCCGCGGAGCGTCTTTAAGCCGGCCGATCAGACCAGCCTGTCTGGCCAATTCGTAGGCGGACTGGCCAGCAGCCTGACGGAGGTAGCTCTCTATGGCCTCTCTGACAATTTCCGACTCCGGCAGTCCTTTTACATCCGCCTGTCTCTTCAAACGTTTGCCAAGCGATAGTGGGATCCGGATGGTAATGCGTTGCGAAGACATGTCGGACATTATAACGTATTTGTCTGACAGACCGGCGATGTCGTAAATGCAACCGGTTCCGATCGTTCAGTGGCCATAGACGACCCTCCCACCAACAATCGTCGCCACGACTTTCCCTGTAAGCTGCCACCCATCAAAGGGCGTGTTCTTCGATTTAGAAAGGGACTTCACCGCCTCAAATGTCCACCGTTTCTTCGGATCGAAAATAGTTACATCGCCATAGTAACCGCGTCCCAGCGACCCGCGTCCACGCAAATCGAAGCATCGTGCCGGACCCGCAGTAAATAACTCAACGATGCGACCTAGCGGAATATGCTTCTCCTTAGACAACTTCGCAATCGCCAACCCCAGCGCAGTCTCCAGTCCGGTAATACCAAACGAAGCCCGCTCGAATTCCATCTCTTTTTCGTGCGAAGCATGCGGCGCGTGATCCGTCGCAATCGCGTCCACCGTGCCGTCCGCGAGCGCGACCAGGATCGCCTCCAGATCTGAAGCCGACCGCAGCGGCGGATTCATTTTGTACCGGCTGTCGTAGTCCCGGACATCATCATCCGTCAGCGCAAAATGATGCGGCGTCACCTCGCACGTCACTCGCGTCTTCGCACGCTTCCCACGCCGCACTTCCTTTAGAGCGTCCGCCGTCGAAATATGCGCTACATGTAGCCGCGAATTCGGAATCTGCATTGCCAGATGAACATCGCGCTCTACGATATTGGCTTCAGCCGCCGCCGGCATGCCGCGCAGCCCCAACCGAAACGCCCTTGCTCCCGCATGCATGGAGCAGTTCTCTGTGAGCCTCGTATCTTCCGCGTGCTGGACGACTGGGAAATTTACTTCGGCCCCCAGCACCAGCGCAGCCCTCATGATGTCGTCTTCCAGAATGGGCTTGCCGTCGTCGGTAACCGCCACCGCGCCCGCCCGCTGCAGTGACCGGAAGTCCGTCAGATTCCCGCCCTTGCTCCCGCGCGTTGCCGCCGCGATCGGCAACACATTGACCACTGCACTTCGTTCCGGCGAACGCAGCCACTGGACCCACTCCACCGAATCCACGATCGGGTCGGTATTCGGCATTGTGCAGACCGAAGTAAATCCACCCGCCGCCGCCGCCGCCGTCCCAGTAGCAATCGTCTCCTTGTAAGACTGTCCCGGCTCGCGCAGATGCACATGCAAATCGATAAAGCCCGGAGCAACAATCAGCCCGCGCGCGTCAAAGTTCTCGTCCGCCCCTTTGATCTTCTTTGGAGGCGCTACCTCCACGACGCGTCCGCCCTCAATAAGGATATCCATGGGCCCATCGATCTTCGCCGCCGGATCAATCAAATGCCCGCCCTTGATCAAGAGACTGTTTGTGGACCCTGTCTTCACTTCTTTCCTTTCGGCTCTCTCTCTGTGGTCAATTGCCTTGTCAACGCATTCTCCCCACCGCCCGCGCCAGAATCGCCATGCGCACCGGAACGCCGTTTCGCACCTCGTCCAGAATACGTGCTTGCGCCCCGTCGGCCACTTCGCCAGTCAGCTCCAGTCCGCGGATAATCGGCCCCGGGTGCATCACGATGGCATCCTTCTTCGCCGCTTTTACCCGCGCCGCCGTCATCTGATAATGCGCGATGTAATCCGGTAAGTTGATCTTCATCCCGGACAGCCGCTCTTTCTGCACGCGCAGCAACATCACCACATTCGTCCCGCGCAACGCATCTTCTATATGACGCGTCACCCGCACTCCCGGCGCCAGCGTGGCCGCAATCTCCGGCACCAGCTCCGGAGGCCCGCACAGGATGACCTTCACTCCAAACTTGCTCAACAGATGGCACGCCGATCGCGCTACCCGGCTATGAAAGATGTCTCCGATAATTGCGACCTGCAACCCTTTAAACGTTTTCTTGTTGCGCAAGATCGTGTAAGCGTCGAGCAACGCCTGCGAAGGATGTTCGTGCAGTCCGTCGCCCGCATTGATCACCGGCACATCGACGTATTGCGCCATCACATGCGGCGCGCCCGCATTGGGATGCCGAATCACGATTACATCCGCGCCCAGTGCTCGCACCGTGTAGCCCGTATCGAGCAATGACTCGCCTTTTTCAATGCTCGATCCCGAAGCCTGAATCAGGACGGTATGGGCGCCCAGCGCTTTCGCCGCAATCTCAAACGAACTGCGCGTGCGCGTGGAAGCTTCGTAGAAAAGGAGAACGACCCGTTTGCCTTTCAGCAGCGGCCGCGGCTTGTCCGGATTCATACGCCGCGCGAATTTCAGAATTTTCAGGATCTCCGCTGCTTCCAGATGCTCGATTCCGAGCAGCGAACCCCGGGCTGCACTCATGCCGTTTCTCACCAAACCAGTATTAAAGAGATCTATCGTCGGAAGGGCTGAATTTCTTTTGCCGTGCCGCATCATACGTGGGCGACCGGGCTGGGGGCAAGACAGGCGTTGCCGCCGCACTAAGCATACTCGCCAACATCTACATTGGCGGCCTTCTTCGATCGCGGAACAGCGTCGATCCGATCACTCCGCCCACCGCCGCGAACAGTATCGACAGCAGCAGTGCGAACACCATTCCAAACGCAAGAACTGTTCCGAACCCTTGCGGAGTATGCAGCCATTGCAGGAGTGATTGCACCTCAGGTTCAGACCGATTTGCGATCCCTTGTTCGACCGCTTGCATCATTACGTCATGAAATTTTTGCTGCGAATTCAGCAGGACGATTGTCATCACAGTCAGCAGCGCGGTCGCCGCAAAAGAAATTGCTCCCGCCATTGCTCCGAGGCGCGCCGCCTTGCCGCCGCGCAACGTCCCTGGATTCGCCCTGTGATACAGCAGCGCCGCCAGAATCCCGGTGAGCACCATTCCCAGCCCGAACGGGATGAGATTGGCCATCACTCCCAACAAGCCCGCCTGCATTGCCGTTCGAAAAAATGCGGCGTCGGTAGAAGGCCGCACCCCCGTGCCATTCAGATGATCGGGTACCAGTTCAACGTCCGATCCAGAGCCTGGAGCGGTCGGCTCCAAGGGCGCGAATTCCACCCTCACCTGCGGGGCGCGGCACTGCGGACAGAACGGACGTCCGTCTTCAACCTCCGTCCCACACTGGTCACAGGAATGAGCCACCACTCAAAAGCTAGCGCAGCTTTGCGAGGAGAGCAACCCGGCACTAAGCAACTATAGGGAGTGCGCAATCTGGAGTTGTCGAAGGGAGCGACACCAGCGCCCAGCCGCAGACGTCAGCGATCCATATTGATTCGCCACAACTTCACACAGTAGACGAGCGCCGCGGTCCTTCCCGCCGAGCATGAGCAGCGCAACGACTTCATCGCTACTTAATGCCTTGGATGGCCAATGGGAAGACCGGGTCCATCGCGGAAGCTCCGCCATCAACGTACAGCAGCTGGCCAGTGATGAAGCTCGCCTGGTCGGTGCAGAGAAGAACAACGGCATTGCCGACGTCGGCTGGCACTCCGAGGCGCCTCATGGGCGTCCAGCCGCTCTCGTGCCAGTCCTTGATTATCTGGAATACCTCGGGCGGCAGCCCGCTGAGGACGCTGTCGTCGCAGGCGCCCGGACTGATGATATTTACCGTGATGCCCTTCTGGGCGAGAGCGACCGCGAAATAACGAGCCAGCGCCTCCTTCGCGGCTTTTGCTGAGCCCATGGCAACCCAAGGCTGCCAGCTGCCGGTTTGCCCGCCGGGCGCGTAGGTGATGGCGATGATCCGGCCGTTCTTGCCCATCATGGGCACCGCTGCGCGGACCGCAACCAGGAACTCCGTAGCCTGGCTATCAAACGTCGCCTGCCATACCTCCAGCGGGATCTCCATCGGTTCCGCGTAGAAGCCGGTAGCGAGCGTAGCCCTGGCGTTAGAAACGAAGATGTCCAGGCCGCCGAATTGGGACTTAATGGTCTCGAACATGCGCTGGATGTCCACAACCTTACCGACATCCGCCTTGATCAGCAGTGGCATCGCACCGCGTTCTTTGAGGAGGCGAGCGGCGTCTTCAGCGGCCGCGTCGTTCTCCTTGTAGTTGATTGCAATTCTTTTGAATCCCTGCTCAGCGAGCTTCAGCGTGATTCCGCGGCCAATACCACGTGATGCCCCTGTGATCAGAGCGGTCTGCTGCGTGACTGTGATTGGCATGACACCCTCCGGTTGTGTCTGATGGATCGACACGATCGATCTCGCGTACTACACTCTGCGACCTACCCCTAGGAAAACGCAAACGCGAGGGGGCAGCCGGAGATGTGGGTATCGACCACGGACTGCTAGATCGTGTCATCCTTGCCCGCGTGTGTACGCACATACACCAGCGCGAACCGCGATCCCTTGCCATCCGGCTTTACAGCAACGATGTGCTGGTTGTCTTCTGTGCCGACCTTCAACTCCACCGACTCTCCATGCCCATTGTCGCGGCACGAAACCGGCTTGGCGGACTCTCTTCCTTTGTCCCTGCTGTTAAGGTCGGTATCGACATCCCCGCCCGTCCAGCGCCCGTGACATTGAATCGGCTTACCGAAGCGGCGCAATTCTTTGTCGTAATACGCGATGATCTTCTCCGGCGCATCATCTGACTGGAACTCCGCCGCCACCACTCGCAGCGCGAATCCCATCGCCGAAATATTGACGTTAGCGCTCTTCTTATCCTCGCCACTATCTTTCGCCGCCGGCCTTGCGCCTCCGTACAGCGAAAGTCCCGTGTCGCGTATATCGGGCTGTGCGTTGACGTGGATATCGCCCATCGGCGTCTTGATGTCCACGCGTTGTTCGCCCTCTTTGTTCTTGTCCTTCACATTGATGCTGCAAGCCGGCAGAACAACTATCGACGAAAGCAGCACGGCGCACCCGAGCGGTGCAACAAAGTTACGGCTGAGCATGAGATGAGCCTCCTGAACTGATTGACGCGGAGTGTTCCAGGCCCGCGCCTCGTGACGCGATTCCCGGAATCGTGACTGGCAAATGTCCGTGCGTTGGAATCTCGCCGAACAGCGCCTTGACCGCAGCCACCTCTGACACCGTGGCATTCGAAAAGGTACAGAGATAAGTTTGAACCGACGGAAAATCCTGCGCCAGATACGGATTTCCCATCGCCAGCACCGCTGTTCGCGGCCCCGCGTGTTCAAGAATTGCGTTGAGCAAAGTTGCGCTCGCATCTGCCATAGCCACGCTATTCTTCAGGCCGCCCGCCGCCGCAATCACGCGCCCCGCCGTCGGAATCACATACACCGCCGCCACCACGTGCTCCGCCGCGTTCACCGCAGCCAGAACATCGGCGCTCATTCCCGCCGCCGACCGCGTATCGACATAGATCACGTGAGCATCCGGCACCCGGGCGAGGATCTGGCGTTCTAGCATCCGTCCGGAGTCGGTGCGCAAGTCTTCGCTGAAAATCACCGCGACCAGCCGGTTGCGCACCTCAACTACAGATTGATACGGAAGCGCCGACCCCGTTGTTCCCGTCACGTTGGGACGAAGTGGCAGCACCTTCCCGTTATCCCGGACCAGCGTCACCGCCTCGTCCGCCACTCGCTGTCCAACCGCCAGATTCTCAGGCTTTCCGATCGCCTTCGGAAGCAGATTCAGATCCACCAACCGCGCTTTCTGCAATCGCAAAGAAGCCTTTAATTCCAGGATTTTACGGACCGATTCGTCCAGTCTCGCAGTCGGGATTTCGCCGCTCTTCACCGCCTGCGCCATCGCCCGGAAACTGGCGTCGAGATCCACCGGAATCAGCAATACATCATTGCCCGCCTTGAATGCATCCACCGACGCTCGTCCAATATCGTTAGCGTACATTCGCGTCAGCCCGGCCATATCGAGCGCGTCCGTGACGACGATCCCTTTGAACTTCATCTGCTCTTTCAGCAAGCTCGTCACGACCGTACTCGATGTCGTCGCAACGTGGTTAGCTTCAGCGTCGAGCGCGGGTACCGTCACATGCGCGACCATCACGGAATCCACTCCCGCCTCGATCCCTCGTCGAAACGGCGGCAGTTCCACAGAATCCAGCCGCGCTCGATCTCCCGTCACCTGCGCAACTCCCAGATGCGAATCCGTCGCAGTGTCGCCATGTCCGGGAAAATGTTTGACGGTCGTCAGCATTCCGCCCTCGTGCGCGCCCTTCACATAAGCCGCCACCATCTCGCCCACGTTTTGCGGATCTTCTCCGAACGAACGCGTGTTGATGATCGGATTCGCCGGATTCGAATTCACGTCCGCATCGGGAAAGAAATTCCAGTGCACTCCGATCGCACGTGCCTCCTGAGCCGTGATTCGACCGAAGGCCTCCGCATCCTCGAGTTTTCCCGCCGCCCCAAACGCCATCGCATGCGGAAACACCGTCGCGCCATACAGCCGCATCGAAACGCCACGCTCAAAGTCAGCCGCAATAACCAGCGGCAACTCCGAGGACTGCTGTAGCCGGTTCAGTAACTCCGCCGCCTCAAAAGGCTGGTTCCTCATCAGCACCGCGCCATCCACTGGCACGCTCATGCACAGCCCGCCAATGTGATACTTCCGCACGTTATCCCGCAACGTAATCCAGGCCGCATCGGCTTCGTTCATGAACGTGACTCGCGTCCAGATCATGAACAACTGGCCGATCTTCTCTTCGGGCGACATTTTTCGCAGCGTCTTGTCGACCCATTTCTGACCGTCTTTGTCCAGACGGATGGCTCCTGGCTGCTGAAAAGTTTCTTTGTCTTTGGCGGCGCTGGACAAGGAAGTGCCAAGGATAATTGCAGCTAACGCATAATCTCGAAGCATGTAGGGAACGATAACAAATTCCCCCATGAACCGCCGCTCTTAATCCTCATTCAATCATTGTTGTTGAGACAATTGGGAGTTGCCCCAACAACCGGATGCCCTAAGGGCTTCATAATTCTCACGACTCGGCCATTTTCCGGCCACTTGTTCCCCTCCCACCGCATCTCAACCCCATCATAATTTAGGAGGATTTCTTTGAAGACCATCGTGACTCTTCTCCTCATCGCCGCTCTTATCGTTGGAGCAACCTGGGTGATCACCGGAAAACTGCGCGAATCAGTATTGGATCATGAGAGGCGTATAGCGCAACTTGAACAACGGCCTCGTTTCGGCTCGCACACTTTAAGTGTTACGAATATCGCTACTACCACCAATATGAATCGATCCATCTGGAGTCTGGAGGGTACCGACACCATCTACTTTGCATGGCTCAATGTGGAGACTTTTGGAACGCAAGCGGTCAATAGGTCAGTAATGTTGACTGCCAATTCAGCCGACAAAAAATCGGTTGTGATTGAACGGACCAGCCCGGCCACAGGAACCGCCACCTGTACTTTGACCTTCTGGGTAGAGAAAAATCAGATCATGCTTGCGCCTGCCGCCTGCACCGGCGGAAGCGCGGAAGACCATGCGTCGATCGAAGCGGCCGTCGAGATCAGGTAAGGCCTACTTCGCCGCCACCGCCGTTTCCTTCGCCTTCTTCAACTCCGGACGCTCCGAGTTCGATCCCTCGCACGTCTTCAGCAGCAACGCGTAGTACTCCGAAGGCTGCGAACTCTGGCCCGCCATCTCCGCCGCCCGCGCCGCCCCGTACAGCCCATTGAAGCGCTTCGGATTTGATTTCAACGCGCTCCGATACTCAACCAATGCCACCGCCGGACGATTCAACTCCAGCAACAGATCCGCCAGGATTTCGCGCGCAGGCATGGAAGTCTGCTCATCTCCAACGCTGTCCTCATGATCGGCTGCTTTCCTTAGTGACGCGATTGCCTCGTCATTCTTTCCGTCGCCACGCAACACCCAGGCATTCGCCTCCTCGTAGAGCATGTCGACAAAGTCTGCATCATAGTCGTGGTTGTGCGTTCCCTTGCCCTTGCTGATCGCTTCAATCTCGGCCAGATCCTTCTTTGCCGCCGCCAGATTTCCGCTGCGCGCATTGCCCATCGATCGCGCCCAGTAAGTATATGCGCGGTCCCCCGATTCCCACGTAGCGACGACCGGCAGCGCAGCCGCATCCTTCCACTGGTGTAACTCGACCGCATACATGGCCGGGAATTTCGATGTCGCGAAGGATTTCATGTCCCGCTCGCCGCCCATTTCCATGTCCGGCAGGGTCTTAACTTCCTCGATGACTTTCTGCGCGTCACATTCGCGCCCGCTTTGCAAATACGCGTAAATCAGAAAATCCATCGCGTGAAACTGATGTCCCCCACCCCCCATGTGCATTGCTGAAGTCTTGCGCGTTGCTTCAATCGAAGCCTTGTTCGATTCAATCGAAGCCTGCCAGTCTCCCACGCGCGCGAAGATGTGCGACGGCATATGGACCGCATGCGGAGCAAAGGGCGCGATCTTCGCATAGCGACGCGCCGCCGGCAGTCCCAGTTCCGCCAGTTGCGGCTTGTCATAACTGTGGATCAGATAGTGCGCGATGCCCGGATGATTCGGTTCAACATCAAACAGCTTTTCCAGAATCGCGCCGGCCTTCTTGCGGTTGGCGAACGTCGTATCTCCCTCGGGCTCCGCCGCCAGCAGCGACAGCGCATAAAATGCCGCTGCCTCATGGTCATCCGGATACTTCTGATAGACCTTCTCCATCGCATCCGAGTAAGCTTTAGCGCGTTTTTCGTGTTCCAGCTTGCCATTCGTATAGAACTGCTTGAGCGCCGCAATGTAGTCCCGCTCTCGATCGGTACTCGCGTGCAGCTTCTGAGCTTTCTTCAGCCCGTCCAGCTCCTTCTTGATCGTCTTCGCTTCCGGGCGCCCCCACAGCTGATGCCACGAACTCATGCCCTCGCCCCAGTACGCCATCGCGCACTTCGGGTCCTGCTTCTGGATTTCCAGAAACACCTTCCCCGACTCCTCGTACCAGAACGAGTGCAACAGCGCCACGCCCTTTTCAAAAGTCTTCTGCGATTCCGGCGCGCAAGAGACAGGAAAATGCACCGTGCCCAACTGCTCCTGCGTCAATTCTTCGTGATGATGCCCTTCATCAGCAACCGCGACGCCGCACCAGGCAGCAGCCACGCATATCAGCCAGATAACCTTGCGCATGAAACACCTCGAGGAACGAATTCTAGTGGTGAGAGAAGAGAGGATCAAGGAAGCTGTTGACAGTACGACAGCCAAAACGACAGACCGGAACCCTCTTGCCAACAACAATACAGCGGATTTTTGTTTTTCCTGAGACCTGAGACCTGAGACCTGAGACCTGAGACCTGACACCTGTGACCCGAGACCCGAGACCTGCGTTACTGCAGCCGAAACCTCTCATTCATCAGCCGCTGCAGCCGCGGTTTATAAAGGATGTCATAAGCAAGCTCCTTATCCGGAAACATTGCCAGCGCAGTCCTCCGCGCATTCGCAGCCATTTCCGCCGCTTCTTCCACCGTCAGATCCGGATCCTGGCTAATGACCGACATCACCATGCTGATCATCAGCTGCAATCTGCGAATCTTGCGCGACTCGTCCAGTTGCTCGTTCTGTTGTATCCCCGACGGTTCGGCGCTTTGCGGCATTTCCATGCTTCCCCCCTTGGCCCCACATCCCGCATCAATTTGGATGATCGATAGAACCGTGGCGTTGCGCTCCCAAGCCGCCATTGTGGCATCTTAAACAGATCTTTCAAGTTTCGTTTGGACCTTGCACCTTTGTGACCCGCAAGACAGACGCGGGGTGACTGCCGTAATCTGTTAGTACGAAGTTTGATGGAGGACGAGGACGAATGCCAGTCACCGCAAATCCCAAGCCCGATCCCAACGAAAAACTGGTCAAGGTATTCGATACCGAGCAGGAACCGGAGGCTCTCGTTGTGCAGGGCTTGCTTCAATCCGCCGGAATCGTCTCGGAGTTGCAGGCCATCGACGTCAGCCAGGACGCATTCCCCGGCTTGGGCGGCGTCAAACTTCTCGTGGCCGAGAATGACGCCGATGCGGCGAAAAAAATAATCGAGTCTTACCGCCAGTCGCCGCCCGTGGATGACGAAACCGCCGAACTCACCGGATAAGGGCGACCTCCGGTGTAACGGACTTGCCGTCCAGATAAAAACTCACGACCCCCGTCATATCCGTGCGATACGTCTTCACTCCCGCCTGCTGCAATCGTTCCAGCACCTCGCGCCGAGGATGTCCGTACACATTCCTTACACCCGCCGAGATCACCGCGAATTGAGGACGAACCATCGCCAGTAGTTCTGCGGAAGTCGAACTCGCGCTCCCATGGTGCGCCACCTTCAACAACTGTGCCTCTGGATGCTCCTCCACGATGCGCCGCTCCTCCGCTTTTTCAGCATCCGCCTCCAGCAGCGCCGTCGTCCCCGCCAGCGCCACCGTAAACACCAGTGATTGCAGGTTCGGCCGCAACGCCGACCGCGCCTCATCGTGCCTCGGACCAAGCACATGAAAGTGCGCGCCGCCGTAATCGAATTCTTCCCCTTCCGCCCGCACAGAAATCTTCATCCCCGCACTCTTCGCCTGCACGAGAATCGGATCCAACTCCGGGTTCGGCGCAGCCGTGCTCAGCCACAACTCCCGCGGATGAAAATTCGCAATCACGCTGGGCATGCCGCCCAGATGATCGGAATGATCGTGGGTGATGACCACCGCATCCACCCGCTCGATCCCGCGATTCCAGAGATACGACGACACCACCTGCTCCCCGATATCGAACGAAGAATGCATCCACCGCGGCAGCTCCCCCGCATCCACCAGGATCGTTCGTCCCTCGGGCGTCACCAGCAGAATCGAATCGCCTTGTCCAACATCGATCGAAGTAACTTCCAGAATTCCCCGCCGCACTTGCGGACGCGGAGGCACCAACGCGACCCAACCCGCCGTTGCAACCAGCAATATTAAAGAAGCGAACGCCACCACTCGCGATCGTCGTACCGCGATCATCGCTAACCCGAGCACACCCAGCGCAATCACGATCACCGCACCCGGTGGAGTAGCCACCCGAAGATCCGCCAGCCTCCAACCGCCCGCCCAGTGCACCGTCCCCGTGATCAGGTTGAGCGCAACTCCCGACACCCATGCCGCCGGACGCGCCACCATCACCGAAAAATATCCCACTCCTACCGCCGTCACTGCCGCCGGCATCAGTACTTCCGTCAATGGAACAACCGCCAGGTTCGCCGGCATCCCCATGGTCGTAGCCCGATGAAAGTAGTACGCCATCGGCAACGCTAACCCCGCTTGCATCAACGCCGAGACAAATAAAAGTTCGCCGCTCGCCAGGACGATCCGCATCATTGCGCCCGGAAGCATCAGCCCCGCTCGTTCGCCGATAAACCTCTTCAACCGCCCCGCGATCAGCCGCAAATCCAACCGGAACTGTGCCACCTCCGCCGGCACGTGCAAGTCATAGCTCGCGAATTTCAACAGTCGCAAGCCTCGCGTATACGGTTGCGTCGTTCTCTCCAACACCGGAATTCCAATCGCCGCAATGACCAGCACAGACAGAAATGTCAATTGAAAGCTGGTCCCGAAAAGAGCATGCGGATCGAAAATCAGAACTCCCAGTGCAGCCGCCCCAAGAGCATTCAGCATGCTTCGTTCGCGATATAAAAAACGCGCTCCCAGATAAATCGCCAGCATCAACGCAGCCCGCCACACCGGAGGCCCTACTCCAGTCACAAACGCGTACGCAAATGAAACCACCACAGTAACCACGCTCGCCAGCGCCTGATCCAGATGAAACTGCCGCAGCGTCCAGAAAATAACAAACGCAAGGATGCTCAGGTTCATCCTCGAAACAACCAGCACGTGATAAGTGCCCGAACGCTGAAAGTCGGCCCGCGTTCCGCCCTCCAGAAACGAATCTTCACCCAGGACCATCGCATCCATCAGCGCCGCCTGCGACGGCGTCCATAGCTCATGAATCTTCGCGACGATGCTGGCATGAATCCGCATCCGCAATCGCTCAATCCGGCTGCCGGAAAATCCTGGCAGCAGCTCGACATCCTGCGCTCGTGCCGACCCCAGCGCCGCAATCCCGTTCTCCCGCAGATAGCCTTCATAATCGAATGCGCCCGGATTGCGAAAATTCCGAGCCCGATGCAGTTTGGCCCGAACCCGCAACCTCGTTCCGTAGGTCACGCCGCATTGCAGTCCCTTGGGAACCATTAGTGCGATGGCAGGGTTATTGGGAGGGCACGACTTCAGTCGTGCCAAGACGTTTTCATCGCCGACGGCTTTAGCTGAGGCTGGCGCCTGATTCTCCCCCGCCGTCTCCTCGACTGTCTCCGAAACCGTCAGCCGTACCCCACTGCGAACATCGATAACCTCGGTTCCACGCTCAACACTCTCCGTCTCAATATCAATTTGTCGACTCAGATATCGAGACCCGCTCGCCCGCGCATATCCCTCACGCGTGACATGCCCAGTGATCGTGACCTCGCCCCCGTCCGTCAACTCCCGTAAATGCGGATCATCCCCCTGCGCCCCCCGAATCTGAATCGACAAAGCTCCCACAAGAAACCACGTTCCCAGCGAGAACCCCTTAGCCAACCACGCCCGCCGACCCACATACCAGAGGGCCGCCAGCGCGAACCCGAGCACCCCAAGCACCCACCATGCCGCCGGACGCCACTCCCGCGCTCCAATCCAAAGCCCCGCCGAAAATATCAGCGCCGCCCAAAGAAGTGGTTGCCGTTCGGCCTTGGGTTCACGGGTCATGAAATTGGAAAGCGCCTGCAAGCAGTGGAGGGGATACAGCTATTTGCAAGCGAACATGAAAGCGGTCAGCGCGTCAGCAGCATCACCGTTTCGATATGGAATGTTTGGGGGAACATATCGAACAAGTGTGCCTCTTCGATGCGATACCCGGCTGTCAGCAAGGGGGCGAGATCCCGCGCCAGCGTAGCCGGATCGCACGAGACGTACCGGACGCGCTGCGCCCCGAGTTCTACCAGTGAGCGGGTGACTGCCTTCCCCACTCCGGCGCGGGGAGGGTCCAGGACGACCAAGTCAGGACGTTTTCGCGCCGGCCACTTTTGCAGGTAGTCCTCAGTGCGTGCACGGACCGCCTTCACGTTCGCTGCGCTATTGTTGACCAGGTCGCCATACGAAGTCTGTGACGCCTCTACAGCAAATATGTGATGAAAACTCTTGGCCAGATTGGCTGAGAACAGCCCGCCTCCCGCATACAGATCGAGCCCCAGTTCTCCACCAGCGTCGTCCGTCACCGTCGAAACCAGTTCTTCCAGCAGGTGACGGTTCACCTGAAAAAACGCCCCCGCACTGACTCGATACTTCATATCTCCCACCGCATAAATGACTTCCGATTCTCCGGACTGAACCAGCGCCTTCTGATCCGCCGCCTCGTCCTCCTCCGACTTTCGACGGGTCGGGAAAAAAGATAGCCCCTTAATCGCCGGAACCACCCGTCGGAGCCCATCCGCCCAACGCCTCAGACCTTCCCGGTCCGAGTCTCTTTCGCAGAAAGCCCACGCCAGCAATCTTTCATCCGCGGCATCCGCGAACAGTTCTATCTCCGCCACCTCCGCCGGACAATCGCACCCTTTCAACTCCAGCAATCTGGCCATCACCCGGTTAATCAGCGGCGAGCTGATTGGACACTCCTGCACCCCGAGAAACTCATGCGAACCGAAGCGGTAGTACCCTAACGCAAACTCCGGCGTCGTCTGCACCCGCAGCCGTGTCCGGTTGCGATAATTCCATGGCTCGGACGGATGAATCTGGATCTCCGCCTTCAACTCAATCTTCGCAATCCTCTGTAGCGTCTCCCTCAGAATTCCCGCTTTGTACTCCAGTTGCCTTTCATAGGGAATGTGCTGGTACTGGCATCCGCCGCACTTCTGAAAATATGGACAAGCCGCTTCCACTCGCTCCGCCGACCGCTCCACCAATTTCGAAACCGTCGCCCTGGCAAATCCAGTCTTCGCCGACGCAATCTCCGCCTCGACCCTCTCTCCCGGCAGCACGAATGGCACGAACACGGCCATGCTCCGCCCCTCAGCATCCACCGCCGTCCGAGCCAGCCCATCTCCGCCGTAAATCAATTTTTCAATAGTAAAAAGCATGAGTCAGTGTACGTCGGACAATCTTGTCCGACGCCGTTGGTGTTGCAGTGGAAGTTGGTGTTGTAGTGGAAGTTGGTGTTGCAGTGGAATTTGTTGTTGCACCTGAAGTTGAAGTTGGTTTTGACCTTGCCAGCATGGCAAAGATTCCCCAACTCCCTAGTGCATATAAAACAAACTAAGCCGAGGTACTCCGCATCGTTCCAGCAGCCGCTTATGAACATACTGTTTATGTAACTGCTCGACCTGTGCCGCGGTCATATTCCTCCGGTACGGAGCCAAATCCCGATCCGCCTCCGCGCGCACCGCCACCAGTTCCGAATCCGCCGTCACCGCCAACAGAGCCGCAAACAGTTTCTCTTCCATCACTGTTAAGCGCCGCTCCAGATCCTCCAGCCTCGGCAACTTCGTCTCCACGTCCTCCGCGATCTCCCGTAAAGCTCTCGCGTTCTCTCTTGCCAGCGCTCCAGTCGCGAACCCTTCCCGCTCCGGCAGCTGCGCCTTCTCCAACCGTTCCGCATTTCCACGCAGGAATGTCGCGATCTCGGCAGCGTCAAATCCCGCCGCCTTCTCCCCCTGAGCATTTCCCCCCGTCCCCACCGCCGCTTCCTTCATGTCCTCGGCAGCAGTGAGCACCGCCTGTGCGCAATACGCCAGGCTATTCACCTTCTTCGATTTCGTCGGACGCTGATCATACTTATCAAACGCTTCATCAATTCCACGTAGCACCGCCTCCAGCGGAATTCCCGCACCCTTCCAGGTCTCGATCAGAGCCCAGTCCAGCGTAGACAGGAGCAGGATCGTTCCCCGCCTCCGCTGAAAGTGCTCCTCGATTTCCGTGAAGTAATTGAAATAGTTTTCCAAGATAGCCCAGACACAATTCGTAGCGGAGGCCACGCCGACACAGACTGGGAACAACCCACGATGTTCGGATCCGTTCACAAACAACGCCGATCGGTCGCCGAACACTGCACGATTCTGACCCGGCATTGACAATGCTCCGATTTCTATCGGAGCGTCGCTTCAACCGTGCCGTATCGCAGCAGGACGAGCACTGGCTTCAGCCGCTGTCGGCCAGGACCAAGAACGTCGGCGGCGCCGTGGAAGAGCGGCCCTTCAGGGCCGCGTAAGCCATGAAACTACGATGGGGCTTTAGCCCCCGCCAACTCACCGCCCCTTTGATCCCTTCGGCGAAGGCCACGGCTTCGCCCCGACCACCGGCTTTGCCGTCGTCTTGCTTTTCGCGCCCGCATCCCGCGGCAGATTCCTCTCCCAAATGATGCGCAGCCCTTCCAGCGTCAGAAACTCATCCACCTCTTTAATGAAATGCGACGCCGTCCCGATCAGCGTTCCCAGCCCGCCAGTGGCAATTACGCGAGTCTCTTCGCCCATCTCATCGCGGAGCCGTTCAAGAATCCCATCCACCAGTCCCAGATATCCGTAATACAGCCCTGACTGCAAACTGGCCACGGTATTCGTTCCGATCACCCGTGGTGGTTTGCGGATCTCCACTCGCGGCAACCGCGCCGTCCGCTGAAAGAGCGCGTCCGCCGAAACTCCGATCCCCGGACAAATCACGCCCCCCATGTACTCGCCTTTTTTCGAGACGCAATCAAAAGTTGTCGCCGTGCCAAAATCCACGATCACGCAAGGGCCACCATACTTTTCGAACGCCGCAACGCCATTCACGATCCTGTCCGCGCCGACTTCAGCCGGATTTTCGTACAGCACCGGCATCCCGGTCTTAACGCCCGGCTCGATAAACAGCGGCTTTGTTTTGAAGTAGCGTTCGCAAACCTGCCGGAGTACCGCATCCAGGGGCGGCACGACCGAAGAAATCACTATCCCATGCACGCCTGAGACTTCCAGATTTTCCATCGAGAACAGGTTGCGGAAGATGACTCCATACTCGTCCACCGTCCGCGCCAGGTGCGAACCCACCCGCCAGTTGGCCGCGAGTCGCCCATAACGCGCCGCGCCATCGGACGAATCGTCCGCCTGCACTTCCGCCCGGGCAAATACTCCCAGCACCGTATTAGTATTTCCAACATCAATGACGAGGAGCATAGAAAATCCCGACCACAATCATCCACCAACGACTATCACCTACAGACTCTTGGCTTCAGCCCCCACTCATTCTTGAATCACCGTCCCACTAAATACCGTTCGTAACCCTGCCGCCGTTCTGACCCGCAAGAACCCGTTAGCATCCAGACCTTCGGTGATACCCTCGGTTCCGCCGTTCTCTTCTACCCGCACTCTCCGGCCGCACGTAGATGACGAGTGCTCCTGAAACCGCCGCAGAATCGCATCCCGCGCATCAGCATCTTCCAGCAAACATCGATACTCGCGGTCGAGCGATTTTAACAAAGCCGCGCATAACTCCACTCGCGACCATTCCGTCCCAGTTTCGCTCTTCAGCGATGTGGCAATCTCACGCAATTCCGCCGGAAATTTGCTCTGGTTGACATTGATCCCAACACCAACCACCAGATGCCGCACTCGCGTTGCCTCGGAATTCATCTCCGTCAGGATCCCGCAGAACTTTTTGCCGTTCAACAGCAAGTCATTCGGCCATTTCAAGTCACAACGCAGTCCCGGAAACGTCTCCAGCACCGCCGCATGCACCGCCAATCCAGCCGCCAGCGAAAATATCAGCGCCTCAGACGGCGGCATCGCAGGACGAAACACCGCTGAACAATAAATTCCCGCCGAGCGCGCCGAATGCCATTTGTGCGCCCCCCGCCCGCGCCCCGCAAGCTGTTCCTCCGCCAGGAACACGCTGCCCTCGGGAGCCCCCTCACCCGCCGCCCGCATCGCCTCTGTGTTGGTCGATCCGATCTTGTAATAATGATGAAGATTTTTCGCGAAAATAGTGCCCTTCACCAGCGGCGCCAGAATTTCCGGCAAAAGCAAATCGGGAACCGCCCGCAACTGGTACCCCGTCGCCGGATGCCCCGCGACATCGACCCCTAACCCGCGTAGCTGTTGAATCAGCCGCCACACCTCCGACCGGCTGGTTCCAATCTCCTCCGCAATCTTCGTCCCGCTAGCCACCACCGTCGCGTGCCCAGTCAGCAACCGCACAATGCTACCCAGACGCGCATCCGTGCGCGTAGAAGCAGTAACCTTCATTCGGGATTTTGCTTTGCTTAGAATGCGGAAATTATAGCGGAGAGGAAGAAAGACGTTCTCCCTTCGGCAGCTAGCATTCGCTAACTAATGTTTGGGTGGATGAGGGGGTTTGAATGGCAGAGCCGGCCTTCAGGCCGGCGTATAAGCAAAATATTGATGGGCTTTAGCCCAGAGCACCCTACCAGGCGCGAACCTTTCCGCGAAAGGCCCTCCTGCTTGACCAGAGACTCGCGAACGACCAGCGATGCCCCTACGCCGGCACTACCCTCATACTCATATCCACCGCCAAGGACGAATGGGTCAGCGCCCCCACCGAAATAAAATCAACGCCCGTCTCCGCGTAAGCCCGCACGTTCTCCAGACTGATCCCGCCCGAGCATTCGAGCGGAGGCCGCTTGCTAAGCCCCGAGCAGATCTTGATCGCCTCACGCACAGCGTCAGGACTCAGGTTGTCCAGCAGGATCGCCTCCGCTCCGTGGTCGAGCGCCTGCCGCATCTCCTCCAGCGACCGCACTTCAATCTCGATCGGCTGATTGCCGCGCCGGTTGCGCAAGGCACGCTCCAGCGCCGTAGCAGCGCCGCCCGCCAAGGCGATGTGATTGTTCTTGATCAGCACCCCATCCGACAGGTCGAGACGGTGGTTCTGTCCGCCCCCGCACCGCACTGCATACTTATCAATCACGCGCAACCCTGGAATCGTTTTCCGCGTGTCCAGAATCCGCGCCCTCGTCCCCGCCACCGCATCCACGAACTTGCGTGTGATGGTCGCCACCCCGCTCATGCGTTGCAGGAAATTCAAAATCACGCGCTCACAGGACAGAATCACACGCGCATTGTGCGTGATTACCGCGATCTGCTGTCCGCTGTGCAAACGGATGCCGTCAAAAATCGACGGATGGCTCGTAACCTCATAGTGCGAAGTGACCGCTCCATCGAGCGTCGCATACGCCTCGAGAATCCGCGGAACACATCCTAGTCCCGCCAAAATGCATTCCTGCTTGGCAATAATCGTGGCCGCCGCCCGCTGGCCCGGATCGATGCATGCATAGCTCGTCGCATCGAGCGTAGCCCGATCCTCATTCAGCGCATTCTCGATAATCGCCGTAAGCCGTCTTGAATTCCAATCCATGTTCGTGTGGTGACGGGTCTCTGACCCGTCCAGGCGGGCTCAAGCCCGCAGCCCTGCTCCTAACCCAGCTCCTTCATCTTAGAAACCGTCTTCTCCCTCAACACTCTCAACTCTTCTGCTCTCCGCCTCAACCCTTCCACCACGCTCGCAGGCGCCTTCGCCAGAAATTGTTCATTGCCCAACTGCCGCTGCCCATTGGCAATTTCCTTCTCCATCTTCTCCAGTTCTTTAGTTAGACGCTCGCACTCGGCCGATACGTCAATCTTCTTTTCATATATCACGAGGACATCAAATCGCGCAGTGCTCCGCGCCCCTGCTCGATTCGCCAGCGACCTTTCAACGAACTTGATCGACTCCACGCCCGCTAGCCGCTCCACCGCGCTCCGGTTCTGCTCGATCATCGATCGGATCTCCCGCTCCTGCGCGAACACCTCGACCGGCACCTTGACCTTCGGCTCCACCTTCAACTCTGCCCGCACATTCCGCACGCTCGCGATCAGATCCTTCAACACCGCCATCTCCGTCTCCGCCCCGAGATCGATCTGCGATTCGTCCGCCGCCGGATACGCTGCCAGCGCAATCGATTTCACCGGAGGCTTGCCGTCGTACATCGCCTGCCAGATCTCCTCCGTGATGAACGGCATCACCGGATGCAGCAGCCGCAACGAAGCCTCAAACAGTCCTGCCAGATTCTCGCAAGCCAGCTTCGCAGTCTCCGGACTCGCCGTCTCCATCAACCGCGGCTTGATCAATTCAATGTACCAATCGCAAAACTCGCCCCAGAAAACATCGTAAATCCGATTCGCCGCCTCATGAAACCGGTAAGTCCGAAGCGCCTCATTGACTTCCGCAGTCACCCTGTTGAATCGCGAAGCAATCCAACGATCCTCAAGAGCGTCCATGTAGGGACGGGTCTCTGACCCGTCCAGGACAGGTCGAAGACCTGTCCCCAGCCGATCCACGTTCATGAACATGAACCGCGCCGCGTTCCATATCTTGTTAGCGAACGCCCGATATCCATCGGTCCGGCTCTCATTGAATGCAATATCCGTCCCCGGCGCCGCCATCGCTGCCAGCGTAAACCGCGTCGCGTCCGTCCCGAACCGTTCAATAATTTCCAGCGGATCGATCACATTCCCCTTGGTCTTCGACATCTTCTGCCGATCTGCGTCCCGCACCAGTGCGTGGATATAAACCTCGCGGAACGGCACGCTGTCATTCTTCTTCTCCGCCCACCCGCTCGCCTTCTTGATCGCCGGATCCTGTTCGTGCCCCTCCATAAAATGGCAGCCAAACATGATCATGCGCGCCACCCAGAAGAATAGGATCTCGTAAGCCGTAATCAGCAGCGTAGTCGGATAAAAAACTTCCTGATCTCGCGTCTTTTCCGGCCACCCCAAAGTCGTAAACGGCAGCAGCCCCGACGAAAACCACGTGTCGAGCACATCCGTGACCTGCTCCAGCTTCGCTCCTCCGCACTTCGGACACTTCACCGGGGCTTCGCGCGCGACCGTAACTTCCTTGCACGCATCGCAGGTCCACGCCGGAATCCGATGCCCCCACCACAACTGTCGCGACACGCACCAGTCATGGATGTTATTCATCCAGTTCAAATAAATCTGCCGGTAGTTATCCGGCGTGATCGTGATCTCGCCCGATTCCACCGCCGCAATCGCCTTCTTCGCCAGCGGCCCAATCTTCACGAACCACTGCTCCGAAAGCCGAGGCTCCACAATCGTCCCCGACCGGTCGCACTTTCCGATCGCGATCGTGTAATCCTTCGTGCCGACCAGAAATCCCTGCGCCGTCAGATCCGCGACCACCCGCTCGCGCGCCGCAAATCTGTCCAACCCCGCATAAGCGCCCGCATTCGCGCTCATCTTGTTTTGCTCGTCAATGACTTCAATCTGCGGCAGATTGTGTCGCCGCCCCGCCTCAAAGTCATTCGGATCATGCGCCGGCGTCACCTTCACCGCGCCCGTCCCAAACTCAGGCTGCGCCAGTTCATCCGCGATGATCGGAATCTCGCGATTCATCAGCGGCAGCAGCACCTTCTTCCCATGCAGATGCAGATACCGCTCGTCCCGCGGATTCAGCGCCACCGCCGTATCTCCCAGCATCGTCTCCGGACGCGTAGTAGCCACGGTAATAAACTCGCTACTCCCCACCACCGGATACCGAATCTCATACAACTTCCCCTGCACATCCTCGTGCTTCACCTCGAGATCCGAGATCGCCGTCCCGCAATCGGCGCACCAGTTCACGATGTACTTCCCGCGATAAATCAACCCCTGTTCATACAGCCGGACAAATACCTCCCGCACCGCCCGCGAAAGGTTCTCGTCCATCGTGAAGTACTCGCGCTCCCAATCAACGGACGCGCCCAGCCGCTTCATCTGATCGAGAATCGCCCCGCCATAAAGCTTCTTCCACTCCCACACCCGCTCCACAAACTTCTCGCGCCCCATCTCCAGCCGCGACTTGCCCTCGCTGCGCAGCTGCCGATCCACCATCATCTGCGTAGCGATCCCCGCATGATCCGTTCCCGGCAGCCACAAAGTGAGAAACCCCCGCATGCGATGCCAGCGCACGAGGATATCCATCTGCGTCTGGTTAAGCATGTGCCCCATGTGCAGCCGCCCCGTCACATTCGGAGGAGGCAAAAGCAAGGTGAACACCGGCCGAGTGTCACCAGCCGGAGGTGTATCCACATGAAACAACTTCTCGCGCACCCAGTACTCGGCCCAGCGCGCTTCAATCGCGCCCGGCTCATAAGATTTTGGCAATTCGTGCGGCATAGTTTGTCTGTGTGGAACCGGATCTCTGACCCGGTTGGCCTGGCCAACACCCGGCTGAACAGGCGGACGAGAGACACCGCCAAGCCGTCCCACCGCGCAACCCCGGTAGCATCGTCAGCAAAGGGATGAGCCTTCGATCTTACAGGCCCAAGAAAACAGAGGTCAAACTTAGCGCGGGAAGAGGGAAAGTGGGCATCTCAGAGCGCTTGATTAAGTAGTAAACATAACTTCGTGCGCTGCTGGACGCTGGCGCGCGCGTGGGAGTTGAGTTCCAGTTGAGCGAGCGTGAACGTTGACGTTGGGGTGTGTTCGAGTTGACTTCGCGTTAACTTCACGCCAAGCGCCAGCACCGATTCCGTTGAAGTGGGATATTGGATCGTAGCCGAACTCCTCTCAGTCAGTTAATGTTATTTACTGGCCATTTGTTATGAAGAGCAATAATTTTGAATCCGGCTTCCGAGCTTATATCGTGGGGATCGCTTCCTTTAAACGCTAAGAGCTGATCATTCGGATCGCCGGGCTTCCAACTAAAGATGGCCGGGCACGGATCATCTAAATCATTGAACTTGCAGCCTTCAGATGTCTGTTCGGTGAAGCGCACTGTGCCATCATTCGCGACGATCATCGATCCAGCTGTCCATGTCATGCCTAAGCATGTAACCGTCGGGTTTTCTGCACCTGCGATGGGACCTGCACAGAGCTTGTCGCCGGAGCTATAAGCGATGTGCTCGCCATCCGGACTGATATTGAATTCTTTGACATTCGTCGCTATCAGACGCCGGGGTGAGGCGAGGTATAGCGCATTCTGGTTGGTCAATTCAAGCGTGTGAGTGCGGATGTCGTCACATCGCAAGTCCAACGTTGAGGCCGCCACTGGTATATTTCGGCCAGCCAATAAGTCGGTAAATGTAAAAGCGCCCTTTGACCCAGTAGTTGAGTACGTACGCAAAATAATCGTGCCACAAGTGGGATTCAGATCATTCCTTCGATCCGTCGCTTCGGATCTTGTTTTTCGTCCGGTGCGTAAATCAACAACTTCTAGAACGGCATGGGTCGGTGCAGGTAGTCTCACAAGAGCCAACAATGTTGCGTCTCTCGAAATTCCCCAGCTTTCGATGTCGCCTGTTTGAGTGAGGCGAACAGATTGGCGGCTGGCGACACCGCTTTGTACCGACGTGCATCGGATGTAGATATCTTTGGATTCTAATGTTGAACTACAGCTCCTCATAAAAGGCGATGGAGGCCTTCGTCGTACCCTTGTGGACTGGGGACGAATGGGAGATACGTATAGCAAACAGCCGAAGAAAACCACCATCGCGACTATTGGAACCAATCGTGTCTGATGCCAACACTGTCGCATGACATGCGCACCTAAGCGATAATCACCTATCTTGGTCTAGTGATTGTTCAATGAAAGTCTTCGCCTCGACGTGTATTGTCAATTTCTGCCTTGATTTTCTCACACAATCAGAGTTGACCAAGTTTTGCAGAGTCATAGTCATTCAACTTCTCCAACGACTGAGAAGGAATGGCTATTGTCCTCTCTCAACCCGTCATTCACCGAATAGGACAATGAGCTGGTCTACCAATCGAACCAGCTCCAACCGGTACCTCTATTGATGCCGCCCGCCGCCGGTCTAGCCTTATCCGGTAGACATATCTCATAGTAGCCGCTCGGCACAGCTCCACTTGATTGATCCTGTTTATATCGGTCACCGTTCCAATACGCATTTTGAGTCCAATTGTTAACAGAAGCAGGTCCATTGGATGTCTGACTTCCCACAAAATTCCAACTAGAGCCAGTACTCGTCTCGATTCCCATGTGAGTCCCCCCGGGTGTTACGAATTGAACTATATTTCCCGGTTGCACATCATTTGGCGAAATCGAAGAAAATCTTGGAGTATTGCCGAGCTGTGTCGCTCCAACCCATGGAATGTTTATGCCAGGCGGGTGGCCCAGGTAACAACGGGTGCCCCACGTTTCGTTTTTTGAAACGTGGGTGCTGACAACGGAAATGTTGCTGCGTTCCATCAGGGACGGAGGCCCGAACCTTGCAAGGGCTTTACGGCTCGGCTGAAGATAAAAATCGCCCGTTTTACGCCGACCACCCGTGGAAAATGCCCATATCTCGGCGTAAAGTGGTGCACGTGAAACCCCGACCCAAATAGCAGGAGGTCAATCCAATGCGCTTCACTCTAATGTTCTTCTTCACTTTTGTAATTTGCGCGTTTGCCCAAGCTCAAACTGGTCCTTGCACCGAGAAGGCCATCAAGCAAGGCAACTTGCCTTTTGCCGATGATGCCTTTTCCTTCATGCCTCCATACGGTAAGCCTGTGACTGGCACAGCCGCAACCGAGGAAGCCGCCAAGAAAAGCTTCTCTGATCGCGTAAACCGGAAGTTTGAATGGGCCAGCGACCACCGCATTGTGGCATCATCCTCCGCTGATATGGCCTACGAGCACGGCACAATGCATGTCTCCTATGACGACAAAAGCGACGGCAAGCACCACACGTTCGATGCAGTGATGCTGAATGTGTACAAGGCGAAAGGCGCGGTGTGCCAGCAGGTGGCTGGAACCATGCACCCACTTGAAGATACCGTTAAGTAGGTGAATGCATGGTCGGTTCAGGTGTCGAATGGATCGTGCACGCGATGTCTAGTGCTGAACGCTCTTACTTTTTGTCGCTTACATCTTCTCCGTGCCATGACGGCAACATTTCCTGATCCTATTCCGCAATAAGCAGAGCTTGCCAATCGGCTCGCCTCCATCGAACGGCTTCTCTCACATTCGCCACAATTTGACCCGAATCGTGACCCGATGAGCCACTTCCCGTCGGGTTTGCGCATTTAACAAACGACAGAACAATTCCCCGGTCCTGTGAGTCTCAATCGATCGATGAATCAATAAGGAGAACATTATGAATCCACGTCGTAAATCAACCCGGTTTGCAGTTCTGGGGCTGCTCTTGCTCGCCACCGTAGGATCGCTGGTCGGTGTCAGCGCAGCCGCACCCCCGATCACCATTGCTCAGCTCGCAGGTCCCTGGCAGGTCGCCGTGACTGGGAACACCGGCTGCGGCGTCTCGTCCTTGTTGTACAACGGCAAACTCGACAGTATCGGCCACTCAACAGGCACTCTGACCGGCAGTAGTGCCGGATGCGGATCGAGTACCACGACCGAGACTTTCAACATTCTGACGCTGAACGGCAACGGTTCCGGCACAGCCGGTTTGACCTGCGGTGCTGGCTGCGGTTGGGTGTTCAACATTCAGGTCTCTCGCAACAAGCAGGTGATCAACATGGTGGATGTCCATGACGGCGGCTCCAACGTATTGGCTGGCACTGCCGTGAAACAGACCGTCACTCCGTAACCACACCCGCTCGACGTCGGAGTCAAAGTTGCATCCGTCTTGAACCGATTCCCACACATCGCGCACTTTGCGGTGTGTGGGTTTTGTCGCCAACGAAATGTCGAAGTCACAATCAACCCCGATCTGGAACCCTCTCCTGGCCGGGAGAGATTAACAATCGGCAGTTGGCAACGTGTGAGAGAACCTTGCACACCGGAGCGCCCCGGATATAGCATGAATTAATGGCGAAAGTCCGCTCCATTCTGATCGTGAGTTGGCTCCTTCTGTGGACATTCGCGCCTGCACTCACCTGTCTGCCCAACCGCCAAATGACCCAGGCGGAAATGGAGTGCTGCAAGAAGATGGCCGGTGATTGCCATCGGGGCCCCACGCAACATCCTTGTTGTAAGACCGCTCCAAATGTCGACGTACCCGTTGCAACCGTTCAGCACGTTCCGCAGATCCATGCCGACCTCGCAATTCTTTGCCAGACAAAGAGCTTGCAACTTGAGCCAGCGGATGCGGCACTAATCGCTCAAACCAATCTCGGCCTTCCGCCTCCTGCTCCACCCGGTGCCACCTCCGTTCTAAGAATCTAGACCCCGCCTCGTTTGTTCGCGCACACAAGGAACGCATACGTGTGTATCCGCGCACTACGGAGGAGAAGCTATGAGACGTGCAGTATTTCTGCTCGTTTTCCTGGGTCTGCCCTGGTTTGCTTTTGCATCCGGGCATGGGCCGGTTTTCGGGCTTGCAACACCTACCAACTCGCAGGGGGAATGGAGCTTCGACACCGGTCTGTTCGGCCGCGCCGGGAGTAATGGCTCGCAGGCCTCGATCCGAGGATTGGTTGGATACGGCTTCACACCGCATCTGACCCTCTCATTTACGCTCCCCGCTGTCGTCACGAACACGACACTCCCACCCACCAGAATTCAACCGGGGGACGATTTCGATTCCACTCTGTCGTGGCGCTTTCAGCATCGGGCTACAAAAGTCGGTACCCGCTTCGAGAGCACTGCATTCGCCGGTCTGGCCGTACCCGGTCCGCAATCCGGGTTCACAGGAGTCGCCCACACCACTAACGCGCCGGGAACCATGTTCGGCGCAGTTACTGGCATGGCATCGCGGAGTCACTATATATGGCTCGGCAGCACCTACACCAGGTTCTTCGAGCACGACGGCGACAAGCGGCCCGACGTACTCGATTACAGCCTGGTGTACGGCTATCGTCCACCCAAATGGCGGAGACCGCCCGACAAGTGGGACTGGCGTCTGTTCGGAGAATTGGTGGGCGAGCGGTCGCATCGATTTCTGGAAGCGAACTCGATCGTAGCTCGGACGCAAGCGCATCAGGTCTTCATCGGCCCCTCGGCGCTCGGGATTTATCACAACTACACCGTGAGCTTCGGAGTACAGCTGCCCATCTACCAGAATGTCGGCTCGATGTTCCCGAAAGAGCGTGTGCGGTTCGCAGTCAACTTCAGCTACCTGCTGTTTCAACACTCACACTAGGAGGACTGGAATGAAGAAGATAATTTCACGATTGCTGTTGCTGCTGATCGTTGCGGCTTCTGCTTCGGCGGAGATCAGATCCATTGACATCACGATTTTCGGGATGGATTGAGAGGTCTGTGCACACGCCGTGCGCGTGTCCCTGAAGTCGGTTTCTGGTGTGGACTCCGTTGAAGTGAGCCTTGAGAAGGGACTCGCCTCCGTAAGAATGAAGCCCGGCAACACGGCCACACTGAAACAGATCAATGGAGCGATTAGCAAGAACGGCTCGATGCTGCAGGTGTCCGGCTCCAACGAAATGTTGGAGCTTGTGCCCGACTCCGCTGCAACGCCAGTAGCAACCACTCTGATGGGGAAGTCGGTGTTGGTGGAAGCAATAATACCCGAGGCCGGAAAAGGCAAATCGCCCGACTCCATTCGCTATCGGTCGATAAAGGAAGATAACAACTCGAAATGAACACTACGTCAACGCCAATTACAACACGTGCGGGATTGCTCAATTATTTCTCTCTCTTCACGTCTTTGAGCACGCTGCTCTGCTGTGCGCTCCCTTCATTACTTGTGCTCTTAGGGCTTGGTGCCTCCGTTGCGTCCACCTTGTCATCTCTTCCATGGCTGGTCACGCTGTCCCGGCACAAAGTCTTGACATTCTCGGTATCCGGCGCCCTGATCGCGTGCAGCTTTCTGAACACGTACTACATTGTTCCTCGTCTTAAAAAAGAAGAGTGCAGCGCCGACAATCCCAATGCGTGCGCGGAGGCGAGCGGGCTCAGCAGGCTTCTACTCTGGATTTCGATGGTGATCTATTCAGTCGGCTTTTTTGTCGCATTCCTGCTTGGACCGATTCTGTCCAGACTAGACAACGCATGACCACCTGGGAAACGCCGTATCTCCGAGTGTCGATGTAACAAATGATCGACCACTATTGGCGAGGTAGAATGACGTTTTTCGCGGACGAACGCAACGTTGGAATGAGCCAGCGAAATAGAAACGTGGCTCCCAAGCCGCCTGCGAACTGGGCCAGAACAAAGAGAGGAACATCGATGGGGCGGATTCCCGCGAACGTATCTGAAAATGACCTTGCAATTGTCACAGCCGGATTTGCAAATGAGGTAGACGAGGTGAACCAGTAGGCTGCCGTGATGTAGCTTGCAACAGCAAACGGCACTGCACTCGACCGGGAGCGCGAGCACCCCCAAATGACCGACAGCAATCCGAAGGTAGCAACGCATTCGCTTAAGAATTGAGCTGGCCCGCTGCGGACGTGGTGGGAAAGAGAGATCAACGAAAGTCCAAACATCCCATGTGCCAGGACGCTTCCCCCGATTCCACCAGTGGTTTGGGCAAGAATATATGGGAGAGTCTCAGACCACGGCAGTCCTCCTTCTACGGCATCAGCCACTGAAACAACGGGGTTGAAATGTGCGCCGGAGATGGGTCCGAAGGTAAGGATCAAAGCCACCAGCGCGGCGCCGGTCGCGATCGCATTTGCGAGAAGAGCGATCGCAGTGTTTCCCGCTGAGAGCCGTTCTGCCATGATTCCCGAGCCGACTACTGCCGCCACCAGAAACCCCGTGCTGAGAAATTCCGCCGCAACCCGGGCTCGTAGATTGAATCTCATTGCCGGCCGATATTGTCGATTTCTTTCTGAAGCGTCATCCTGTCGATGCTCTTGAGCGGGAGGCTTAGAAACAGCTCGATTCTGCGCTGAAGCATGCAGAAGGCATTGTTGAATGCACGCTGCACCTCTTTCTCTGTTCCCTGAACGGTTGCAGGATCGGGAACACCCCAATGAGCGCTCAGAGGCTGGCCCGGCCACACCGGACAAACTTCTTTGGCGGCACTATCACAGACAGTGAACGCAAAATCGAGCTTGGGTGCATCCGGCTTGGCAAACTCTTCCCAACTCTTGCTTCGAAGCCCGGCTGTCGGCAAATCTGCCATTTCAATTTGTTTCAGGGCTTCCGGCCGAACAACTCCCGTAGGATGGCTTCCTGCGCTGTAAGCGATGAAGTTGGGTTTTCCCCTGTAATTGAAAATTGCTTCGGCCATGATCGACCGCGCGGAATTTCCAGTGCACAAGAACAACACGTTGTAGGGTGCTTGCATGGGAACTCTCCGGACCATTCAGCTACAGCAGGTCGGGCCACAGCAGGCTTCCGCCGCCGGGCTAGATGGCTTCACCGCGCGGACGAACGCGCTCATGAACTTGCCGTCTACTTCAGCTGCCATCGAATCCACGTCAACACCTTCCGCGGAAAGAAACTCGCGTGCATCCTCCACGTTGTAAATGCGAGTCGGTTCAATTTCGATTTGCTCGAAGCCAGCGGAGGTGAGCTTGCTGCGGTATTCACTGTCCTGGAGCGCTCCCGCCACGCAGCCGACCCAAAGCAGCACACTTTCGCGAATCTCCGGTTTCATTGCTCCTCGCGTCACAACATCTGACACCGCAAAGCGCCCTCCTGGCTTGAGTACGCGGAACGCTTCGCGCAACACGCGATCCTTGTCCGCTGAAAGGTTAATCACGCAATTCGAGATAATGACATCCACGGTGTTGTCGGGAAGAGGAATGTGCTCGATCTCGCCTTTCAGGAATTCGACATTCTCGGCTCCGGATTTCCGCTTGTTCTCGTTTGCCAGGGCAAGCATTTCATCGGTCATATCAAGGCCGTAGGCCTTGCCTGTAGGCCCGACACGCTTGGCTGAAAGCAACACGTCGATGCCGCCGCCTGAACCCAGGTCAAGCACCACGTCTCCGGCGTTAAGTTTCGCCAATGTGGTAGGATTTCCGCAGCCCAGTGAAGCGAGCAAAGCTTCTTCAGGTAACTGACCCGACTGCGAAGCATCGTAGAGATTCGAGGTAATCGGATCGCAGCACAACTCCTTTGCCGCGGACGCCCCGCAGCAGCTACTGCTTCCGCCGCTCTGTACCCGAAGCGCCGCTTGCCCGTACTTCTCCTTGACAACTTCCTTTATATTCGTGGTGTCCATGGATTCCCCCTATTTGCAAATTTGAACGATGCTCTGTGGCTTGACCGCTTTGTTTCGCGTACAGCACTCCGCATATAAGAATTGCAGCAAGTCCTGCAGCACATCCGTATTGGCTGTGTAGCGCAAGAACGTGCTCTCCCGACGCACCTCTACAAGACCTTCGTTTCTGAGCTTGTCCAGGTGGTGGGAAAGAGTTGAATTGGGGATTTCCAGTTCTTCCTGGATTTCGCCGACTACCAGACCATCCGGATGCGCCGTAAGCAGAAGTTGCATGATCCGGAGCCGCGCTTCGGTTCCCATTGCCGAGAACATGTCCGCGTATCGGGCAACCTGCTCAGTGCTCTTCTTTGCTAGCGTGCTCGGCATATTTCGATAATTGCAGAAATACGGGCGGATGTCAAGTCCCCAAAGCGTGCCCCTCTCATTCGCGCCTTTTGCGGGACCGCCGCACAAGCTTGTTGTTTTGCGGGATCCCGAAGAAGAATATGGGAATACGCCGTTCTTTGTAGTAGCATTGCCGGGACGAGTAGGAGATTATGAAAGAGCCGCGCCTTTCCAAGGCAGAAACTCGTATCCTGGAACAGTACTGGAAACTGGGGACCGCGTCCGTGCGCGAGGTCCTGGAAAGCCTCCCTGAGGACGAACGTGTCGCTTACACAACCGTGCAAACCCTCGTCTATAGACTTGAGGAGAAGGGGGCTTTGAGGAAGGTGAAGAAAATTGGTAATGCCCAACTGTTTCAACCGGCCCTCGATCAGAGCCAACACCGCAGCCGATTGATACGCGACCTGCTGGATCTTTTTGGAGGCTCGCCGCGCCTGCTGGTATCCAACCTGCTTGAGAATGGCGCCCTGACCTTGCGGGATCTGAAGGCGCTGCAGAGTGCGGCCCGAAGTGATAGGAACGGTCGCAGTCGTGGAGGTAAACGTGCATGAACATATCGCGCGTGCGATGTACTATGTCAGCGTCCACCTGCTATTCGCGTCAATCGTTGGCACCGCCGCCTGGGTGCTAACGACGATCCCTGGCGCCACCGCCACCACAAAGTATTGGATCTGGGTTGTTACGGCACTCAATTTCATCGTTCCGACAGGCGCGATAATCGATAAGCTCTGGGCGCCGCATTTGAGATGGGCCACACCGCTTGGTGTCATTGGCGAGCCCATATGGAACATTACACAAGGCCGGACGGCGGCGGTGCTTGCCGCGATATGGATCGCTGGTGCATTGGGCATGCTGATGCGGCTCATCTCGCGCATACGCAAAGAGCGTAGCGAGGCTGAAGTTACGGGTGGGCTGAAAAAACGTGCTGTTGCTGGTTTCGTAGCAGACGGAATTCCTGTAAGTTTCGGCAGAAGGCATTCGAATCCCGCAGTCAGCGGGTTTATCTATCCGCAGGTCTCGCTTCCCATAGGAATCGATCGGGTACTCGATGAACGGGAACTGAACGCTGTCTTACTGCACGAATTGACCCACGCAAGAAGGCGGGATAATTTGATTCGCCTACTCTACGAAGGCGCGTTGTGCGCATTGTGGTTCCATCCGCTCATCTGGCTCGCTGGAATGCGGATGGCGCTTTATCGCGAGCTTTCCTGTGATGAGTCTGTCGTCCAGTGCGCCCACGGAGAGGCACTGGTCTCAGCCCTCGCCAAACTTGCAGTCCCGAAACAAGGCGGGTTTCTGCAAGCGACAGCCTCCTCGCATCTGAGCTATCGCATGGCGCGCCTCGCCGGGCCGACACAAACCACAAATCGCGCAGCGACCTTGCTGTTGACCTCACTATTTGCCGCTGTCATCGCAGCTGGCATCTTCCAAACAATCGCGCATACCGCCTGCTGTTTCCTGCTAAAGCGATGATTACTGCGTCGTCGCGTTGCTAACCTGCGAACGGCTGCCGCGTCTATTGGCAATATAAACGTACTACGTAGTAGTATTGCCGTAGTATGTAGTATGTGACAATCATGCTGCATCCCATACGCCGGGCCCGCCAGTCGACCGAGCGTACGCCGCTAACTCGCTTGCAAAAGATCGCCACGCTTCTTGCGCTAGTGTTTGTCACGTTGGTTTCGGTGCAATCGAGCGCCCAATCTGCCGTTCCCATCGTTCTGGTCAAAGCCGACCGACTGCTCGATCCGCGCACCGGAAACGTACTCACGCCCGCGTTTGTCCTGATCGAAGGAGATAAGGTCAAGCAGGTTGGATCATCCTCCCAGATAGGCATTCCGGTCGGCGCGAAAACAATCGATCTAGGCGGCGCGACACTGCTCCCGGGATTAATCGACGCTCACATGCACCTGTTTCTCGACATCATTGTGCCCCCCGAAGCAGAGATTTCCCGGCATTGGAACGGGCTGTTTGCTCCGGGGCTGTTGCTGACCATCATTGAATCTCCTACGAAACGTGCGTTTCTAGGCGCGCTGATGGCCCGCGAGGATTTGGAGAGCGGTATCACCACCGTTCGCAACCTGGGCCACTCCGGTGTTGACGGCGACACAGAATTGCGTGATGCGATCAACGCCCGCCGAGTCCCCGGCCCGCGAATCCTGGCCTCTGCACGTAAACTCATCACGCGTGCCTCATATGTTCAGAACCTCAATCCGGCGTTGTCTGAGGCCATCCTCCAGCAGGAGTTCTTGTTGATCGACGGGGCAGACCGGGGGCGGGCAGCGGTCCGGCAGAATGAGTTCCAGAACGTGGACCTGATTAAGGTCACCGCCGATGAGAACCTTACCGTACCTGAACTGACGGCGGTGATCGAAGAGGCGCACCGTCAGCACCTCAAAGTTGCCGTGCATGCCATCGAAACCACCAGCATTCAGACTGCGATCGATGCGGGCGCAGATTCGATCGAGCACGGCAATGACTCGACGGACGAGCAGCTTAGACAGATGCCCGACAAAGGCATCTTCCTCGACCTGACGCCGACCTCGTATGGCGGCTTTTTCCTGAAGATCATGGAGCCAAGCCTGGCGCTCTCCGCCGAGACTCGCTCTTCGAGAATCAGCTCCGGTGCGCGTCGGGACAAACGATATGCGGACTTCGTCCAGCGCGTATTGAAGTCAGGCGTCAAGTTTGCCGCAGGGTCTGACATGTGCTGGTTTTATCCGGGAAAGACGCGGGGGCAAGCAAGCACTGCAACCTTGGTGAATCTGCGGGATGCGGGCATGCCCGCCCTCGATGTCATTCGTGCCATCACCATCAATGCCGCAGAGATGCTGGGCTGGCAGGACCGCATTGGTAGCGTTGAGCGCGGGAAATTCGCCGATCTTGTCGCGGTCAGCGGGGATCCGCTGGCGGATATCACCGAACTGGAGCGCGTTCGCTTCGTTATGAAAGACGGCAAAGTAGTACGGAACGATCTCACCAAACCGTAAAAAAGAGGACCTTTGCAATGTGCCTGCGAACGTTTTTCTCAGTTGTGCTCGTGCTCGCTTCAACAGCGATCGCACAGAATGATTCTAAGAGCGAGTCGCAACCTCACCTTCCCGCTCCGGAGGTTGTGAGTCTGAACGCACCAGGTGGAATGGTTCTGAAGGCTACCTATTTCGCTGCCGGCAAACCCGGTCCCGGTGTGATCCTCTTCCATCAGAGCAACCGGACACGTCATTCCTGGGACGATGTCGCCATGCAACTGGCATCGGCCGGCCTCAACATACTCGCAATCGATGATCGCGGCTATGGCGAAAGCGGCGGCAAAAAGGAGCAGAGAGCGCAGTACCAGGACGGCGATCTGGACACAGCTTTCGAATATCTGGTTTCGCAACCGGGAGTGACCCGCGCGGTAATCGGCGCCGGAGGAGCCGGATGGCTGGGGGTGGACGACTCGGTCGAAATGGCACGTCGTCATTCCGCCGAAGTCAAATCGCTCGTACTGATATCGGGGGAAACGTTACTGCCTCAACTGCGATTTCTGCGGCAAGCCTCGCACCTGCCCGGGCTGTTCATCGTGTCCGATGATGACGAATATCCCCCTACGGTCGAGGCGATGGAATGGCTCTATGACTGTTCTGCCAGCCCGGAAAAACAATTCATCCACTACATCGGACCAAAAGCGCCGTGGCTGTGGTATGAGACCTCCGATCCGACCAAAGTCCCTCCAACCGGAAGTCATGGAACTGACCTGTTTAAACGCCATCCGGAGTTAAAGGAGACTATGGTGAGATGGTTCGTTGATACGCTAGTTAAGACGCCCGGTCACGCTCCCGCCGATGCTGTGGCCTCGGCTGCAGTCCTGAATGAAATCGAATCGCCCGGCGGAGTCGCCCGCGTTACCGAACGACTCCTGGAAGTCCGCAAGCGGGATCCGCAAGCCCAGCTCTTTCCCGAGGCGAATGTTGACATCATCGCCGAAGATCATCAGCGCGAAGGTGACAACAGAACAGCGCTTCAGATCTTCAAGCTCAACCTGCTTGCTTATCCCGACTCCGCTGATGCCAACGGCAACTTGGCCGACTCCTATTTAAGAGATGGGCAGAAAGATTTAGCGCGGAAGCATGCACAGAAAGCATTGGCGTTACTCGATTCCCACGCCGCGCCTGCCTCTTCATGGTCCGATACAGAGCAGCGCCGGGGTGAGATTCGCAAGGCCGTAGAGGATGTGCTCAAGAAGCTGAACGGCAGCAGATAAATAACGGGCACACGGAGGAATTCTCCTTAAGTTAGCGGTGCTCCGCCCCAAATCCGAATTTTTCAACCACACGCGGTTGATCTACCTGCCGCACTGGGTCTTAAGGTGTAAAAATGGATCAGCTTCCAACGGAAAGTAACAGTTCTGACGCACCGGTGTGAGACTCCACTTTTTCGAGGCGGGAAACGACTTACATCGTGGAACTACTCGAGCGGAACTCCTACTTCTTCGCCAGCTTCTTGGCAATCTCTTCCACGATCCTGGGACGCAAATCTGCGAGCACACTATCGACGATACTGGCGATCGAACCGGCGTCCGACGCGTTGTCCGCGGCGGCTGCGGCTGCCATGGTCTTCGGGCTTTCTTCGGGCTGTTTCGCCGCTTCCAATGCGTTATTCAACGCCGGCGCAGCCGGACGAATCTCATGCCAAGTCGATTTTCCACCCTTACCTTTTGTTTCCTTACCCATGGTTTCCTGACCTCCCCCACCATTGTCTGAGATCGACCCTTCACCCACCACCGAATCTTGAGTTGAAGCCTGCGTCCCACCAGCCGCCTGCGCGCTCGCCGCTACGCTTTCCGTTTCCTCTTGCCGGATTGCATCGGCAAACGTCGTTCCCGCTGCTTCCTCTGGCGCTTCGTCCGTTTGCTTCACTGACGAATTGCTCGACTGTGCTTCCACCTGCACACTCTCTGCTATCGCAGATGCCAGGCTGACTTCAGCCGCAGTAAACGCGCTGGCCTCTGACCGCATTTCCGCCGTACCCTCCGAACTGGCCGCAGCAGCTTCGCCACCGGTACCGTTCGACGGCGCGGCATCTTTGCCTTGCTCGCCTGAGGACGATGCAAATGTCCGGAACATCTCCGCCTCGAGCGACCCCGATGCCTCATCCGAACTCACCGCCATCGCTTCCGCGACCCATCGATTTCCATTCCCCGCGACCGAGCCGCGAGAGAGTTCGTCCGCCAGCGCCGCACCCGCTTCCGCCAGCGATTGCGAAGCGCTTGTTTGCGAGGGAGTCAGGAACCGCAGCGCCTCTGCCAGTTCCTCCGCGCTCGGGGAAGGCTCTTCCGGAACTTTATGTTGAGCGCTCGCCACTGGTGTCGGCTCTGGTACCTCTGCCGCCGATGCACATTCTTCGACCTTTGTTTTTTCCGTTTCGACAGTAGCCTCAATCTTGGGTTCAGCCTGCGCTTCAATCGCAGGCGCAACCGGCTCGCTGCTGGCAGCTTCCTGAATCGGCGCTTCAGATTGCGCAGCCGGTGCCGTCTCCGACTCGGCCGCGATCGGGACAACTACTTGCTCATCTTTTTTCTCTTCAGGAGCCGGCTCTTGCGCAACCGTCTTCTCTTCCGTCGCAGCCGTGGTAGCAACCGCGTCTACCCGGGCCTCGGTCGCAGCCGGGACTCCCGAATTCTCGAGAAGTGCAGCCACTTGGGACTGCATCTCAACTGCAGCCGGCGGAGTAACGTCTTTCTCGACCTCGGCCGGCGCACTCGCAGCCGCAACTTCGATCTTCGCTTCCGGAGCCGCGGCCTCAAGCGGACGAATCGTCTCGCTCACCGGCCTGACATCCTCCGGCCCCGCGGCCGGTCCATCCAGCTTGGCGACCAGATCGCTCAGTGCATCCAGTTCTTCCGGCGTGATGTCGCGCGGAATATCGGGCACCAGGCCCGGTTCCTGGCCCGGCGGTGGGGCAGTGCTCAACGGGAAAGGAGAGCTGCCTGCCGGTGGTTTTCCAACGCCGCGCCGGAATTCCCGGAAGCTAGTTGGCGTAACAAAATCCGGCTCCGCTTCTGGCTCCGGCTCCGGCTCTTTCTTTTTCTTCGAAGGAAAGCGCAACCGGTTTTTCCATCCCGTATCGCTCTCATCGCCCGAAGATTTCTTCGTCATGGGATCGCTTCCACCACTGAATCGCTCGATCCCTGAAACCGAGGTGCTGAACCGCGAACCATCCGACTGCGCTGGAACCATGCGGTCTTCCAGTCGCGTGAGCGCGCTCAACAGTTCGCTGGCTTCAAATGGCTTTACGATGAATCCGTCGGCTCTGACCCGGGTTGCCTCTTCCGGTTTGAAGGGCTCCAGTTTGCCGACTGTTAATAGGATGGGAATACGAGATGTCTCGGGCGCGTCCTTCAGGCGGGCGCAAACTTCCAACCCGCTGTACCCCGGCATGTACACGTCCAGGACAACCAGGTCCGGCGTCAGCTCCGCCACTCTCTTCAGCGCGGCAGATCCATTATTCACCGTGACGACGTCATACCCGGCGTCAGTCAGGATCTTTCGCCCCATGTTCTGGGCTGTAACGCTGTCATCGGCGAGCAGTATTTTCCGCGCCAAGCCTGTGTCCTTTGATGAAAGGAGAGATAACGCGAAAGTACCTTGTCCCCCATTCCAAGTCAATGACTCGCAAGCAGGTAACACGTTACGACCGTTCTAGTCTGTTGGGATGACTGAGGATCGCCACACTCTTCGAGCCTGCAACAGTCGCCTCCATCCCGGAAGGCCATGGCCTCTTGATTTCAAAAATACGACGACAGTTGAGCCGCGTGTCTCCGCGCTACAATCGCCATCGGCCATGGACACGTCCCGCATCGCCGTTCTGCTCCAGCCCTTCGTTGAAACTCCGTTACATGAATCACAGCTTCATCAAATATCGACGTACATCGATATATTGCTTCGCTGGAACTCCCGCATCAACCTCACCGCCATCCGCGATCCCGAAGAAATCGTAACCCGCCACTTCGGCGAATCATTCTTCATGGCCCGCCACCTGTTCCCATCCGGAGTGGCCCGGACACTCCTGTCCGCGAACCCCGACGCAACCCCGGTCCAAGTCGATCAGCCCCACCCGCTTGCACCTCTAGTAACCGTCCTAGACATAGGCTCCGGCGCCGGCTTCCCCGGCCTGCCAATAAAACTCTGGGCCCCGGACATCTCCCTAACGCTGGTCGAGTCGAATCACAAAAAAGCCACCTTCCTCCGCGAACTATCCCGCGCACTTACATTGACGGACATCAATGTAACCACCGCCCGAGCCGAAACCCTGACCACCCAATCCGACGTAGTTACCCTCCGAGCCGTAGATCGCTTCGAGACAATCGTTCCCATAGCAGCGTCCTTAGTAGCCCCCGCCGGCCGCCTAGCCCTCCTGATCAGCTCCAAACAGATTCCCACCCTGAATTCCGTCACCAGCTTCCGCCCATCCGCCCAGATCCCCCTGCCAAGTTCGAACGCAAAAGTGTTATCAATAATGGTTCTCGACAGGAAAGTGGTAATTTAGCATCATTCATGGGAGCTGCTTCGATTAAAGGCGTCGTTATAAGTAATTAAGTGGTAAATAACAAGCATTTTAAGGCGGTATTGGTTGCTGTCCGTCCTTCCATAAAAGTGTTCCACGTGGAACGTTTGATACTCGTCAATGAGGGGCTCTCCCCGTGGCGGCCGGTTCTACCTACAAGGCCGAGTGTTCCACGTGGAACACTCTTGCGGGTACCCCAACGCCCCCACCCGTCCGGTATTGTCGCCGGGGGAAGGTGGCGCGTCCCCAAGGCTGGGGGAGTGTTCCACGTGGAACACTTTGTACATGCACTGAAAATACTGCATTGAATTCACAGGTCAGTTCGAACTATTCTTGCGCGCAAAGATTCTCCAAAAAAAATCATGGGACGTGTGATCGCGGTTGCCAACCAGAAGGGTGGCGTCGGGAAGACCACGACTGCCATCAACCTTGCCGCTTCGCTCGCGGCGGCGGAAGTTAACACGCTGCTGGTCGACTGCGATCCGCAGTCGAATGCCAGCAGCGGATTTGGGCTACGAAAAGATCCCGACAGGATCAGCACCTATGACGTCATCATGGGCGTGGCCTCGGCTGAAGAGGCGCTCCAGGTTTCGGAGCTCGAACAGCTGTGGGTGATTCCTTCGCATAAAAACCTGATCGGCGCGAACCTTGAACTGGTCGAGGCGGAGCGGCGAGAGTTCCGGCTGAAGGATGCGCTGGCTCCTCTTCGTGACCGGTTTCAGTTTGTGGTGCTCGATTGCCCGCCTGCGTTGGACCTCCTCACTCT
>QIAJ01000085.1 GCA_003225495.1 Acidobacteriota bacterium
CGTCGATTCTTCTGCGATCGTCTGAATGTCCGGATGCTCCTTGTAGGCCTCGAGGTTGAAGCGGCGCAGGAACTCAATCGCTTCGAGATTCTCGCGGCCCCCGAACTTATTTGGAATCCATTCTCCCTCTTTGCGGGAATAGTCGAGATAAAGCATAGAGGCGACCGCATCGACTCGGAGTCCGTCAATGTGGTAGCGCTCCAGCCAGAACATAGCGCTCGACATCAGAAAGCTGCGAACTTCAGCGCGGCCGTAGTTGAAAATCAGCGTCTTCCAGTCCGGATGAAAGCCCTGTCGCGCATCGGCATGCTCGTACAGATGCGTGCCATCAAAATAGGCGAGCCCGTGCGCGTCGGTCGGAAAGTGCGAAGGAACCCAGTCCAGCAGTACGCCGATGTTGTGCTGGTGCAGGTAGTCCACCAGGAACATGAAGTCCTGCGGCGTGCCAAAGCGCGCAGTAGGAGCGAAGTAACCGGTGGTCTGGTATCCCCAGGAGCCATAGAACGGATGTTCCATGATCGGCAGAAACTGCACGTGAGTGAATCCCAGCTTGCTCGCATATTCCGCCAGTCGTGGCGCAATCTCGCGGTATGTCAGTGGACGATTGTGTTCTTCGGGTACCCGCATCCACGAACCCATGTGAACTTCATACACTGACATGGGCGCATGCAGAGAATTGCGCTCCGCGCGTTTGCTGAGCCAGTCTGTGTCGTTCCAGGAATGTTCAAGGTCCCAAACGACCGATGCCGTGCGCGGAGGCTTCTCGTGAAGAAGCCCAAGCGGATCGGCCTTGTCTACGCGGTGACCGTGTTGATTCGAGACGATGTGAAACTTATAGACAGTTCCTTTGCCCGCGCCGGGAATGAATCCTTCCCAAATTCCGGAGCTGCCCTTTGGCTGCAGCGGGTGAGAGCTGTGATCCCATCCATTGAAACTCCCGATCACGTAAACGTTCCGGGCGTTGGGCGCCCAGACGCTGAATACCGTACCCTGCACACCCTTTGATTCCGTCAGGTGGGCGCCCATCTTTTCGTAAAGACGATAATGGCTGCCTTCGTTGAAAAGATAGAGGTCGTTGTCCGTGAGTAGGGATACATCGTAGCGAATGAGAGGCGCTTGGGGGCTGGCGAGATTGGGGCTCATGGCTGGTCGAGCCTCTAGTGTATTCGAATCCCAATCAGGATAACGCGGACGGCTATGCCATACTGGAAAATCGGTCGATAACCGAATAAACCCAACGTATGGCCCAAATTCGAGTCGTCGTTCTCTGGCATCAGCACCAGCCGTTCTATAAAGACCTGGTCACAGGACAGTACCGCTTACCCTGGACGCGCCTGCACGCGCTGAAAGACTACTACGGGATGGTCAAACTGTTGGATGAGTTTCCCAACGTTCATCAGACTTTCAATCTGGTGCCATCGCTTGTTACCCAGATCCAGGACTACGTTTCTGGTGAAGCCCACGATCCGTTCCTGCAGGTCGCTGCTAAGCCCGCGAATGATCTTTCCCTCGATGAGAGACGTTTCGCCTTGCAGTATTTGTTTCAGGCGCATCCCACGAACGTAATTGGGCGTTATCCACGTTACCGGGAGTTGTGGGAGCGGTTCCACGGTACTGGGGATTCTCCAGAACGTGCGGAGAAGATTTTTCAGCCCCAGGACTTTACCGACCTGCAAGTGTTGTCCCAGATTGGCTGGTTCGACGAATACTTTCTGGAAGAGACGAATGTTGCGGAACTGGTTCGCAAGGGCAGAAATTATTCGCTCGAAGACCAGGCGGCTGTCGTCGCCGCTGAACGTGAATTTCTTGCACGCGTGGTACCGGCACATGCCGAGGCCGCGAAGAAAGGATCAATCGAGATTTCAACTTCGCCTTATTACCATCCTATTTTGCCGCTGGTGTGCGATACGCAGATGGGCGCTGTTTCGTCACCAGGACTGCCCTTACCGCAGAGTCGCTATCAGCATCCCGACGATGCCCGCGAGCAGTTGCTGCGTGCCCTGAACTTTCAGGAACAAGTGTTTGGAATGCGTCCGCAGGGTGTGTGGCCTTCGGAGGGCAGCGTCTCGGAAGAAGTTCTGACAATCGCACATGGTTTGGGCGTGAAGTGGATGGCGACCGACGAAGGCGTATTGGGCCGCAGCCTTGGTCTCTCGTTCGACCGCGACGGCAACGGTCACCTGAATTCAGATCTGGCGCATCGCCTTTACACGATCCACCGATATGAGAAGGCTGACACGCGGATGAACATGATCTTCCGCGATCACACACTATCTGACCTGATTGGGTTCGTGTACTCCGGAATGCCTCCGGAGGAAGCCGCGAAGAACCTCGTGCAGAAGATTAAAGAATCTGCGCAACCCATTCTGGCTCATGGTCAAGACGCAATGGTTCCGATTATTCTCGACGGCGAAAATGCCTGGGAATATTATCCGCACTCGGGGCGGGAGTTTCTGCGTCGCTTTTATGATGCGCTCTCGAAAGATCCGGCGATCGAAGCCGTTACGGTGACGGAGGCGATTGCCCGACATCAGAATTGCAGCTATCTAAAGTCGCTGACACCAGGGTCGTGGATCAATGCCAACTTCATTGTCTGGATCGGCGCGCCCGAAGACAACAAAGCATGGGACTATCTCTATCGCGCGCGCAAGTTTTACGCCGAGAATGAAGCCGGCGCGAGCGAAGAGCAACGAAAACTTGCTTTTGAGGAAGTCCTGATTGCCGAGGGAAGCGACTGGAACTGGTGGTATGGCCCGGAACATCACTCTGCCAATGATCGGGATTTTGATGAACTGTATCGCAAGCACTTGTCGAACATTTACCAGGCGCTCGGAGGCACGCCGCCGGACTATCTGGCGCAGCCGATCGCGGGAGCGGTGGTCCGCCCTTCGTTCACTCAGCAAAGTGCTTACATTCATCCAAAAATTACAGGGGAAATGGTGCGGTATTTTGAGTGGATGGGCGCGGCCCGCTACACTGCCGACCGCCGGTCCGGGTCGATGCATGGAAAGCAGTTCCTGCTCGATGCCGTCTATGCCGGGATCGATGAGCACTTTGTTTATGGACGGCTGGACTTCGCGGGCAAAGTCTCGAACGATCAATTTGAAATCGTGGTGAACCAGGAATCGTGGGAGAGCCATGCGGAGCGACCGCTGCGGGAACTTCGACTGGAAGCCGTGGTTGAAGCGGCTCGAATTCAGTGGTGGAGAATTACCGCCAGGGACAATGAGAAAGTATTGGCTTCATCGAAAGATCAGGGCGAGGCGGCGGTTGCGCTTGGTCGCAATTTCGAATTTCGCGTTCCGCTGGCGTGGCTGTCAGCGACAATGCCAGGCGACAACCAGAATTTGCCCTCCCCCAATACCAATGCTGTTGTGCGACTCCGGCTCAGATTCAGCCTATGGCAAAATCGCCTCCCTCTGGACGCCTTGCCGGTGGAGGGCTGGATCGAGCTGGAATTGCTAGCCGAAGGAGATTTGATCAGGCAGTAGGTTGACGCTGACGCTGTGCATTAGCACCCGGTTCTCAATCGCCGTGGAGGGACTGCGGAGAACTGAGAACCGGGAACTTTGCTACTGCCCCGAGTTCGGACTCATCATCATCGGCCGGTTCAGTTCCATCACCAGTTGAGTGCCTGCTGGAAGAGTGGTGGACCGGTGTTTGGAGAGCCAGTGGGTCACGGTCGCTCCCGCTCCGATCGCGCCCCCGATTAATACTCCTTGGCCACCGCCCACAAGACCGCCGATGAGCATTCCACCGCCGGTGCCCATGCCGATTTCCGTGAGGTCTTTGCCGTCATGTCCCGCGCCCTTAAACTGCCCCTCGGCGTTGACGTCAGAGCCACGATGCGCACTGGTGTCCACGAGGGTAGCGTTGAGCATGAAGCGATCGCCATTCGGCATCACCAGGGTTTCGGGAAATAGCGCAATCGTGGGCTTACCCGCGACACGGCGCGGTTCGCTGGTTTTGGTCACGCGTCCTTGTACGGTCGTGCCGATCGGAATGATGGTTTTTCCGTCCGCTACGACTGCCTCCGTGACTCGCGCCTGAAAAGGATCACCCGCATGACTGCTGAAAGTTGTGAGAGTGGTTTCAAGCTTCATCTTGAGAGCGGTGCCGGTGGGCAGGGAAGTCTGCGCGAAGGCAAGGCTGGCAAAGAAGCTTAAAGCTGCAAGTACGGTCAGTTTTTTCATGGAATCTCCTGAATCTTTCATTGCTCTTTCGCCCAGCGATTCGATAAATAAGTTTCTTTCATTCGACTGTAAGGGAGCGCCATGGCGGGAACAACCGGGGAGTTGAGGAGCGAACCATCGGAGGCAATGGTCGCGTCCGCTATAATCGCTGGTTCTAATCAGCGAAATTCAAACCGATTAAAGGACGCAATGATGCCTGTTACCAGTATTGTCGAAGTACGCGGAAGGCAAGTCCTCGACTCGAGGGGCAATCCGACTGTGGAAGCGGAAATCTTACTTGGCGGGGGAGCCAGCGCGCGCGCGATTGTGCCGAGCGGCGCATCCACAGGAGAACACGAAGCGGTCGAACTGCGTGACGATGACGAGCAACGCTACAAAGGAAAAGGCGTCCTGAAAGCGGTCGAGAATGTGAACGGCGAGATTGCCGAGGCCCTCGCCAATATGGATGCCGCCGACCAACGTGCAATCGACGCCAAGATGATTCAGTTGGACGGAACAGAGAACAAAGGCCGGCTGGGCGCTAACGCTATCCTCGCTGTCTCCATGGCCGCAGCCCGCGCGAGTGCTGAGGCGTTCGAGATGCCGCTCTATCGCTATCTTGGAGGCGCCGGGACAAACACACTTCCCGTGCCCATGATGAATATCCTCAATGGAGGCGCGCATGCCGACAACAATGTCGACTTTCAGGAATTCATGGTGATGCCGATTGGGGCGCCGTCATTTTCTGAGGCTCTGCGATGGGGCGTAGAAGTTTTTCACACCCTCAAAGGTGTTCTCAAGAAGCGTGGATATAACACGGCGGTCGGTGATGAGGGCGGATTCGCGCCCTCCGTGAAATCGAACGTCGAGGCGATCGAGGTCGTCCTGGAGGCAATCCAGGGCGCCGGCTATAAGCCGGGTGAAGATATTTCCATCGCGCTGGACCCGGCCGTCAGCGAGTTGTATCAGGACGGAAAATACGTCTTCAAGAAATCCGACAAGTCGTCGAAGTCTTCCGAAGAGATGGTGAAGTACTGGGCCAAATGGGTTCGGGATTATCCCATCGTTTCGATCGAGGACGGTCTCGCGGAAGATGACTGGGAAGGCTGGGCGATGTTGACCAAAGAAGTCGGCGACAAAATCCAACTGGTCGGCGACGATCTGTTCGTAACGAACGTTGAGCGCTTGCAGGAGGGAATCGACAGGGGTGTGGCGAACTCGATCTTGATCAAGGTCAACCAGATCGGATCGGTAAGCGAGACGCTCGATGCGATCGATCTGGCGCGGAGGAACGGTTACACCTCCGTGATTTCACACCGTTCTGGTGAGAGCGAAGACACGTTCATCGCCGACCTTGCCGTCGCGACTGGGGCGGGACAAATCAAGACCGGGTCGGCATCGCGCACGGATCGCGTTGCCAAGTATAACCAGTTGCTGCGGATTGAAGAGGAGTTGGGCGAGGCGGCGCGGTTTCTGGGGATCAAAGCGCTGAATTATCGGGGTTGAAATATTCGAACACTTTTGTCGAATTCGTGGCGCACGTCCTCCCGTAAGGGTGTGAGTTAAGAGCTAGGAGCTGAATTTTGCATCCCAAACCTCTTGTCCTGATCATTCTCGACGGCTGGGGATATCGCGCTGAAACCAAGGCTAACGCGATTGCGATAGCGCACAAGCCTACCTATGATCGTCTCCTGCGTGAATATCCCAATACGCTCATTCAAACGAGCGGACCCTCTGTCGGACTGCCCGAGGGGCAGATGGGTAACAGCGAAGTCGGACACCTCAACATAGGCGCCGGGCGAATCGTCCACATGGACATCACGCGCATCGACCTGATGATTCAGAATGGCGACTTCTTTTCGCAAACGGTGCTGCTCGATGCGATGAAGCATGCACGCTCAGGCGGACGCAAGCTGCATCTGTTCGGCCTGCTCTCGGACGGCGGCGTTCACTCGCAGCAAGCGCACTTGTACGCGCTATTAAGGATGGCGAGACAGAATGGAGTGGATCGCGTCTTTGTGCACGCCTTTATGGACGGGCGGGACACGCTGCCGACCAATGGAGCGGGCTATCTTGAGCAACTCCAGCAGAAAATGCGCGAGTACAGTTCGGGCAAAATCGCCTCAGTTAGTGGACGATACTACGCCATGGATCGTGACCGCCGCTGGGAGCGCATCGCGAAAGCTTACAACGCGATGGTTTTCGGGCAGGGCGAAGGTGGGACATACGTCGATCCCGTGCAGGGCGTGAAGGACTCGTACAACAAGGACGTAACCGACGAGTTCATCGTGCCTTTTGTGTGCGTCGACAACCGAGGTGAGCCGCTGGCGAAGATTGCGGATGACGACTCCTGCATCTGCTTTAACTTCCGTGCCGACCGCGTGCGCCAGATCACGCGCGCCCTCTGCCGCAACAGCGGACTGAACGCGCAGGGCGGAAGCGATCTTCCGGGTGCAGCCGAACTGGATGCGACGATTCCCCGCGATCGTGCGCCGAAGAATCTGAAATATGTATGCATGACGCGGTACGACAAGAATTTCAGTCTGCCCGTGGTCATTCCTCCCGAATCGATGGCGAACATTCTGGCCAACGTTATGGGTGGGCTGAACATGCGGAATCTGCGCGTCGCTGAGACCGAAAAATATGCGCACGTAACTTACTTCTTCAATGGAGGCGTGGAACAGCCATTTCCGGGCGAAGAGCGGTTGCTCGTGCCGTCACAGAAGGTCGCCACCTACGATCTGAAACCTGAGATGAGTGCCGCCGGAATTGCGGACGCGGTAGTGAAAGCCATCAACGACAGCGCGTTCGACGTGATTATTGTGAACTTCGCGAATGCAGATATGGTGGGACATTCCGGGAAGATCGAGCCGACTGTGAAAGCGGTTGAAACAGTCGATGCTTGCATGGCCATCATCGAGAAAGCGGTGCGTGCCAAAGGCGGAGCGATGCTCATTACGGCGGATCACGGCAATGCTGAAATGATGATCGATCCCGCCACCGGTGGTCCGCATACCGCCCACACCACGAACCCGGTGCCGTTCATTGTTCTTTCCGATGACGCGAAACAGTTCACGCTAAAAGCGAATGGCTCGCTGCGCGATATTTCGCCGACAATTCTAGGCATGCTGGGGATTAACGAGCCGAAAGAAATGACGGGGAGCGATCTGCGGATTCCGCGAAAACTTTGAACCGCCGAGACGCAGAGGACGCCGAGCAACCTCCGAGATAATCCGATCAACCGATGCGAAAGCTCCTGATCTTCGTCCAGCATCCTTTTGCTCTCTGGAATGCCCCAGCCTGGTTTGCGGAGCGGTTGCGGCTAGAGTTTCCGCAGTTGGATGTAGTGCACTTGGCCGACTACAGCGGAGTGGACTCTGAGATTCTGGACACAGAAATCGCCATAACCTGGTCGATCCGTCTCGAACAGATCAAAGCGGCAACTGAGCTGCGCTGGATTCACTGTCCAGCTGCTGCAGTCCATACACTCATCTTCCCCGAGATGGTTAATAGCCAGATCCAAATCACAAACGCTCGCGACGTGCACGGACCGGTTGTAGCCGAACATGTAATGGCGCTGATCTTTGCATTGGCAAAGAGAATCCCTGACGCGGTGTGCTTGCAGCAAAAGCATGAATGGGGGCAGGAGAAGATGTGGGAGGGGCGTCCGCGGGTGCGCGAAGTTGCAGGTGCAACCCTTGGTTTGATTGGCCTAGGCAGTATAGGCCGTGCGGTTGCCAAGAGTGCGAAAGGCTTGCAAATGCGAGTGATCGCAGTTCGAGAGCATCCGGAGAAGGGAAGCGAAGGAACCGATGCCGTCTTTGGGGCCGCGCAAATAGACGAGGTTTTCCGGCAGGCTGACTACATCGTTCTGGCTGTACCATTCACCGGCGCGACGAACGCGCTCGCCAATGCTGAGCGGCTGGCGTTGATGAAACGGGATGCGTGTTTGATCAATGTTGGACGCGGGCAATTGGTGGACGAACCCGCAATCGTGTCGGCGTTGCGCGAAAACAAGATTGGCGGCGCCGCGCTGGACGTCTTCGCTAATGAACCGCTGGGCCCGGACTCTCCCTTATGGGACGCGCCGGGCCTGCTCATCACCCCGCACACCGCGGCTCTCACCGACAAAATTTGGGAGCGCCATTACAAATTGTTCTCGGAAAATCTTCGGCGCTACCTGGCCGGTGCAGCATTGCTTGGCGTCGTCGATAAGAGGAAAGGATATTGAAGGCGGGCTTAGGCGGTGCAATCTAGCGGGTATCAATCCCGAATCCGATGATCGCGTTCACTTCTACAGGTTCGCTTCCGCGCATGGCGGGTTGAAATTTCCAGTTCGGTAATGCGGCAAGAATTTGCGACGTTGTTTCAGCCGAACCCGGCTCGAGAACTCTCAAGCCCTTCAAACCCCCCGATCGGTCTAACACGCAGGCGATGATTAACCGGGTCGGTCGAATACCGGGCGGCAGATCTTTTCGGATCGGCTCGGGTTCGCTCAGCGCTTCTCTTGACGGCCGGGATATTGATGTCGAATCGGAGTACTGCATCACCGCAGTGCCTAGCGACGTTTCGATGTAGATGGAATAGTTGTCGCCCTTGAGCAGCCCGTAGTAGTTGAAGACTCCACCAGACCGGGAGGTAGCGACTACCGTAATGCCGGATCTCTTGTGCTCGCTCGCCGAGGAGCGGCCCGGCCCGGATGCGGCGTCTCCGCCGGGCGATCCGAAGCTGGGTAGTGTGATGGTACTGCCGCCTTGCACGGAAACACCAGGCATCGCAGGAGTGCCCGTGGTACCGCGTCCGGCGCCGCCGGAGCCTGGATAGGGCGAAATTCCAGAGTGCGCATTCGGGTCGGAGCCCGGGCCCAAGCCTTCCTTTGCACCGCCTTGGCCTTCTCCTTGTAAGCCGCTGCCGGGGCCATTCCCTTTGCCCAGGCCTGCGCCTCCGCCGCTGCCGCCGAGTCCGGTCTTGGCAGTGCCGGCGGGAGACATGGCGATGGCGCCACCGGTGGTCGAGTTCGGCACGCCGACCTTAGTTCCTGGCTGATTGGAGATGACGACTCCAGATCCCGCAGCGCTTCCACCGCTGCTAGCGGGAGGAGCGGCTGCTGTGCCAAGATCGAGCGGGCTTCCCGTTCCGCCGCCTTTGTTGCCGCGTCCGCTACCGGAGAGAGTTTTGCCTCCGCCGAGACCTGGAGGAGGTGGCACGGCCTCGGCCGAACCACCCAGTGAGCCCGCGAAACGCCCGCCGCCTTGAAGCCCACTGCCTGCGTTTACTGGCGGCGGAACAACCTGTGTTCCGGTTCCGACAGCGGCATTACGCGATGTCGATCCGCCACCGCCCACACTTGGAGGTGGCGGCACGGGATTTGGGTGTAGATCGCCGGTCGTGGAGCCGCCCCAGCTGTTGAAGTCGCGGCTAACTTGCGACGGAGGTGGCGCAATCACACTGGGAGCCGGCAGTGTGAGTTTGGCTGCGGGGGAACTGTCTCGCTGAGGCGCGGACACGGGCGGAGGAACCACGCTGGTCGTTTGCGTCAACGAGGATCGTGAACTGGCCAAATCACGTTGCACGTCGGGAGCGGGCGCGACCACGGATGGGTTGATCGGCGTGGCGCTTCGCATTTTGTCGCGTGTGATACTCGGTGCGGGTGCCACTGCCTGCGAGTTCACGGTGGGCAGGGAACGGCTATTCGCATGAGAAATGTCAGGGGCCGGCGCAATCACCTCAGCCATCAGGTTGTCCGATTTGCGGGTGAGGTGCGAGTTGAGCTCCGGCGTAGGGGGTATAACGCTCGGAGTCGGCAATGTGGGAGCAGCCAGCGACGAACGCAATCCTTCCGCGGGCGGCGGGCCGGGCACCTGTTTGAATGCGAGTAGGTTTGCGACGGACGAATCCGAACGCGGCAAATTCAGCTTAGGAGCATCGACAACCTGCTCGGACGGCTTGGATCCGCGCGCCACCCGGATCATCTGTGTGCGATGGTGCGCCTCCTGACCTCCGGCTCGTCCTGACTTGCCCGCTTGCGCGCCACCATTGTCTTCGGTGCGCGGTAATTCATCTCCCGTGTAATAGATGACGTCCCATTTGCGTATCGGCGGAGGGCTATAGGGCTGCAGGCTTGCTATCCGTGAAGGTAAAACGATAACGAGAACGATCAGTAGAACTTCCAGAATCCAGGCCACCGCGATTCCGCGGTAGGGAAAGATGCCAGTGGGAGCTTCGCCGGCGAGTTGCTTTGGAGGCTTGCTGAGTGCAGGCCCGACGGCGGACTTGAATTCTTCCCATGGCGACGACCACTCCACCAAAAAGCGGGGCGGTTCGGGCCACTGCATTACCATTTCCGGCATTGTTTCTACGGTACTCACGCAGCCTCAGTATCGAGTGGTCTCTCCATCAGAATATCTACCCGGTCGCCGACCTCGGTCTTGGTGTCACTCACAGTTCCGATCGGCAGCTCCAGCACGGAGGCGGCGTGCACACGAACAGCCGCTACCCGCCACGGTTTCAGCCCTTGCTCAAGATGGATGACGATCCTCTCCTGGTCAAGATAGACGGCGTCGATCGGGAACCGCATCGCAAAGGTGTGAACTCCGTGGCTGGGGACAATCCACAGTCCCTGGCCGGGCCGGAAGCGGGATGCATCGGTAGCCATCAGTCCCCGAAAGCGGGACCAGTGGCTACGCGCGATCAGTAGTTCGGTCGCGAGATAGGTCGTGCGTGTACGGTTAAAAGCGTATCCCGTAGGCCCGTGCGCGGGCATGACAACTCCTCAGTTCCCAACCGGATTCACCGTTGCCCTCCCCCGCTGATGGGGGCCAGCAAACGCAGCAACTGAATTACTGCCGGGCCTATGGTGACGAAAATCAGGGAAGGCAGCACAAACAGGACCAGGGGAATAATCATTTTAACAGTGGTTTTGGCCGCTTGCTCTTCAGCGCGCTGGCGACGCTCGGTACGTAGCGAATCGGAATGGACCCGTAAAGCTTGCGCAACGCTGGTTCCGAAGCGGTCAGTTTGAATCAGCGTACCCACCAGGCCGCGCACATCGTCCACGCCCGTCCGTTCGGCGAGATTGCGAAGCGCCTCGGCCCGCGGCTTGCCAGCGCGCGTCTCCAGATTGAACAGATAAAACTCGCCGCTCAGTTCCGGGTGGGCGTGCTGCAAATCTTCACCGACCCGCATCATGGCCTGATCGAGCGCCAGGCCCGCCTCAACGCAAATGACGGTTAAATCGAGAGCGTCGGGAAGGCCAAGCCGGATCCGGCGCTGCCGTTCTTTCATGGCTCGCTTCAAGAAAAAGCGCGGCAGGAAGAATCCCAATGCTGGCACCCCAACGAGCAGTAACGGGGAATCGACTCCCGAGAACAGCAGAACCGTGGCAAAGCCGACGGCCGCGAACAATACGCGCGCAGCAAAGTAGAAACGCACATGGCGCGCTTCACGGTATCCGGCCTGGATGAGCCACGCACGAGTCAGCGAAACATCAGTGGGCGAAACGGGTAGCGCGCGGCTGAGTGGATCCAGCGCTTGCTGAATGCGCTCCCGCATCTTCGGTTTTTCTTCTGTCTTGGGCCGCTGCCAGCCGATCTCTCGCAGACGGGAGCCTAGTACGGAAGACGGCGCCATGGTGGCGGCTCCGAAAGCGAACACCACCACCACGATGGTAAGAAAAATCAGAACGGTGAGCGCCAGAACCATGAATCAGACCTGTATCCTGATAATCCTGCGAATGAAAAAATAACCGACGGTTTGCAGTACGATACCGCCGACGATCAAAATATGACCCAGTGGATCGGTGAACAGGGGCCTGATGAACCCCGGATTGAGCACCAGCATCACCACAACCATCGTTGGCGGCAGAGCCATCAGCAGCACCATGGTCAAACGCCCTTGCGCCGTATGAACGCGTACCTGAGCGGATCACATACGATAAGTTGTCGAGAATGTCGGCGAGATTGCCACCAGTCTCGCGCTGCAACATCACAGCGGTGACGAAAAACTTGACGTCCACAAGTGGAATGCGTTCCGCAAGATTTATAAGCGCGTCGCGCACGGGAAGGCCAAATTTTTGCTCTTCGAAAAGCTGACGGAATTCCCCCGCCACCGGTTCGGAAATCTCATTGGCAATCATTTCCAGGGCGGTGGTGAAAGCGTGACCGGCACGAACCGCGCGGGCGAGAGTGTCGATGGCCTCCGGGAATTTTTCCTCAAAGCGCTGGAATCGTTTGGCGCGCCGGTGAGAGGCATACGCATAAGGGATAAAGAAACCCAGAACCAGACCTGCCCAGCCAAACATCAAGCTGCCGCCCGCAACCATGAAAGCAAGTCCGAAAACGATTGCTGACGCCATGCAAAAGAGCAGAAAATTTCCTGCACGTACGTCGACATCGCCCTGGCTTAGCATCTCCTGCAGGACGGTAACTCGCTCGGAGCGGCGCAGCAGAGTATCGAACGCCGGAATCCGGCTCATCATCTCGTCGCGAAGAAGAGCGACTTCAGCTTGTACGGTCTCGGGGGCTTTCTGAGTTGCTGAGAGGCGGTCGCGCAGCACTCGCGCCTGAGACTTGCGCTGGTCGAGCAAGCTCAGAACGGCAAAGGCGCTCAGGCTTACCACCAGGAAAACCAGCAAAGCGATGGCGATCTGCATCATGCTAGACCTCCATCCTCGACTCGAAAATCGCGGCCGGCAGACGGCATCCCGCAGTGGCTAACCGCTCGGCGAAGCGCGGCCGGATGCCGGTCGCGCGGAACGAACCGCGGACGCGCCCAGTCTCGTCAATTCCGGTGCGGTCGAAAACGAATACGTCCTGCATGGAAATTACGTCGGATTCCATGCCCGTGATTTCGGAGATTGTGAGCACCTTGCGTGTGCCGTCGGAAAGACGCGCGATCTGCACTACCGCATGTATTGCGGCGCCGACCTGCTGGCGGACTGCTTTTTCAGGAATATTCAGATTCGCCATCGCAACCATGTTTTCGATACGGGCCAGCGCGTCCCGTTGGGAGTTGGCATGGACTGTAGTCAGCGACCCTTCGTGACCCGTATTCATGGCCTGGAGCATGTCGAATGCCTCCTCGCCACGCACCTCGCCCACCACGATGCGATCGGGACGCATACGCAGGCTGTTGATTACGAGTTGACGCTGGCGGACTGCTCCTTTGCCTTCGATGTTCGGCGGCCGGGTTTCAAGCCGTACGACGTGTTCCTGCTTCAGCTGCAATTCGGCCGCATCTTCGATAGTCACAATGCGGTCGGAATTCGGAATGTATCCGGAAAGCACATTAAGTAGAGTCGTTTTGCCCGCTCCCGTTCCTCCCGAGATAAGCAGATTCAAGCGGCCCTTGACCATGGCGGAGAGCAATTCCAGCATGGGCTCGCTCATGGTCTTGTTGTCGAGCATGTTGCGGGCCGTGACCGGATCGCGGCCAAAGCGGCGAATGGAGAGGCAAGGCCCGTCGAGCGCCAAGGGCGGGATGATCGCATTCACACGAGAACCATCGGCGAGGCGCGCGTCGATCATGGGAGAAGATTCATCAACTCGCCGCCCGATGCGCGAGACGATGCGGTCGATAATCTGCATCAGGTGCTGATTGTCTTTAAATGAAAAGCTGGTCAGCTCCAGTTTGCCCGCCCGCTCGATGTACACACGGTCGAAGCGATTCACCAGGATGTCGGAAGTCGTGTTGTCTTTCAGCAGTGGCTCGAGCGGGACAAGGCCAAAAATCTCGTCCAGAATTTCGCGGCTCAGGCGTTCCCGTTCGGCGAAGCTAAGAGGAACAGCCTCGCTGTTTACGGAGTTGCGGATGAGGATGAGTACCTCATCGCGAGCAGCGTCGCCTACGGTGCGTCCGAGTTTTTCCAGATCGAGACGGTCGAGTATCTTCCGGTGCAGGTCGGCTTTGACCTGTTGGTTAAACAGCGACCACGCCGTGCGTTTCGTTTCGAGATCGTCCTTGGTAATCAACTCGGCGAGCCCGGTGATCGAGCGGGCAATTTCGGTGCTCCCTTGCTGTATCACAGGCACGCCCCGATCAATGGCGGCCGCAACCGCAAAATATTGATTGGGAATTCTCCATAGAACCGGCGCGCCAATCGCGGCCTCCGTTTCGGCCTCATTGAAGCCCGCTACTTTTCGATAGCGGTTGAGAATCAATGCAAATCGGTCCCGCGAGCCGTGCTCCCCGAGATACTGCGAAACCCGTGCGGCGCTCCACAGCGAGGCGACATCGGCATGTCCGACCAGCAGAACTTTCTCGGATAAATTGCTGACGAGGCGCGTGGAACTGTCGAGCCGCGATGAGGCATCGACGACGATGTAGCGAAATAGGCCCGCCATTATGTCAAAGAGGCGAGCGAAGTCCGATGCCGAGGGCTCGATCGGCGCGGGAACCATTGCGCCCGCCAGGACCTGCAAGCCGCCGACGTGATGAGCCATGAAACTGTCGAGAAGGGAAGCATCCAAACGGTGCAGGTTGGCGATGGCATCTGATACGGTGAATGTCGGCTTGAGATTGAGATGCAGCGCACAGTGTCCCAATGGGGCCAGGTCTACCAATGCCGTGCTGTGCTGAATAGACTGCAGCGCGACCGCCAGGTTCACCGCGACGGTGGTGGAACCGCTTCCGCCCTTGGCATTCACGACCGTGAGAATTTTTCCGCGCGAGGTTTCGCGACCTGGTTTCCGTCGGCTCGAGGACAAGCGGGCAAATGCATCCAGCAGATCGGTGGTCGTGGTGGGCCGCTCGATGTACTCTCGCGCTCCGGCTCGCATCGCGCTCACGATCAACTGGGAGTGGGCCATACTTCCTATGGCAAACACGGCTGAATCGGGAAACTCCTGGTGTAGAAGTTCGATAGCCCGTAATGCTGCGGAAGTGCCGTCTGTGGCGATGTCCACCAAAATGACGTTGGGCTCAAATGTTTGAGTCTTGCGGATGACCGTATCAGTGGCTGCCAAGGGCAAAGCCTGATGACTGCACACAGTTTGCGCTACGCTGGTTCCATCCACCAGAACCTGGAGCACCGCTCGCTGGTCATTGTCCGTGGCGAAGACTGCAACTGACAACTCCGGCATGACTCGACCCCACCGCCCTCCCTAGATTCTCACCGTATTCCCCACTACTTCTTATTGCCCTCCGGCTTCTTGCCGTCGAAATGTTCCTTATCCAGAAGCGGCTGCGGATTAGCTGGACCGGTCGGCGCCTGCGAAGTGGGCGAGATCCGTCGTGCGGTACACAGCACCATCAATTCACCGCGGCTCTTTTGAAGGCTTTTGCTCTTGAAAAAATTGCCCAGCACTGGCAGATCCCCCAGCCATGGAACTTTGCTCGTAATGTTGGTCACCCGGTTATCGATCAGTCCCGCGATAACGAAGCTCTGGCCATCCTGCAACTCAAATTCGGTGTCCGCCTTGCGGGTGCTGAGCGCCGGCACGGTAGTTCCCGCGACCGTGACTGCGTTGGTGAAGTCCAGTGCGCTTACTTCCGGAATGACGCGGAGATGAATATTTCCATTAGGCTGGATCACCGGAGTGAACTTGAGCCGCACTCCAAACTCGCGAAACTGGATGGTGACGGTAGAAACCCCTTGTCCGCTGGGTTGCGCGACCGGGAACGGAAATTCGCCACCCGCCAGAAAGCTGGCTTCCTTGCCGTTCACCGCAATGAGATTCGGTTCGGCGAGGATCTGCAGCAGGTTCTTCTGTTGAAGAGCGCGAATCACGGCGCCGATGTTGACGTCCGATCGCGCGATGAACAAATTGAGGAAATCGTTGATATGCACAACGGGCGGAGTTGCGGTGGTGGTCGTGGTTTGGGTATCGCCGTTGGTCACCGTGGTTTGGGCGGTATTAGTCACGTTGAGACTGCCAAACTGTCCGGTCTGGCTGAGTGCGACAGTATTTCCCAATCCCGGCATGAAAAGGTTGACGCCCAACTGGGTGACCGCGCTCCGATCCACCTCCGCGAACTTGACTTCAAGAAGCACTTCCTGTGCGCCCACAGGGCCGAAGGTCAAAACATTCACGACATTTCGAGAATACGCGGAGGCGATGGCTCCAGCGTGCTTGGAGACATCCTCGGTAGTGACGTGGCCGGAGAGAACGATGGCGGATCGTGAAGGAGTGACACTGATCTGCTCGTCTGGAAAGAGCCGGCGTACTTCTTCGGCCGCTGCCGTCACATCGACATCCACTCGCAAATCGAAACTGCGGGAACGTTCAAGTTCGTCCCAGATCAGCAGGGAAATCTCGCCCGGCGCAAGGCCATTGACCAATACCTGAGTGGGCGTGACGACGAGCGCGTCGGCGACGCTCGGATCGGTGACTGAAACGCGCTTAAGTCTCTCGGTCGTATTAATGAGAAGAGATTTGCCGACCATCACGCGCAAAGGCGCAGCCCCCGCTCCCTCCGGAGAGCCCGCGGGTACAGTCGTCTGCGGAATGGGTGCATTGTCTGGAGTCGAAGCGGCAGCGGGTGGATTTTGCGGAGCGGCTTGGGGAACGGCAGCCCGAGCGACTCCCGGAGCGCCAAACAGGAGAATTGCACCTGCGATCAACGCAAAAACTTTCATGAATTCGAACCTCTCCGACGACTCCGGCGATGATCCTTCGTACAAATACAAAGTCGCGAATCGTTGCCGCATGAAGCGATCAAAATTTTGTCTCGTCCCGCTTGTTGCCACGAATCGTTTCCACCGAATAGGCTGAAGGCGGAATCACCGTCACCGGAATTGTCTTGTGAGTTCTCGGCTTAGTCTGAACGCTGACCGGCTGCACTCCACCCGGATACAGGGAACTAGCGCGCGTGGCTCCGATCTGTTCTCTGCGAGTATCGAGCGGATTTCGGAGCGCCAGCTGAATACGCCCTTCCTGAGAAGCGAGCGTCAATCTCTGTCCGTCCTCGGGTGAAACCAGCAAAGTAATCACCGGGGCCGGTTGCGAATCACCGTTGGGATTGCGCTCGAGGTTTTTGCCCACGGCGATAACGGCAACGTTTTCTAGAACTGTAGTGATCTGCCGCTCGTTCCCGCCCTGATTGCCGGTGGCCAGGACATCTACGCGCGAGCCCGGCTGAACGAAGCCGGCCACCGAAACAACATCATTGACGCGCACGGAAACTGCTCGCATTCCCGGTGGGATCAAGGAGGGCAAACCTGAGCCCGCATTAGCCGCAGCCAGCTTTGCCGGCAGAATGAATTCGCCCCTGCTCACCGGGAGTACCACTCCCCGCCCTAGGACCTGGTTCTTCTTGGTGAAGGCGCCCGGAGGAACCACTGATTGCGGGAACCGCGTCATGCGGATGTCGCGGTCTTCGAGTTTAGTGCCCACCTGAAGGTCATTGGCTGCGACCACCACATCGACGCCGGGTTCGTTGTTCGCTCCGCCCGAACTGCGCAGCCGGTTATAAATGGGATAGCTGATCAAAAGGCCCAGGGCGAGCGCCAAGCCTCCGATCATGAACAAGCGACTTCGGTTCATTCCTCTCCTTCCGGGACGGTCCCGGACTCAGCCAACCAAGCATCGGTCTGGTGCGATGCCGTACACGCTTTCGTGCGGCTTCGAACTACTGTGAAATGCCGTTAGCGACGGCAGAGAATACGTTGTTGGCATTACCACCGATAAGGCGAATGGTGCCGATGACGATCACCAGAATTACCGCCAACATCACGGCATACTCGGCGATGTCTTGTCCTTCCTCATTGCGCCACAGCAGGTTGGCTAGATCTCTCGTCATGAATATTCTCCCAAATTTTGATTGAAATCCCGATTCGACCGGACCTTTCCGAGGCCAGGCCACCCGAGAGTGCCGGCAAAGGCCAAGATGAGCATTGTGTCATTATTCTGATGGCACGAAAAGCCGTCGTTTCATACCCATTTTGTAAGTAGAAACGTTCCAGTTTGTTGTAGTTTCGCAGATTCCTGAGCCTTCGGTACACATTTTTTCACTTTTATGCCCTGCCTACGTAGATTCTTCAAACTTGGCCAGATGGACGACCTAGGTCATGGGCAGGAAGAGAATTGCCTTCAGATCGCGGTATTCGACGCGCCAATGCTCGTCCAGAAGGAGGCCTTGGGCCAGCGGACTGCCTGAAGGCACCAATACGGCCTGAACCTCCCAGTTGTCTAGGACCTGCCGCCATCCGGTGCGCAACTGAGCAGCGTCCTGGAACTGGCGGAGAATATCGTCCCCGTACAGGTCTGCCCGACCGTCAACGAACACGCGAGCTTTGGGATAGAGCTGCCAGATGGCGTACCCTCCCCAGTCGTAATAGACGAATAAACGGCTTGGTAGTGGGCGGGACCGTAGAAATTCCATTGCTTTGACGGGGTAGAGTTCGGCCTCGGTGCGGGATTGGTTCCGAACCAGCGCAATCCAGCGTGTTATGGCGAATCCGGCCATCAGCAATACCACTACGCTGCGGAAGGCAAAACGTGACTGACGAATTGGTGTTTGTGGCTGAGGCCCCAGTTGAGACGAAACCCCCAGTGATGCGGCGGAAATTACGGGTATCGCTAGCAAGACGAATAGCGGGCTATGTCGAACAGCGTCCAGCGCTGCCAGAAGTGTCAAAATCAGAGGAACGAGCACCCGCTTCTTTGGACGAGACCTTGAGCTTCCGAGCGCCCACATCAGGCCTAGCCAAATGAGAAATAGTGGGAGGTACCGCAGCTCATGAAAATCAGGAGAAGACCATTCCGTGATCAGTGATCGCATTGCCGCCGAACGCAAAACGTCGATTGGATAGCGATAAAGTTGCACGCCGCTCGGATTGAGTGGTATCAGCGCCAGGCATGCCGCCAAAACCAGAAGGATGCTCGATAGATACCAGCGGACGTCGTGCCACCGTGTGTCCCCGGCGGCGATTTCCAAGACGATGCCCGCGGCATAGGCGCCCAGCAGGACGGGTCCCAGCGCAAATCCGGCGTGCAGGTTGATCCAAAGAAGAAACAGAGGCGGTATACAGATCAGAAATACTGGTCGATCAGCCCCGCACTCGAGCAGCCAGAGGAGAAGGCTGGCAAGCGCAAAAGTAAAGATTTGCGGTCGGACGCCCCACACCGGTGCGGCGGCTAGGGCGCCCAGTAAGATCGTCAGGGCAGTCCAATGTGGTTTTCCTGGCGACCGCAGATACAACAACAGGAATCCGCCGGTGGTGACAATTGAAGAAAGAATGATGAGTCCCGCCGCGCCCGTGTATTTCCAGATTTCGTAAAACACGACTTCAGAAAGCCACTCGTGCGACACCCACGCAGTTCCAGCGCGCGTGAACGAAAACGGATCGGAATGTGGTATGTGTCCGGTCTCCACGATCCATTGACCCGTGCGAAGGTGCCACCAGAGATCCGGATCCGTCGCATTGCGCGCTGTCATAGCAAGCAAGCCGAAGAGAAGAATGCCGGCAAACGTCCGCGAGCGGTTTGATTCAGAAATGTTCATTGCGGAATGGCGGAACGATTATAGAATCACTCTCTCCAAAAGCCCCGCCTATGGGAGTCCTTTTATTTCGTGCACATCGAGAAAAGGTCGCGGCCGCGTTCCTTCTCGCAATGGCGGTCACTCATGTTGTGATGGTAATTAACGTCTCCCATTTATTGCGGAATGGTTACCAGGATTTCACGATCTTTTACACGGCTGGCAAGATGGTACGTTCGGGTCAGGCATCAAGGATGTACGATCCCGAAGCTCAGTACCGCATCGAAAAGGAATTTGCTCCAAATGTTCTGATCCGTCAGGCCGCGTTGCCCTATATCCACACCCCTTTCGAGGCCCTCCTGTTCGTTCCGTTTACCTTCCTGAGCTACGTCCCGGCATATGCGCTATGGACGGGTTTAAATGTGGCGCTGATTTTTGTAAGTATTTTTCTTCTGAGAAGGCACTTTGCGGAACTCAAGGAAATTTCTCCGATATCGCTGGTGCTGGCTGCTGCCGGATTCTTTCCGATCGCCATTGGCCTGATTCAGGGCCAGGACACCATTCTCGTTTTGTTGAGCCTCGTGCTCTCCATGATTTTGCTCGATGAGGGACGGGATGGCTTAGCGGGAGTGGCTTTGGGACTTGGGCTGTTCAAGTTTCATTTTGTCGCGCCGTTGGCGCTTATCATCGCGATGCGGAGGCCGAGATTGCTTGCTGGCTTTGTCCCAATCGCCCTGAGTCTGGGTTGCTTATCGATTTCGATCGTGGGCCTGCGCGGCGTCGTCAATTATGTCCACTACGTCTTGAACCTGGAGAGAACGGGTGCCGGCGGAGCTATCATGGCGAGTGATATGCCGAATCTTCGCGGGCTCATCGATACTGCGATCGGTTTGCGCATGGGCACCGTGGGAGCCACTGCCATTACGCTCCTTTGTTCAATCGCCGTATTTTGGGTAGCGCAAGCAGGGGTCAGAAAGGGAAACGAGTCGATACTTAACATGTTCGCGCTCGCAACGGTGTTTCCATCTGCGCTTGTGTTGCTTGCCAAAGCAATCTCACAGAAGAGGCCATTGAGTCGAGCGGACGTCGTAATGCTTGTCCTCTTTTTTCTAACACCACTCTACGTTCTACTTTGGCTTCGGCTAAATCAGTTTGTATGGTTCGGGTTGCTTTTGCTCTGGCTGTTATTCAGGCTAGGTCGTCCGCTGGCCGCAAACGGATCTCTTTTGCCGGAGGCGACCTAATATCCCACTCTCCGCAGATTCCGTGACAAGGTCCGGTATTTTCCGCAGCCCCGCCTGGATGATCTTCGCCTCAGCCCTTTGCGCCTCAGGTATGTGGCTGTATTTGCAACGAGTGGTCATACCCCATCAGGTGAGGGAAGCCGCAATCCACGGCCGCCCGCGTGGCAATCTCTCCGACCTCTACCCCCGTTGGCTAGGATCCCGTGAGCTACTCCTTCGGGGACGCGATCCTTACAGCATTGAAGTCACGCGTGAAATTCAGGCCGGTTATTACGGTCGTCCACTTGACCCCGCCCGCCCCGACGACCCGCGAGATGAGCAACGTTTTGCCTATCCCGTATATGTAGCTTTCTTGTTGGCGCCGACAGTGCGATTGCCTTTTGAAACCATCCGGCCGTTTTTCTTCGGGATTCTGATGCTTCTTACAATCTGCAGCGTTCCACTTTGGCTCCGCGTTATTCGATGGGCGCCTCCGTGGTGGGTACAGATTAGCTTGTCCCTTTTTACCCTCGGCAGCCCGGCGGTGATGCAAGGTTTGAAGCTCCAGCAGTTGAGTCTCCTGGTGGCGGCGATGATACTGGCCGCGGTGCTGCTACTGCGATCTGGTCACCTCAGCGCCGCGGGGACGCTGCTGGCATTGTCGACAATCAAGCCGCAAGTCGTGTGGCTGCTGCTTGTTTGGCTTACTGTGTGGACGGCCTCCGACTGGAAGCGTCGCTACCGCCTGCTCGTTTCGTTTCTTGTGACCATGACGATCCTGCTGGTCAGCTCTGAAATCTATCTTCCACACTGGATACAGCGCTTCTGGGAGGCGGTCGAGGAGTATCGAAAATATACCGGCGCCTCATCCGTCCTTTCCACCATGATCTCGCCGGTGGTCGGTGTTTCTGTGGCCATTCTAAGCCTCGCGATGACTGCGCTGATTTGCTGGAAAGAACGTAAACGGCTTGCCGGCTCGGAAGCTTTTGCCCGAGTGCTATGTGTCGTCCTGGCAGTTACCGTGTTAGTCGCACCGACGGCTGCCGTCTACAACGAGATTTTTTTATTACCGTCGATATTGCTATTGGCTCGCGACTGGCGCCATATCGCGCGTCGAAGTGCTTCAGGAACCTTTCTCATTGGAAGCATCGCAACCCTTGCCGCGTGGCCCTGGATCACCAGCATTGTGATTGCCGGCCTTTCGTTTGTGACGGGTCCTGAGGTCGCGCAAAGGTTCTGGACCGTTCCTTTCTGGACTGTCTGGCTGAATCCAATGGCAGTGGCAGCGCCGATGCTGATTGTTGCTTACCGCGGAACTGCCTCTCCAACACCGGAACGGGCGACAGCGTAAAATACCTAGGGCCAAGGCCGAATGCGCGCAGAGCCGCCGCAGGGAGTTCAGAGGGATGTCGGTTTCCTCCATCACACCGTCGTCGGGACAAGTATCGGGAGTCTTTCCGGTCGTCATTTATGTCCAGGGAAATGATCAGCAGACCCTCTCGTTGAATCACACCCCCTACACAGTCGGACGCAAAGTAGATCGAGATCTGGTCATTCCCGACCCCCGGGTCTCGCGCGAGCACGCCCATATCGTTGCCGAGAATGGCGAGTTTTATGTTATCGATCAGGGCAGTAAGCACGGGACATTCGTCAATGGAGAGCGCGTCGACCGGCGTAAGCTGGCTCGCAACGATCGTCTCGAGTTCGGCGCCCGCGATATTGCGTACCTGATTTTTCATCCACTCCATCCAACCTCCAACACTGCTCGCGAATTCCTCAGCCAGATCTCGGGCATTCAGATCGCTCCCGAAGCCAGCGATCTCGAAAAGTTGACGTTATTTCTGGAAGCTGCGCGCAAGCTGAACACGATCGGCGTGCTGGATGAAATTCTCGTTACGCTGATCGACGCCACGCTCCGCCTGACCCGCGCGGAACGAGGCTTCATCTTTCTTAAAGATGCCGACGGCAACCTGATGCTGGCGGCGGGCAGAAATTCGAAGGGCGAGCCGCTGCTCGACGACAAGACAATTTCGCGGTCGGTACTCGAAGAAGCGCTGCATTCGAACTCTGAATATCTGGTTACCGACACCAGCCAGATGATCGATATGAAAGAGAGGCAGAGCATCGTGGCTTTCGACTTGCGCACGGTGATTTGCATGCCATTGCGCAAGCCGCTGGTACAGGCAACTCGTCCCGAGCAGCCCACCAGTGCTGAAGTAATGGGCGCGCTATACGTGGACTCGCGATTTGCCTCGCGCGATATCACCAGCGTCAGCCATGACATTTTGCGGGCGATCGCGACGGAAGCGGCCCAGCTCATCGAAAATGCCCGCCTGGTGCAGGCGGAGGAAGCCGGTCGGCGCTACCAGCAGGAGCTTTCGATTGCCGCTTCGATTCAGCAAGGTCTGATGGCGGTGACTATTCCCGAAGTTCCGTTCGCCCGTCTGAATGGACGCAATCTTTCCTGTAAGGAAATCGGCGGAGACTTCTTTGACGCAGTCAACACGCCCACGGGCCTTGCCGTCGTGCTGGCGGACGTCAGCGGCAAGGGAGTTTCAGCGGCGCTGCTGGCTTCTATTCTTCAGGGGATGGTGTACTCACACCTGATTGCGGGAATGCCGCTGACCGAGATCGTGACCGCGCTCAACCGCTTCTTCACGCAAAAACATATTGGCGAGAAGTACGCGACCATGATCATCGCGCGCCTCCGCCACGATGGTGAGCTCGAATATGTAAATTGCGGGCACGTCCCCCCGGTGTGGATCTGCAATCAGGAAGTGCTCCGGCCCTCGCATGGCAATCTGCCCGTAGGACTACTGGCCGACGCATCATATGAAAGCGATCGTTGCCAGATGAAGCCGGGGGATCGCCTGATCATGGTGACCGACGGCGTGACCGAAGCCGAGAACGCCCGCGGAGACATGTTCGACAGCGATCGCCTGGAGGTTGTAGCAGGGAAGAGCGCGTCCATGGATGACATCCTCGCAGCCGTCGCCGACTTCTGCGGCGGGACCCCGCTCAACGATGATTGCACTGTCGTCGAGATTGTCTACAGCGGTGGCAAAGCGGATTTGCGGGATTGATTTTGTTCCTCGGTGGCTACGGCTGGGCGTTCTTGTGAATATCCACCGTGGACCACGACTTGTCGGCAGCGTGACAGAGTTTTTCAATCGCGCATTCGGCGCACTTCGGTCCTCGCGCTACGCATAGCTTTCGTCCATGCCAGATGATCTGGTGAGAAAAACTCGTCCAGCGTTCCCGCGGAACGATCTGCATTAAATCCTGCTCAATCTTTTGAGCATCTTGGTGCTTCGTGAGTTCCAGGCGGCGGGTAATCCTTGTTACATGGGTGTCGACGACGACTCCCTCATTTTTCTTGAACCAGGTGCCAAGCACAACGT
>QIAJ01000086.1 GCA_003225495.1 Acidobacteriota bacterium
GACGGGCGGGAAAAAGCATACCTCAGCGCCAACAAATTATCATTGCAAACTGTTTATGTGTGTCCCGCTACTCACCTGATTTTGAACTACCGAGGAGAGTTCGATGTTCCCGGATTTTTCGGCTATCTGATCGCCCACGATGCGCATCATCGCGGACAGATCGCCATGCTGGCCCGCCAGGTCGGCCATCCCATTCCGCAGAAGCGACTTTCGGAATGTGGGAATGGGGCGTGCGATAGACTCAGTTGAGCCATCCAACGCATGCAGAAAGCCACCATCCTGTTCAATCCCAACTCCGGTCCGCGCCGTCGGGACGCCGAGTTGGACCGTGCCATCGGCGTCATTCAAACGGCTGGAGTCCGCACCGATTTAACCGTCTGTAATTCGAGCGAGGAAGCGACCATTCACACGCGCTTCGCAGTCGCGTCCGGAAGCGATACGGTATTCGCCTGCGGTGGCGACGGAACCATACACGATGTCATTCAGGAACTAGCCGGCACGCAAGTTGCCCTGGCGATTCTTCCCTTCGGCACCGCCAACGCACTGGCTCATGATCTGGGGATTCCAATCCGACCCAGCGAAGCCGCCCGCGTCGCGGTTAACGGACGCGTCCGCCGAATTCCGCTGGGTCGTATCGAATATCACAACTTCAATGACAAGCACTCGCAACGTTATTTCACGGTCGCAGCCGGGGTGGGCGTCGACGCTCATCTGTTCTACAAACTGAATCGCAATCTTAAAAAGCAGGGTGGGATGGCCGCCTATTACCTGAAAGCCTGGAACCTGTGGGCGACTCACCGCATGCGCAGATTCGAAGTTGACTACGTTAACGGCGGTGGCATGCGGCAACAGACATCGCTGACCGAACTGCTGGCCGTGCGCATCCGGTTTTTCGGCAATATCCTACGCGAACTGGTACCTGGAGCCCACCTGGACTGCCCAGAACTGCGCGCCATCATGTGCCGTACCGATAGCCGCGCTGCCTATTTGCGTTACGTTGCCGGCGCTCTTCTGGGACGTCCCCAAAACATCAATGGCATCGACCTGGTGAGTTGTTCCGAAGTCACATGCAAGTTGCCGGAAGCCACTGCTGTCGAGAGCGATGGCGGGAACAAAGACCGAGTTTACGTCGAAGCCGACGGGGAACTCCTCGGCGGCTTGCCCGCCCGCCTGACGATGGAACCCGACGCCCTTTCGCTGGTGGCACCCGCCCCAAAGAACTGAGCGCCAGAGAGTCTTCCTGCCGATTGCGGACCGACTAATTCACCGAACGCACCGTCGCCGGATCGAGCAATACAAAGGCACAACCCGAGTACTCGTAGCACCCCAGAATTCCGCGACGCACAAAATGTGCGGGGACTTCACTCGGGGCCGGCACCCCGAAATCGATCCCTCTCAGTTGTTTCCCTTGCAATTTCATCTTGGCCGAGCCGCTGATGAACTTCACGTCATCCACTCTGAACGATTTACTTTTTCCATCCGACGCCAGCAATATGAAGAACTCTGCGCTTTCGGTACCGGGAAGGAAGCGCGGCAGCTTGAATGTGCGTTCGCGAATCACCAGGTCGGAAGCGTCCGGATTCTTGGTTTGCGTTGCGCTTCCCGCCAGGTTCTTCAAATTTTCCTGTGCCGCCTCCATCTCCCCCGCATATTCGCTCAGAGGCAGTCCCTCCGACATCGGAATGCGATACACCGCGAGGCGGCACATCTCAATGGCGAGAGCAATCTTGTGCGTGCGTTTGTAAAGATGACAAAGATGGCCGGCCACCGTTCCATCCTGAGTCAACTTCCACGAAGCCCTCAGATATTGTTCTGCCGGTTCAAGATTCGACATGCGCTCGTACACCCAGCCAAGCGTGTCCCAGTAAGCCGCCAGCCTGAATATGCTTCTAGCATCTTCCACTTTCAGATTTGAAAGCGCGATCTTCTGTGACTCCTCTTCGACCCCATGCACAGCCCTCCTGGAATACTCGAGCGCCGTCGGCAAGCGCAGGTCGGCCTTAGCCATCTTGTAGGCAACATCATTGAGGTAAATTCCCTGCGAGTCCATCTCGGCGATCTTCTGGAAAGCATCTGCCGCTTTCTGAACTTCTCCACCCTCCAGATATTCGGACGCCAGGCCCATCTGAAGGTCGGGCCGGTCTCCCTTGAGCTTGACGGCCGCTTCGAAGGCAGTCGCCGCTTGCAAATGTCGGTTTAATTTTGCGAAACAGCGCCCCAGATTTCCCGGCCCGTCTGCATCCTCAGGATTGGCCTTGATGTAATCCTGCCACACCGGAACCGCCTCCTTAAAATGCGACTCCGCCATCAGGCTGTAGCCGAGCGCCTTGGGAATCGACGCCTGGGAGGGTTGCGCCTGAATCGCTTTTTGAAACGCATCGATCGCGGAATCTGTCTCCTTCTGCGCAAACAGCATCATTCCAAGAAACACCCAGGCTCGCGCAAATTTCGGATCCGCCGACACTGCTTTTTGTAGAGGGGAGACGGCGCCTGCCATATCCTGTTTCGAGATGGCATTGCGGCCTTCGGACTCCAACCGGTTGGCCTCGGAAGAACTACTGTCAGGTAGCTCGCGAAGGTCGCGCAGGAATTGCGCAGCTGCGAGCGAGGGGGACGCAACGCGCGATGCCTTCAGAGATGAAGTCTGCATATATCGATTGACATCATTTTGCAGATTCTTGACGAAGCTCCGGTAGTCATCAAACTCCGCCATTGGTATTTCGTGCATCTTCGTTATCAAATGGCGCTTCGCGACTACGGCGCCACCGTCTGCGGAATAGGAAGCGTGGTATTCCGCGAAATCGTACTTCAGATCCACATTGGGCGGGACATCCGGCCGGTACCCGGCTGGAAGTTCCACTTTGGAATCTGATGTCGCGTCAAAAGGAGATCCCAACCAGACCGGATAGCTGGCGTCGTCGCGGACTGGCGGCAGGAAGAACGGCACACTGGGAATAACAATTCGCTGGTCGGTCTTCCAGTCAGGGTAATCTTTGCGATTGTAGGAGTAAGTGAAGTGAAATGGCTCGCTGACCGTTTCGGGCTTGCTCGCGTTGATGTCGCTCACCGTACCCGCGTAACCCATAGCGTAGGAAATCCGCTGCACCAGGTCTTTCCACTCAGGCTGCGCCACCTGGCGAAATGCCGCGCGGAGCAAGACTTCCGAATCGCCCCGAGTGGTGTCCTCAATCTTTGCCTCAAGCGTTCCGTCCTCGTTCAGCTTCGCATTGATATGAAATGCTTCCGTATTCTGGAAAAGCGGATCGGCAGGTGTATCGACGAGTTCCATTCCATTGTCGGACGACATCACCAGCGTCGGCTTGTTACGCAGACGGGGGACGAGGTAACCGAACGGCGCAACTTCAACGGTCGTATCGAGCCAGACTGCTTGCTTGCCTTTCCCCCGCGGTAGATAGCCGATGACGTGATCAAATTGCGCGGGCGAGGGAATGTCTTTATCGAGCGCCATGCTCGAACTGATGAGTGCCGGATACAGAGTGATGCCGGAAGACTGGAGCAAAGCCGCCAGCAGCGTGTGCTTGTCTTTGCAGTCGCCGTAGTTGTTGGTGAGCACGTCGTCCGCGGCGTGCGGCTGGTAGCGTCCAATTCCGAATGCAATTCCGATATAACGGTATTGCGTGCTCACGAAGCTGTAGAGGGCGCGCAGTTTCGCATCCTCATCGGTCAGACCCTTGGTCAGTTCAGCTGCTTTGACCCGGATGGCAACCGTCGGCTCGATGCGATCCTTTTGCAAGCCCCAGTACCAGCGTCCGACCTCATCCCACTTCTGGAAACTTGTGATCTGCACCTCGGGCGCTGGAAGATGGCCGCGCGCGGCTTCGCTCTCTCTTTGTTGCTCATGTGCGGGTTCTTTGGCGCTATCCAGTTTTGAGTATGTCCATGAATAAATTCGTGAACCCGACTCGGTCTTGACCGTTTGTGTCGCTTGCGGCCCCTTGACCTTCACCGCACGCTCGACAGGCACTCCAATTTCCAGCCGCTCTTCGAGAACGATGCCATCGTGGTGAAAGTTGTAACTGAACCAGAACTGGCCGGGGATCAGCGGTTTTGTGCTGTGCCACTGGACCTTATACTCGACAGTATCTCCCTTCCCCAGCCCTTTTACTGCGACATGTTTCTCGCGCAGATCGCTGTAAAACGGAGCGCTGCGGGTGATTTCCGAGTCCAGATCCTGCACATTGTCGGGCGGTGTAATCACCGTGGTGCCGTCCGACTTCTGGACGCGCACATACTCGATCTCCACCGCCTGCGTTGACGATTGGAATGGGAAACTCAGCAGGCCCCAGTGCTGAACGCCGGCGTCGGTCTGCACCCTTACGCGACTGGTTTGTTCGCGTCTGAATTTCCCGTCATTTTCGAAGGCAAGCTTGGTCGAAAGCAATTCGATGATTGCAGCTTCCTGGGAGTAATCGGTTTTCGATGGCTCGCGAGAAGGAGTCGTCTGTGCGCGGCTAGTAAGTAATGCCGCAATCACCACGGTAAGACGGGAAAGGATGCCCCAGGAACGGATCATAGCTTGCGTATTTATCGTTGGCGCGCGATAAAAAGGCAAGAAATAAATAACTCGGTCACCGGTCATGGCATCCTGGGCCCCACTGATTTTTGCTCGTCCCAATTCATGCTATAAATCTCGCAGATGCCCACCTCGCGCCAGGGATCGATCCGTCTGTTTGAGTTCTCAGGGATCAGTGTGTTTCTGCATTGGTCGTGGTTTGTAGTGGCGGTGTACGAAATCCAGGGCCGAACCGGTCGTTATTCTTCGATTGCCTGGAACGTTCTGGAGTATCTTGCTCTATTCCTGATCGTGCTGCTTCATGAGTTCGGCCACTCGCTCGCCTGCCGCCAGGTTGGCGGACGAGCAAACCAGATTGTCCTGTGGCCCCTCGGAGGCGTCGCTTACGTCGATCCACCGCCTCGTCCCGGGGCTACGCTCTGGAGCATCGCTGCCGGGCCGCTCGTTAATGTCGTCCTTCTGCCGGTTTTTTGGGCTCTCCTCATCTTCAGCCGGTCGTCGGGATGGCCGCTGACGATGCCCGATGTCCATGCCTTGCTGCGTTCCGTCCTCTACATCGACTTTGGATTACTCGTCTTCAACATGCTGCCAATCTACCCCCTCGACGGCGGCCAGATTCTTCGCTCGCTGCTCTGGTTTGTGCTAGGCCGGGCGCGCAGTTTAATGGTCGCAACCGTCATCGGACTCATCGGAGCGGCTGGGCTTATCGTGTTCGCGATTTGGACGCAATCCGTCTGGTCCGGAGCCATAGCCGTTTTCATGCTCATGAATTGCTGGAGCGGACTGCGTCATGCGCTGGCCTTGTCACGCTTCGCAAAGCTGCCGCGTCACGCCGGATATGCCTGTCCGTCCTGCAAGACCTCGCCCCCGATCGGCGAATTCTGGAAGTGCGGAAAGTGTGGCCGTGAGTTCGATACTTTTCAAACCCATGGCGTCTGCCCGCAGTGCGGCACGCAGTTCCCCATTACTAAGTGCATCGATTGCGGTGAAGCGGATCCAATCAGCGAGTGGGAAGCTCATGTCGTAACCATGTAGGTCGGACACAATCCGCTAAACTCTCCATAGCCTCGTGGATCCTATTACCCACTTCCTCTTCGGCGCGACCTTGAGCCGTGCCGGACTCAATCGCAAAACTGCGCTCGCCACCGCTACTATGACCCTCGCGGCCGAAGCTCCCGACCTCGACGTCATCGGCCGCTTAGGCGGGACGGTCAATGTGTTCGCTCATCACCGCGGCTTCACGCATTCCTTTCTCGGCGTTCCGCTGGTAGCGGCGGTGGTGGTTGGATTTGTGGCTCTGATCTGGCGTTTGCGCGGCCGTCGAACCCGCGATCCAAATCTCCCGACGCGGTGGGGACTGTTGTTTGCCTACGCCTGCATCGCCGGCCTCAGCCATATCCTGCTCGATTTCACGAACAGCTATGGCGTGCGCCCATTCTGGCCATTCTCTGAACGCTGGTACTCATGGGACATCGTGGATCGGCGCCCGCCAGCGTGGCCCGAAAGGACGCTTCGCGGCAATCATTGCCTTGCTCGCTGTCTTCGCGTACTGGGGCTTGCGCGACTACGAGCACCGGCGGGCGGTCGCCATGCTGCAAGCGCAGACATATCAGGGGGTCGAACCGCTGCGGGTTTCCGCGTATCCCTACATGATGAATCCATTTCAGTGGTTTGGAGTCGCCGAGACTCCCGCTGCCTTCGCCATGATGAAGGTCGACTCGCTCACTCCTGAAGTCGATCCTGAAGGCAGAATGCAGTTTCGCTACAAGCCGGAAGAGACGCCCGTGACGCTCGCCGCCAAGAAGACGTATCTCGGACGCGTGTATCTGGATTGGGCTCGATATCCCGTAACCGAAACCGAGGAGGTCAATGACGGCCCGGTTGCCTATGTCGTCCGCTTCCGCGATCAGCGTTACGCCTATCCGGGACGCGACACACGATCGACGCTGGGGGCAATCGTGTTGTTGGACCGCAACTTGCAGGTTGTAGAGGAACGGTTCGGCCTGAGAAGCGGAAGCGGGACAGCCCAAAGATAAAATCGCATCGCTTGACCGCTACCCTCTCTCCGCGCCACAATTCTAATTCCGATATTTTGAGGTGATCATGCTGGCTTATGTATACCTTCTTTTGGCGGTCGCGACGCGGCTCACGCTATTGCCGCATCCCTGGAATTTCACTCCGCTGACGGCGGCGCTCCTCTATTTCGGCGCGCGCGGATCGCGACGCCAGGTGTGGTTTCCCCTAGCCTTGTTGATTGCTTCCGATCTGGTGCTCGACAAATACGTCTATAACTATCCCTTTTCCTGGGATCTGTTTCTGAGTTGGGCCTTTTACGCCGCCGTGCTTGGACTTGGCACTCTGTTGAGCAAGGACTCCAAGCCTCTTCCGATTGCGGGCGCTGCGCTGACCGGGTCAGTGACGTTTTTCCTGATCAGCAACTTTGGCGTCTGGGCTTCAACCGCCATCTATGCCAAGACGTTCTCAGGCCTGATTAGCTGCTACGCGGCCGGCATTCCCTTCTTCCGTCACACTCTCGAAGGAGATCTGTTGTACACCGCCGTGCTGTTCGGATTGCCGGTCGTCGCTGCTGCCTTAACGCGGTCCTTTGGCAAAGCGAGGGGTACAACGGCAGCGGCCTGATTCGGCACGACGATCCGCTGATTAAATCCTAATCTTTATCTTTCGTGCGCGCGTCTATTCCGGATTCGACCGCTCAGAGCGCTGCTTCGGACTCTCTGTCGCGTCTGCTTTTTGTCTCACAGTGGACTCTTCGGCCCTCTGTCGCCGCCAGACCAGCCACACCATCGCTACCGCCCCTACGCCGATCAACACCCACTTGAAGTGATGTGCAATCACGCCTCCCCCAATCTCCACCACCTGGGGTCCAAGACGCAGCGTCAGGTATCCGAGAATCAGGAACCGAAAGAATCGTCCCGCAAAAATCGCCAGCAGAAAGCGCGAGAAGCTCATCTCGAACGCGGCAGCCGCCAGAACAACCGCCTTGAATGGAGTCGGAGGCGGCAGCATGGCGGGAAGCATCAGCGCGAGAAACTCATGCCTCTCGAACGAGGCGTGAATTTTCTGGAAGCGTGCCGGCGAGAGCCGTTTGCGAAGCAACACTTCGCCACCGGTATATCCGATCACGTAAATGACGACGCTGCCAAGCGCCGACCCCGCAGCCGCGAGTAACACGTAAAGGAAGAATCTGTGCGGATCTTTGTAAATGTAGCTCGCGACAATCGCATCCATGGGCAAGCCCATGAAAGCCGCGTCCACCGCGGAAATGGCGAACACTCCCCACACGCCCAGCGGAGCCAGCAGTCCCCAAACCCACTTCCCGTAGGCGCTGATGATGTGTTTGATGGTGTGCAAAGCGGTCTGAGCAGTTTATCCGAGAACAGGTCGTTGGTCGCTTGTCGCTGGCCGTCGGCTGGACGTTATAGGACGACTCGTGCGCGACCGCTGAAGTTTACTAACGACCATCTACTCGTGTGCCGTCTTTCCCTCCAGCAGATCGAGCGCATGCGGCAGCAGTTCGACTACGGACGCGAGCGCATCCACCGCCCCCGCCGGACTGCCCGGCAAATTCAGGATCAAACTCTTCCCCCGAGTCCCGCAGACAGCTCGACTTAGCGCCGCGAACTTCGTCTTGCGCGCGCCCTCTGACCGCATCTGCTCGGCGATTCCTTCAACCAGACGATCGCTGACAGCCCGGGTCGCTTCCGGAGTAACATCGCGCGGAGCAACTCCCGTCCCGCCTGTCGTCACCACCAGACGCGCCGACCGGCAGAATTCGACGAGCTTTTCCTGAATGGCAACAATCTCATCGGGAACCACGCTGCGCAGTACCACGCGGAATTTTCGCCCTTCAAGGGTTTTGGCTACCGCGGGTCCGGAAAGGTCGGTCTTTTCACCGCGCGAGCAGGAATCGCTGACTGTAAGAACTGCGGCTGTCCGCTCAGGTGTCGAGGAGGACATCTTCTCCCTCGGCCGCATCACGGTGGGATTCGTCCAGTTGCCGCAGCCCTTCCATCAGTAGTCCCTGGGTATTCAGGGTCGTCGTCTCCTTGGAGGTCTTGCCGTCGAAATCAACTTGGAAATTGCCCTCAGTCCAGCGCAGAACTTTGAAGACCGCCTCGTCGCCAGTGATGGATCCATATTGTGCGTGCTTTGCCTGACCCTGATTGAAATACATCTCGCACTTCTCATCTCCATTGGTCATGGTGAGCGAGCAACTCTTGCGGCCCATCTCGAGCGACTGCACCAGATCCACCACATTCATCTGCGAAAGGCTGCCGCGCAGAATGCCATCCGACGGCGCCGCCTTGGCCATTTTTTCGAGGGCGATGCGATCGATCACCCGCTTGATCCGCTGGGTGGCGTCCTTCAGGAAAAAGGGCTTCTCGATGTAGTCCTCGGCGGACTCGTGATGCGAAAGCCGCTCATTGATGTCCGATTTGCTCGCCATCAGGATGACCGTCGTCCCGGAAGTTGCAGGCCGGCTCTTCAGTTTTTCGAGCAGCTGGCGGCCGTCCATACCGGGCATGCGATAGTCGCAGATAACCATGTCCGGGCCTTCGTCGACCGCCTTCAGCAGAGCGTCGGCTGCGTCTCCGGCAGTCGAAATTTCCGCCAGCGGCGTGAGAGCCTGCTTGAGCATGCCCAGCACCATCGGATTGTCATCCACCAGCAGAACTTTTACATTGCTCGGCATAAAAGCTATTTGCGTTTCTTCTTGCGCTCGTAATCGCCGCTCTTGCCGCCCGATTTCCGCTCCAGCATCACCTCGCGGATCTCAATTCCCTTGTCGAGCGCCTTACACATGTCATAAACAGTCAGGGCCGCAACGCTGGCAGCGACCAGAGCTTCCATCTCGACACCGGTCTCGGCGGTGGTCTTTACTTTTGAGGCAATAGCCACGCCATTTTCGCACACGCGCAATGTCACAGCAATGTGAGACAAGGGCAGCGGATGGCACATCGGAATCAGTTCCGACGTCCGCTTCGCGCCCATGATCCCGGCCATGCGCGCGACTTCGAGCGGATCTCCCTTGGGATTCGAAGGTAAGGCGCGCAACACTGCCGGCTTCATCCGGACGAACGCGCTCGCTTCCGCCTCCCGCGCCGTTTGCCGCTTGGAGGAAACATCCACCATGCGCGCCCGGCCTTCTGAGTCGTAGTGCGAGAGCTTTTTTGTCATCGGCAATTCGTTGAACTGGAAAAGCACTGGCATCCTGCCGACGGGAAAGTCGGACAAGGAGTCAGTGGTACGAACCAGTGCAATCTTACCCCAGCAAACTCACCGCACCATCACCGATACCCATTCCCCCGCGCCGATCTGCTCGCGATCCGGAGGAATGACCAGATAGCAATTCGACGCAGCCAATGCGGCAATGTCCCCCGATCCCTGCCAGCGCGCCAGTTCGACTTCGGCATTCTCAAATTCACCAGAGAGAATAGCCGGAAGAAAACGCTTCAATCCTGTCTTCGTGCGAACGTTCGATTTCAGGCGCGCCTTGAGAAAGATGAGCGCCTGTGGCGCGCAACCACTCAACGCCAGAATGATTGGCCGAACGAAGAGTTCGAACGTCACCATCGTCGAAACTGGATTGCCGGGAAGTCCGAAGAAATATATGGGGTGCGCGCTGGAATGTCCTGTTCGGCCCCGCATACACCGTCCAAACACCACCGGCCTCCCCGGCTGAATGAGTGCACCCGTGAAGTAAAATTCCGCCTTCAACTCGGCCAGCACCAGCTCCACCAGATCGAACTTTCCCATCGAAACGCCGCCGGCCAGAAGGAGCAGATCAGACTTGAGCCCTTCCTCAATCAAAGCCCGCAATCGAACGGGCTCATCGGGAGCAACGGGAAGCAAAACTGCCTCGCCTCCCGCATTTTGAATCTGCACGGCCAGCGAATACGAATTCGAATTTCGAATCTGTGCAGGGCCCGGGGTCAGATCGACCGCAACAATCTCATCGCCAGTCGCCAGCACCGCTATTCGCGGTTTCCGAAAAACCTGCAATGTGCTTTTTCCCACCGAAGCCGCGATGGCGACCGCGGCCTGATCAACGCGTGCTCCCCGCTCCAGCAATACTTGGCCTACGTGCGCCTCGGCGCCACACGCGACGAAGTTCTCGCCCAGCTTCACGGTGCGTTTGATCTCAACCGTGCCTCCTGATTGCGCTGTGTACTCGACCATCACCACCGCATCCGCCCCGGGAGGCAGCGGAGCGCCTGTCATGATCGAAGCCGTTTGTCCCCTCTGAACAGTTAGGCCAGCCGATGAATCCCCCGCTTTGATCTCTCCGATCAATTCCAGCCGCGCTGGAACCTCAGAAACATCCGCAGCCCGAACTGCATATCCGTCGCGGGTGGCTCGAGGGAATGGAGGAAAGTCCCGGTCGGCGACGATCTTCTCGCTCAGAACGCGTCCGGCCGCTGAGAGAAGATCCACAACTCCCCCTTCGGCGCCGGAAATACCGGTAGCGTGATGCTCGACGAGGTGGCGAGCCTCTTCAAAGGTCACCACCGCACTTGCGGCCGGCGCGGTTGTCATGAAGTGATCATACGCAGAAAGCCGCCTCGCAGAAAATTCGTTGGCGACCCTTGAATTCGCGTCAGCACCTTTTTCAGGCGCTGTGACCATTGCACTGCAGCACGCCCAGATAGGCCTGCCACGGCCCAACTGCATCATGATATTGGTGTGCCATCACGCGAGACAGTTGATGCACGTGAGTAAGGTCGTGTGCGGCCCAAGTCGCGAGAAGTTGCGCCAGAGTTACCACCCCCAACTCGGGGTGCCTTCCGCGCCGCCGCAGATCCTCAGGCTGCAAATTCAAAGCCTGCAACGCGGCGAGACTCTCCTGTCGCAGGCGCGCAAACTCATCCAGCAACTGCTCCAGTGTCTTGCCGGTGCTTTCTCTTGACTGAGCAAAACGGTCAAAGGGATCGAACGCCCGCGCTTCTCCGTGTTCCAGAATGATTCGAGCCCGCGGAATCCAGTCCGTGCGCTCCCCGACGATCAGATGGCCCACAATGTCGAAGACACTCCAAGTCGCTTTGCCCTCGTTGCGCAGCACCCACATTTCCGGGAGTCCTCGCAACAGCACATTCAGGGTTGCGGGAGTCCGGGAGAGAATCGCAATCGTTTCGGGCAGGGTAAATTGCGTTGGACTTGTCATGCCTACCTAGATGCATGACCTCAATTTCGGACTCAGGTTAGTGGATCGCCTTGAAGAATTTCTAAACATTAACAATTTCCGATATACAAACTTAATTCCTCGCCAATTCCTGTCCCAGCACCGTGGCGTTGCTTGCAAAGCAAAGCCCGGTTTCAAGATCAACAATGCCGGAACGCACAAGTTTGGCAATCTCTCCATCGAAATGCTGCATGCCTTCGTTCTCGCTGTTCTTGATGGCGTCCAGCAGCGTTCTTCCCGGGCGTTCGCCTTGTTCAACACAGTCGCGGGTGCGGGAATTCGACTTCAGAATTTCAACCACAGCCGCCCGGCCGCCACTATCCGTGCGGGGAATCAGTCGCTGGGCAATGATGTAACGGAAAGTCTTCGCCAGGCGGTCGCGAACCGATTGCTGCTCCGCTGGCTGGAAGCTGGAAATAATACGTTCCACGGTTTTCGAAGCATCAACCGTATTCATGCTGGAGAGGACGAGATGCCCGTTCTCAGCCGCTTCCAAAAGAATCTCGAGCGTCTCCCGATCGCGAATTTCGCCGACCATGATCACGCGCGGCGCCTGCCGCAGCGCGGCTCTCAGCGCCAAGACGAAATTCGGAGCATCGCTGTGCAACTCGCGCTGGTGCACGGTTGATTTTTTATGGTTGTGCAGAAATTCGATCGGGTCTTCAACAGTCAGAATGTGATAGCAGTGCTCATTGTTGATTCGATCCAGCAGCGCAGCCACTGTGGAAGACTTGCCCGACCCGCTGCCACCCGTCACCAGCACGATCCCGTTTCGCACCTGCGCCACTTCCTCCAACTGAGGCGGCAAACGGAGCGAAGAAAAACCGGGAATTACGGTAGGAATCACGCGCATCACAATCGCGCAGCTTCCTCGCTGAATGAAAACGTTGACCCGGAAGCGTGCCATGCCAGGGAGTCCATACGAAACATCGCACGACCCCTGCTCGCGAAGAGTATTGATGGCCTGCTTGTTCGTGCCGATCAAGTCAGCCGCGATGCGGCGCGTATCGTCGGCGGAGAGGACACTCGCCCCCGAAACATCCACGGCCGTAAGTTGCCCGTGAATCTCAACCTGCGGCGGACGTCCGGGCGAGAAAATCAGGTCGCTGACTTTCTCCGAAGCTCGCAGCATTCCAGCCAGCAGTACCGGCGTCGGGACTAGTCCCGACCCGCTGACACCCTCGAAGGCAATTGCGATCGGGGAACTCCCCGGAGCTGCCATTTCACACTCCCAAAACAATCGGATTGTCCACAGGGGAGAACGGCGAAATGCGGAAAGCTATGAAAAGACTGTATCGCGGAAGCTGCCGAAGGCGAAGGACCCTTAGGCCGTAGACCCGGAGTAACCATCAAAAAGAAAGGCGGCCTTCATGGCCGCCTGTCCCGCGAATTTACGTCACTTCCCCTACTTCTTGACGTTCTTCTTCTTCGTTCCATATTGGGTTTCAATGCTGGCGCCGATGCTGGCCAGCATGTCCTTCGCAGGCTGGGCAAACGTTCCCGTCGGCTCAAGTTCAAGATACTTCTGGAACGCGTCCGCCGTGCCTTCGGGCGCGACCATCTTGTCGCCCTTCAGCGTTGCCTTGCCGATCATGTTCACGCCCTTCCAGTAATAGGCAGCCGCTTTGTTGGGATCCGCCGCAATCACCTTGTCGAAAGCCACAATCGCCTGGTCTACTTTGCCGGCATTGGTGAGCACCGCGCCCGTATTAAACATGTACTGCGATGCGTGCGTGGGATCCAATTCCGCCGCCTTGCCGTAGCTGGCAACCGCATCGTCAATCTTGTTCGATTTCGAGTAAACCTCGGCAAGATTATTGTAGTAGGCCGCGATCTTGGCGTTGTTGTCCGCATCTTTTTTCGCCAACTCGGAGTTGTTCCGCAGCTCAATTGCTTTCTGGTAGTCCGTCGCCGAGGTTTCGAGGCGTTTCTGTTTTTCCGCGGGATCAGTCTGCTTCAAGGCTGACATCCGGTAAGCATCTCCAAGCCGAAACCAGATCAGATCGCGCGTGTTGTCCATCTGGTTCGCTTCGGTCAAGGTTGCAATCGCAGTGTCGAAATCACCTGCGTCGCTGGCCGTCTTGGCAGCAGTCAGCTTTTCATTGAGCGATTTGACGGTATCTTTTTCCTTCGCTGCCTGCGCCTGCTGCGCCTGGATCTGTTTTACCTGCTCGGCGCTCATGCCCGCAGCTTGCGCGGAATTCGTCTGTTCTTTCTTCAGGTCGAAATCCAGAGGCACTTCATCCACGCCGACGCTTACGTTATTGATGTGCCACAGTTCCTTGCCATCCTTCAGAAGCTTTACGTTGTACTTGCCCGGAGTGATGCCGAGCGAAAAATACTCGCCCTTGTTGTTGGTCTTCAGTTCGTACTTGCGGCCGGTCTCCACCCCAAACCATTCGACCTGGGCTCCCACAATTACGTTTCCATCAGAGTCTTTCGCGACTCCCTTGACGCTACCCATTGCCTGCGCAAATAGCTGTGGAACGTTCATCCCCACAACCAGCGCGAGCAGCAGAGAAAGAATGAACTGTTTCTTCATAACCTAGCCTCCCGGCACTGAACCTGGATTTACAGAACCCGGATTACAAAAACCTGATTTACAGCTTCCAATTTTCGTCACCGATGGCGCTCGTCTCCAGCCGATCGACAAAATTGAAAACGCAAGCCTTACCGCGATCCCGCTGCAACTTCCGCATACGGTAGAGGATCGTCTGCCCCCGCCTCGCGAAACGCCCGCAGCCGCAGGACGCAGCTATCACAGACTCCACAGGCGCGATCCTCGCGTTGATAACATGACCACGTTAAATCGAAGGGCGCGCCCACTTCAAGGCCCAGCCGCACAATGTCAGCTTTGCGCATCGCAATCAACGGCGTAACAATCTCAATCGCGCCTTCTTTCGTTCCCGTCTTCACGACTTCATTAAACGCGCGATAGTACGCCGGACGACAATCAGGATACCCGGAGCTGTCCGGTTCGACCGCGCCAATATAAATTTTCTCCGCGCCCAGCACCTCCGCCCAGCTGACCGCGACGGCCAGGAAATGCGCGTTGCGAAATGGCACGTAAGTTACAGGCACTCCGGTGCCAACCTCTTGCGACTCCGGTACTGCAATGTTGGCATCCGTCAAGGCCGAGCCGCCAATTGCCCGCAGCGCGTCATTCCGTACAATCAGCCGGTCACGGATCCCCAGCCGGTCACAGATTCCTTCAAAAGAACTCCGTTCCCGTTTCTCCGTCCGCTGCCCGTAACTGACATGTACGGCCGCCGCATCGTGATCGCGCGCCGCCAGCGCGGCGCAGACGCAAGAATCCATGCCGCCGCTCAAGAGCACCACCGCTCGACTTCCCTCACGTACAGAATTAGATGGCATGTCCGGCTCGCGTAGCTACAGGTACTGTTCCTCTATGATTTTATGACAGTTGGCAGGCTATACGCCCTTCGCCGCCGGATCCCAAATCAGCTTATGGATCTGAAGGCTCAACCGGGCCGGAACCTCGTCGGCGAGTATCCACTGAGCGAGTTCTTCCGGATCGAGCAGGCAATGAGACAAGTCCCGTTCGCCCGAGGCGTCCTTACGAAAAGCAGGTGAAAACAGGATCGCGTGCACTCGATTGCCTAAGCGATGCTGCCCAACGAAATTGCGGGCAAACTCGTAGTCCGCGCGATTGCTCAGCACGAACTTCATCTCATCGTGAGGCTGCAACGCCTCAAGGTTTTCAATTGCAAACGTGTCAGGCTCTCCCGAGTGCGGACACTTTACATCGACGATCTTGATCACGGATGCGGGCACACGTTCCAATGCACGTTCCCCACTGGTCTCCAGCAAAACCTTGTAACCCCGATCGAGCAGTTGCTCCATCAGTGGCACGACTTCCCTCTCCTGCAACATGGGTTCGCCGCCCGTAACCTCGACCAGTCCGCCGCCCGGGCTCAGGCGCGCCACTTCGTCCAGGATCTCGTCACGGCTCATTTTCTTTCCGCCGTAGAAGCTGAACTCACTGTCGCACCATATACAGCGCAGATTGCATCCCGTAAGACGTACGAACACGCAGGCGAGGCCAGCATGGGTCGATTCGCCCTGAAGAGATTTATAAATTTCGGTGATGGTTAAAGAACCCGGCAACTGCCTACTCCGAGTATTTCGCGGTAGTTGTATCCGTCTCGAATATCGTGACATCCCTCACCAGCACTCGTCCGTTCGTCACCGAGCGCAACCGGGCATTGGTCTCGTCGTAAAAGTACTTCGCGAGATTCTCAGCCGAGGGGTTCAACTTTGTAAACGGCTCAATATCGTTGATCATCTGATGATCGAGCCGGTCGATCACGTGCTTCATTACTTCCTTCAAGTCTTTGAAATCGAGCAGCAATCCCGCCTTATCAAGTTCAGTCCCCGCCAGCGTCACTCGGACTTTGTAATTGTGCCCGTGCGGATTCTCGCACTTGCCCTTGTAATTGCGCAGGTAGTGCCCCGCTGCGAACGTATCTTCGACCGTCACCTCGTACATGAATCCCCTTCAAAGAAAACGTTGCCTTCGACCATCTGTCGTTCGCATTCAGTGTGATCTGGAAAGGCTTGCAAACGACTGGCGACCAGCGATTGCCACTCATATTGTACCCTTTCAAAAACAGCCGCCGCGCGCCGCTACCGGAGACTCCATGCCATCCGACGACATCGTCATCCGATCTGCCAATCCGGAAGATAGTCCAACAATTCTGCGCCATAGACGGTGCATGTTCGAAGACATGGGCGAGGGCACCCGCCAGGATCTTGACCGAATGATCGATGCCACCACTCCTTGGCTCGAGCATGCACTCGCCGATGGCTCCTACCGCGGTTGGTTAGCCCAGAAGACGGGCGGTCACGTCGTCGCCGGGGGCGGGATACTGGTGTCGTCCTGGCCAGCGGGTCCTTTCGACCATCGCACGAGTCGGGCGGTGATCATCAACGTCTACACCGAGCCGGAATTCCGAAACGCCGGCCTCGCCCGCCGCCTTATGTCATTGATGATTCGGACCTTGAAGGATGAGGGCTTCACTTCCGTCGTTCTGCATGCCAGCGACGCCGGACGCTACCTGTACGAAACCCTGGGCTTTATGCCCACCAACGAGATGCGTCTGCGGCTGAAATGACACCAACAACCAGACCCTGTCGCTGTTTTAATGTAAAGCAAATAAAGGGTTAACGCCTATAATCTGCTAACGATCTGGCAGCTGCCCCGTCTATTCCGTGCAAGGCTAAGGTTGGTCACTTGTAAAGGAAACAGAGGCACAATGCCGGCCGATTCGTACGCAGCAGCAATTCCGGTTGGCGAGCTTTCCCGGGGGCAAATAAGCGGGGCTCGGGGAGAGCAGGGCAGCGGTACCCAGAACCCCAGCTTGAGGGGCTCCGTGGCAGCACAGGGCAACCGCATTGACGACACCACTCTGATCCGAGAGGCGCAGCGGGGCAACCGTGCAGCCTTCGAGGTCTTGGTCCGTCATTACGATCAGTCGGTTTTGCGCCTGGCCCTTCACCTCACCGGATCGGAAGCCGATGCCCAGGATATTCATCAGGATGCCTTCCTCAAGGCTTACAAAAATCTGGGCAGTTTCCGTTTCGAGTGTTCGTTCTACACCTGGATTTACCGCATCGTCACCAATCTCTGCCTCGACCACTTGCGCAAGCGGAACGTTCGTAAGGAAGATGCTCCCGTAACCACCGATCACTCCGGCGAAGAGTACAACATGCTGGAGCAGGTTGCCGATGGGCGGTCTGGAGCAAACCCCGAGCGCGATCTGATGCGCCGCGAGCTGGGACGAAAGATCGGCGCTGCGCTATCCCGCCTCACACCTCGTGAACGGATGGTTTTCGAGTTGAAGCATTATCACGGACTAAAGTTGCGGACCGTGGGAGAAATGTTGAATACCACGGAAGAAACCGCCAAGAATACGCTGTTCCGCGCCACGCAGAAATTGCGGGGCGCGCTGTCGGAGATGAGGTAGGAATTGAAATACCGGGATTGATTTTCCCGGTGAAGGGTTAGGAAAATGAATTGTGATTGGGTAAAAGATAACATCGTGTTCTACGTTTATAACGAGATCGAAGACGATGCTCGTTTTGAAGTAGAACAGCATCTGGCTCGATGTACGGACTGCACTGCGGAACTGAAGGCGACGCGGAAATTCCACGCCACGCTCTCGCAAGCCCCGGTTGCGGAACCGAGCCCGAACATGCTGGCTGCTTCCCGCATGCGTCTCCAGGAAGCCCTCGAAAGCACGACCCAGGGCGGCTTCTGGCAGCGCCTGATCTTCGATCCCGGCAATTGGCTGCGGCAGGTCCGTATGGCTCCGGCGGTCGCGGCGATGGTGTTTATTGTGGGCTTTGGTGGAGGCATCGCAGCCACCTACAACTTTATGGCTGGCCGCGCAACGCCGGCTGCTGGTATCGCGGAAAATACACCTCCCTCGTCGATGTCGCCGCTGGAAGCATCGATCACCGGCATTCGCTCCGTCACACAGGAACCGGGGTCCAATCAGGTCAACATTAAGTACGACACCGTGACCACACAGGATGTGCGCGGATCGGTCAATGATCAAAAGATTCAGCAGCTCCTTCTTTTCGCGGCCCGCAACAATTTCAACTCTGGCGTGCGCATGGATTCGGTGGAGCTTCTCACTCAGGCGCCGAACGAAACCAACGTGCGGGAAGTCCTGATGTACTCGCTCCAGACCGACACCAATCCGGGCGT
>QIAJ01000087.1:0-26836 GCA_003225495.1 Acidobacteriota bacterium
ATTGGGGCGCGGACTGCGCTACCAATGCGGTACTTGCCAAAAAGAGTACGAGAAGCGGGAGCAATCGAGAGCACACAGTTGGCCTCCTCTTAAGAAACAATCGTTGAAGCAAACGCTTTTTCCCTGGACCCGAGCCGCACTGACAAAAGACGCCCGCCAGTTTATTCGGTCGTACGCCTTTGGAAAAGCAGAGATTTCACAGCCGCTGATTCAAACCGAACCGAGTTGAATTCCGCTGGAAATGGCGGTAGAGTCGCTCGTATCTTGGCACGCGGCCCGCGGAGGCCAGCGATGATTGCCCTCAAACCAGCAAATGAGAAACAAAGACTTGCAACATTACGCGGCTATGAGATTCTCGACACGGAACCGGAAGCAGGTTTCGACGATCTGACAGCACTAGCTTCCTACATATGCCAGACTCCCATTGCATTGATTAGCCTCATTGATGCTGACAGGCAATGGTTCAAATCGAGGGTCGGTGTTTCAGTCACCGAAACTTCACGCGACATTGCCTTTTGCGCCACGGCAATTCTCCAATCCGATGTCTTCATCGTGCCGGATGCCAGTCAAGATGAGAGGTTTTCGCGGAATCCTTTGGTGGTTGCTGACCCTAAAATCCGTTTCTACGCTGGTGCAGCTTTGATGGCAAATGGTCACGCACTTGGAACCTTGTGCGTAATTGACCGGGTGCCTCGGGCACTGAGCCCGGAGCAGTTGGAGGCACTCAAAGCTCTGAGCCGCCAAGTGCAATCGCAACTTGAGCTTCGGCGGAACCTCATAAGGTTGGAGATATCTCTAGCAGCACGTGACCGAGCAGAGAGCGAAAAAGAGCGTGCGCTTCAGGCACTCAAGGCAGCCCTGGCGAACATTCACACCTTGGAGGGACTGCTGCCAATCTGTTTGTCTTGCAAAAAGATACAGGATCAGCGAGGCACTTGGCAGCCCTTTGAGTATTACGTGAGAGCGCACTCTGAAGCGAGAGTCACCCACAAGATCTGCCCTGATTGTTCCAAGGCAATCTCGGCGTGAATGAAAAAAGTACGGGTCTTTTTCCGATTGGCCCACTCGCAGGTCAGCATTTCCGAAGGCTGTCAGGGCAGCAGATACGCGGTGGGGTCCTCAGGTTGCGTGCGTTCCTTCTGAAGTTGACCGACTACAGACTTCATCAGTGGTTTAGGCTATCAGCCCTATCACCCGCGATTATGGTGAGGGCGCGAATGCCTCAGAGCACTTGTCGGGAATGTTGGTCTAGACGTTCAATCTGTAAAGACGTTCAATCTATAAGAAGAGGAAGCAAGCCACTGAAGGCCGTAGATTTCAGTAATCCAGCTTCGGTGTCACTGTTGTGACGCTTCCGCAGGAGCTTAAAGAGGATACATGTTGGATGGTTTAATCTCATCGGCGACGGGGGAATCGGAGATAAGGATAATTAGAGTCGGTGTCCCTCTCTTGCGGCGGCCGCTTTGCTGGCAATCAGCAGGAAGCCTTTTGCCCTCGCGTCCCGTTCCAGCGCTGCCAATTCTGCGCGACCGTTGACTGGATTCCGAGATTCTATTTCCGTCTTCCCCAAGGCAAGACGAGCGCGGAGTTGAAGCTCTCGAAAGCCACTTCTCCTCGTTTCCTTTACGACGTTGATGAGTAGTGCCGTTGCGTCCGCGGTCTTGCCAAGGGCCGCACGTACTTGTGCGTCGGCGATTTTCACTTCGATCTGGGAGTTCCGGTTTGTGGTCGCCGGAATTTCGCCTTATGAGACCCTCGCCTCAGTCACAGCTTGGATACGTGTAAGACATGGAGTAGCATCCCAGCTTTTCTTGCTATCTTTATTCTGCCGACGGTAACCTACCGACACCGGTAAGGGGGCACAATGAAAAAGACTTTGTGGCTACCCGTAGTGGCGTTGTTCAGCTGCTTTTCCTACGCCCAGCGTGACACCGTAATCGTGCGTCCGCTGCCCATCAACGATGTCCTGCAAAATCCGGGCATGGGAATCACTACCTTCCAGAGATTCAATGGACAAGAGATCAACTCCCCGCTGGAATGGTCGGAGGTTGGCCCGGTCGCTAAACTCCCGCAGGCTGTAACCCAACCTGACTTCCCCGACACCACGATTGCCTACCTGCGCTGGTATTGGATCGCCCTCGAACCTGAGCACGGGAAATTCCGCTGGGAAATCATCGACCTCGCTCTGCAAGAGGCGCGAGCACATGGGCAGACGCTGGCAATCCGGCTCATGCCTTATTCCAACAAGGATCCACTGCCGGCGTGGTATCAAAACTCCGGCGCGGAGCGAGTGAACAAGCCCAGCGACAAAGACGGGGCCATCTGGCAGCCTGATTTCTCTGATCCTCTCTACCTCAAGTATTGGGGCGAGTTAGTGACCGAAGCGGGAAAGCGCTACGACGGAAATCCTTATCTCGACAGCGTGGACATATCTTCCGTCGGTTATTGGGGTGAAGGCTGGAGTCCGTACATGCCCGCCTTCCCCCATCAGAAGGCTTTGATCGACATCTGGTTCGACGCTTTTCCTACCACGACACTGCTGATGAACTTTGACGAACCTCAGGCCCTTGCTTACGGAACGAGCCGGGGCGCCGGGTGGCGGTTGGATTGTCTCGGCGATCTGCGAGTGAAGTCTGACAACCCATATTTTGAACCGGAGATGTTGGATATCTATCCCCAACAAGTAGTGCGGTCCGGCATCCAGGATGTTTGGCAAAAGCGGCCCGTGTCGCTAGAAGTGTGCGGCACAGTTTCTGAGTGGAAGAGAGACCACTTTGATCTGAGCTACATTCTGGAACAAGCGCTGCGCTGGCACGTCACCTCTGTAAATTTGAAATCGTCCCCGATTCCCGCCGAATGGACCTCTGATTTCAAAGCCTTCCAGAAGAAGATAGGGTACCGCTTCCTACTCCGGCGTTTGGAATATCCCAAGAGTGTCGCAGCGGGATCCATGATGCCCGTCCACATGTGGTGGCTGAACGCCGGCGTGGCTCCTGCGTATACCAATTATCCACTGGTCGTGCAGTTGCACTCGGCGAACGACAGCGCCGTAATGAATGTTCCAGTAGATTTAAGAAAGTGGCTTCCTGGCGATGCTGTCTTCGATGGAAGTCTTTTCGTTCCTGACACCCTACCGGAGGGCACCTATGACTTCCGCGTTGCCATGCTCGATCCTAGGACCAGCAAACCCGCCGTTCGCTTTGCGATCGCGGGTCGAGATCCAGACGGGTGGTACAGCCAAGGGCAGATTCGTGTGACTTCATGGCAGCGCCCACAATAGCCACCGCCCGGCCTTTCGCCGAGCTTCTGGCAGGATTCGTGACTCTTTTAACCTTCTCAGGTTTTTCAACGATAATCTCCGGCTGGCCGGGCAAGCGGTTCTGGCATAATTGGGGGCCGCAGGGGCTTTTGGGAACTGACCCGCTAAAGGAGGGCAAGCATGAGCGACCCCGAACAACCCATCGATCGGAGGAAATTCTTAACCACGTCCGCAGCCCTACTCGCCGGAGGTGCAGCGCTCGCGAAAACAGCTCTTTCGTACGACAAGATTCTGGGTGCCAATGATCGCATTTCGGTGGGCCACATCGGCAACGGAAGTCGGGGCGGGGAGTTGGGCTGGATCGTGTCTCAGCTGAAGACCAGCCAAAACGTTGAGATTACCACGGTGTGTGATCTGTGGCGACTGAACCGCGAGAAAGCGGTCTCGGTGAATGCAAAATATTATGGCCGCGCGCCACGTGCGTACCAGTATTTGGAGGATGTGCTTGATTTGAAAGACGTCGATGCGGTGATTATTTCCACACCAGAGCACTCCCACTCGCCCATCCTGAAAATGGCGGTGGAAGCCGGCAAGGATGTTTACGTTGAAAAGCCGATGGGCAATGTGCTGGCAGAGGCAAAGGCAGCCCGCGACGCGGCCATGATATCGAAACGGATTGTGCAAGTGGGTACGCAGCATCGCAGCGAACCTCATCCCAAAGCGGCTCGCGAATTGGTTCAAGCCGGCGTTCTCGGAGAAGTGAGCAAGGTGGAAATTGTTTGGAATTACCGCGGTCCCCGCTGGCGGGGACGCGAGGAAACAAAGCTGATCCGAGAACAGGATACGGATTGGCGGAAATGGCTCCTCACCAAGCCCGATCGCCCGTTTGATCCCCAAGTCTATTGCGAATTCCGCTTGTACAAGGAATTTTCAAGCGGCATTCCCGATCAGTGGATGAGCCACGCGATCGACCTGGTGCATTGGTTCATGAACGACAACTTTCCTCGCTCGGTGGTGGCTCATGGCGGCATTTTTGCGTGGCGCGATGGCCGAGAGAATGCCGATACCTTTCAAGCCGTGCTGGAATATCCGAAGGGTTTTCTCGTGAGCTACTCAACCAGCTTCGGCAACGACTCCCCGGGCTTCACCCGCTACATGGGGAAAAAAGCAACCCTGATGAACATCGGAGGCGAAGGCAGTCCGCGATATCAATTGGTCGAAGAGAAAGGTAATCATGAGGAAAACGCCAATATCGACGAGAGGAGAGCCGCGAAATACGTTCTTCTCCCGGGCGAAAGCAAGCTTCCGCCCATGGGCATTGATGACCTATCGCTTGGGCACATGGCCAATTGGATCGAATGCATGCGCTCGCGGCAGCAGCCTCATTGCACGGTGCAGGATGGATTCGCTCACTCCGTGGCCTGCATAATGGCTGCGGAGGCTTATTCTTCAGGTAAGAAACAATATTGGGATGCCGCAGCTGAAACGATTCTGGATCGGGCACCAGGTAGCCAAGCAGCTTCCGGGTGAGCTGAAAAGCGGCTATGCGAGGTACAGGAGGGTCTGTTCGATCAGCCATATCGTCGGCGCGTAGGGCTCGCCTTCGAGCCGCCTTCAGCCGGATTTGTTCTTCACTGGAGCATGCTCGCATCCATGAGCGCACGGAAAATCCGGTTCGGAACAATCACGCATGCAGCTGGGCTTTTTCGACCGGCGATCAGGCGCTGGATGCGCTCCTGCCTTTCGCCGAGCCGTAACCGATTCCCCGATCAACTGCGTTGATGATCCAGCATGCTCAGGCGTCACACTCACGCACCATTGCCATCGGTACGCACTGGAACATACTGGTGCAAGGTTTGGCGCGACGTGCCATCCGGCGAGCGGTTGGGACCCGGAGACTCGGCGCCTCCAGTAAGCTGTGTATCGTCGATGCAATTCTCTCCCGCACCCACGAGCGGGCACCAGTCATTACGAGCTGCTGCGCGCCTTTGTCGATGATGACATATCGGGCCTCTTTGACCAGGAACTGAATGCTCGCGACTATCGCACACACGAGTTTGGCGATTCAGTGTTCCTCGAAAGAGCCGCAACCGAACGTGCCACTCAGCGCAGCCATCTGTCGCCGCATGACAGCATGTGACACCTGAAGCACTCTGTCAGCTTCCACGAAATAGTGCGCTTGAGCTGATTGGTCCCGAGGGATGGGCAATTCGGACCTTATGAGGCCGACTTGTGGGCCGGTAGTCGAAAAACTGGCTGCTCAAAACACTAGCGTTCAGCCCACTATTCCTACCCAGAACGAGGCCCTGATAGACTTGCCGCCGATAAAGAGGAGGACTTCCCATGCGCAGGATTCTTGTCTTGCTTGCCTCATTTCTCTTGTTTTCTATCCTAGCTGCCGGCCAGGCGCCGACGCGGATTGCGATTCGTGCTGCAAGACTGATTGATGGCAAGAGTGAGAAGCCACTGGAAAATCCGCTCATCCTGATCGAAAAAGACAGAATTGTATCCGTTACAGCCGGAGGGAACGCCCCTCCGAGCGTTGAGGTTGTCGACCTGTTGAATGCAACGGTGCTGCCGGGGTTCATCGATGTGCACACGCACGTGCTTGTGCAAGGCGACGCCTCGTCCGAGGAATACGACGCCCAACTGCTGAAGCAGTCCATCCCGTACCGCGCGATTCTCGCGGCGCGCAACGCACAGATAGCACTCTCTCACGGGTTCACTGCGATCCGCGATCTGGAGACCGAAGGAGCGATGTACGCGGATGTAGACGTCAAGAAGGCGATTGCCAATGCAGAAGTACCCGGACCGCGCATGCAGGTGGCCACGCGGGCCATGTCGCCGACCGGGATGTATCCGCTGCTCGGCTACTCATGGGAACTGAAGTTGCCTACGGGTGTGGAGTACGTCGACGGCGTAGACGGTGCGCGAAAAGCGGTGCGCGAACAGGTGATGTACGGAGCGGACTGGATCAAGTACTACTCCGACCGGCGTGAATATTTTGAAGCGGATGGTCGGTTGCGCTCAAGCGTGAATTTCACCGATGAAGAAGCCAAGGCCATCGTCGAGGAAGCGCACCGTCTTGGGAAGAAAGTTGCCAGCCACGCCATCGGTAGCGATGGGATTGCGGCTGCTCTGCGCGCGGGCGTGGACACCATCGAGCACGGTGACGGTCTGACGGACCAACTCATGGATGAAATGGTGCGCAGGAACGTGTATTGGGTGCCGACGCTTACTGTCGATCACAGCTTCCCGACAGGCGATGCAGACACCGCCGAATTTTTCAAGAAGACTTTCGCGCTGCAGAAGGCCAACTTCGCCAAGGCCATGCAAAAGGGAGTGAAGATTGCTCTGGGCTCCGACGCGGGCGGCTTCGACTGGAAAAAATTCAGTCAGGCTAAAGAATTTGAGTACTACGTCCAGAATGGCATGACCCCGATGCAAGCGATTCGAGCGGGAACATCTGTCGCTGCTGAACTGCTCGGTTGGAGCGGAACGGCTGGTACGGTCGAAGCCGGCAAATGGGCAGACATCGTGGCCGTGAGCGGCGACCCCCTTCAAGACATTACCGAACTGCAGAAAGTGAAATTCGTGATGAAAGCCGGCGTGATTTTCAAAGATGAACTGAGAAAATGAGTTGGTGCCGGGAAGCATCGTTGAACTGACGCAAACTGGCTTGGCGGGTTCCGTAATGACGGATAGCCGCCATCATCATCATTCTGCTCGGCTGGGGCAGGAGATCAGATCAGAGCTATCGCAACCTATTCCGCGCAGGCTACCTTCCGGTTTGCCGACTACTCTCCCAGTGAGCGCTAAACTGTTTCACGGTAATGTAGCTTGAAGATATTCTGGGCAGAGGCTTGGTACTGGGCTAACAGATTTCAATCACCGACGTCAGCTAAGAAGTCAGCCCGCAAGCGAATTATGATCTGTGAATAGGTCGCACCATCCACCAGCGTCGCCTCCGCAAACACGAGTGGGGAGTACTTCGAGAGTTCCGGGTCGCCGGGCATTTCCTCGACAAAGAGTGTCTCGTAAGGAATCCCCGCCAGCATCGCGATACCGACCCAGCCGTGCCCTGCCAGTTGACTCGTTTTCCACGCGTGGTGGTAGCTTGTCTTGCTCAGAAAGATGGCCAAGCGGGGCTGCGTGAATGACACGGTAGAAGCAAACGCCGTTGCGCACAGAAGCAGTAGGAGTGCACCGAACCGCAACTTCTTCATTGCCAACTCCTCGGGCAAGAATTAGTGCACTTCATTGTGGCCGCACTTCCAAAAGCAGATGTTTTTCGAACTCCACCGTCAGATGGGCATTGCGCCCCGGTGCTGTTCCAAGCTTCGTTCCATGGACGTAGTCAACGACGTCGTAGGTTCGGTCTTCCAAACCGCGGAGTTCAATGGGGCCTTTCCAATGCTTGGCATAAAAGGCGTAGTACAGAGTCTTCTCCTTACGGATGACGTGCGTTTCGGGCACGTCGAAACCGATGTCGTAAAGTTGTCCGAGGTATTGACCTTGCGAGAGCATTTTTTCGCGATAGATGCGAAGCCAGGTTTCGAAGTCTTTTTCGCGCGACGGCGTCAAATCAGACTTGCTTGGTTTCACAGCCAGCGCGGGCAAGACAAACTGTGTTCCGACGACCCCGCCCACACCGATCGTGGACGCAAAATCGCCTCCTCCGTCGCTCAGTTCCACGTGATCGCCGAAGTATGGGATTGAGTCTCCCATCAGAGCCTTTAGCGTTTTCGCCTTGGAGCGAACCTGGAACGAACTTCCTGGGTCCGAAGCGACCGACATGTTGAAATGCGGCATGGTGAAGAAGGAATATGCGGTGCCACACGGACAGAACTCCACCAGCGATCCGGGTTTCACCATCTGCGCGGTTTCGTAGATCTCGCGGAAGAAGTCGGGCAACGCCTCTACCGACGCTTCCGGCCGTTCGTGGTGGTGAGCGGGGTTGTAGCATGTCGGAACGCCGTTCATGTGCTGGCCGTCGAGTTTCAAACCATCAAACCCCCAATCCACCAAAATTTTTCGGACCAGAGCCTTGTGATATTCCACCACTCGCCGATCAGCAGGGCAGAGGTAGTTGGAGTTCCACCAGGAAACTTTCCGAGCAGAACCATCACGATTCAACAATTCGTAGTCGAGATGATCCCTTAATAGTTCTGAATTCGGTACCGCGCTGAGCGGCGACCACCAGAGTTGCGCGCGAAAACCTTCCTGATGGATACGGTCAACCAGAGCCTTCATGTCCGCGTCGCCATGGGGAAATTTCTTGGGATCGAGGGCCCAATCGCCTACATTGTTCTGCCATCCGTCGTCGAGTGTGACCCAGGCGAATCCCAAGCGCTTGACCGTCGGCAGCGTGTCGACCAACTGTTTGGGCTGCATCGTCCGACCATATCCCCATGCGCACCAGATTGCGCCGACCGCGCTGTCCGGCGTCGCGGGTGTCTGAAATCCTGGCTTCTTCATCATGAAGCGCCGGTAGGCGGCCAGCGTGCGGAAGTAGTCTCCCTGGTGGACGGCTACGAAAGTGCGAAATGTTGTGAGGCTCTCTCCCGGAGCGAGCGTCCTGGCGTGTCGATAATTCACCGCGATATTAACGTGACCAGAATCCGGCATCGACACAGGCAGCGAAATCAGCCTTGGCCGCGGCTCAACGTGTCCCACTGCGACGCCAACGTCGCGGCGCCAGACATCAACAATCGGTGTGCCGCCGCCGTAGTCGCTGGCGTTCATCCCAAGAAAATTCTCCTGCCGGAATTTGGCGTGCAGCGGCACGATCCAGTCTGGGCGTTTCTCATAGGAACCGCTCTGGTAAGACCAGAAGGCCGGCACGCGGCTACTGCGCAGCGCGTTCACAGTGTAGGCATTGTTGGTCCAGCCTTTGACGGCGAGCTTGGCCGTACTGGTGTTGGTGTAACTGACATCAAAGAATGCCATCGCGGGGAATTCATCGTAAATCGTGACGGTGACATCTTTTGTGAGTGGTCCGGACTTGCCGACCACGATGAGCCGATCTCCCGCTCCGACCACATCATTCACGCGGTCATGTTTTTGTGAGACCAGCGAAAACTCAGTCCAGTTCTTGTCCGCGGTTGACGCTTGCTCACTGGCAACAAATGGCCCCATCGTTGTTTCCTGACCATCAAAGCGGGCGACGACGCGGCTGTGCAGGGTGCGATCAAATTCAATTCTCAAGTGTTCCCCTTGAATCTGGGGCGTGCTCGTGGAGACGTCCACAGCACCAACGGGTAGCCACGATGAAAGCACAATGGCGAGAGCAACAGTAGTCACCCAAAAACTTGAGACCGTTGCAGGGTTCAGCTTTCCATATCGGGTATCGCAAGATGGAGCAACTGCTTTTCCAGTCGGAGACATAGAACACCTTTCACTTCGGCCACGGCTCATGCTTTCTGGCGAGGATGAATCTCATCTCCGCCAGCGAATCCTACTTAGGGAGCTGCTTTACTGAGCACGCGTCAGCGTACACACGGAGAACTCGTCGAATGTGATGCTGAATCATGCGTTCGGGAGCTGGTTGCAGTTCGTCGGTCCGGATTGCTTCATATTCCAGCGGCAGAAACTGGCTCAAGAGGGTAAGAGGAATCGGTCTCTCGCCGAGATTGTAGAACAGGCGTGCGATCTCTTGCTGAACCGCAGGCTGGTTCCAATAGTATCGACAGCGATCACTGTAGCCATATGTTAGGTCGCGGCGCACCGCGTCTTCATCACCGTGATAATAAGAGCGCCAGTGAGTTGGGTCGTGCAACATCGCCGCTTCCAAGGCTTCGCGAACGCGCGAGATCTGACGTTCCGAGCTGGTTATGAGCAATTCCCGCTCAATGGCACTCAAAGCCCATACCGCCTCGCGGTAGGCAAAGGTCAGCCAGGGGCCAACCTTCAAGATCGCGAAATGGTCTTCCACCATCCGGGCTAATGCCTGAGGCGACTGGTAATCCGTGGAATGTGCTTCAAAGACAATTCCGGGATACTTTGACAGCGCAGCAGACAACGACTGTGCTTTGGCACGATCGTAGTCGAAGATCGAATTGGATCCGAAATCTACTCCCGGTTGAACCACTAACGCGATCACCCTTTCCCAGGCGGACGACAGTCCTCGCGCCGCAAATGCAAGATGGAAGGTTTCGAGGGTTTGATGAGCGTGCTCTGGTTTCGTTACTACGGGGGAGTGAGCGTCAACAGACTCTCCACCGGGCGCGGGAACCTCAGTTCCGATCACATAAACCAGTTCGGGAGGGTCAGACGGCAATTCCCGGCACGCTTCCTCTGCTGCCTGGCACAAAATAGCAGCCCGGTCGGCAACTGTTCGCTCTGTGAGGCTTCCCTGCTCGTCGCCGCATGCCATGCTCGCGTCGAGGTGGATCTTCTGGTATCCCGCCAGCACACAATCGCGCACCAATACCCGAGCTTTACTGAGTGCTGAAACCGAATCTTCCTGCCGCCACGGAAATGGGCCAGTGTGATCCCCGCCGAGCAACACTCGCTCCGCTGGCAGGCCGGCCTTCTTCGCCGCGGAATGTACGAACTCCGCAAACTGGCAAGGCGTCATGCCGGTGTAGCCGCCGAACTGGTTCACCTGGCTTGATGTCGACTCCACGAGCAGCACCGAACCATCGTCCAAGGATTGTTGGAAGGCCGCTTCGATCACCGCAGGGTGGGCGGAGCACACCGCGTAGATGCCACCATTCCCTGTCAGGCGATTGCTGAGCAATCGCTCCTGTAGTGGTGTACTCGAATCCTCGCGTTGCTCGTTCAAGGTCACGATCCACACTTCACCGGACTGATTTTCGATTTTGCATCTTGCCAGTCCATGATTACGAATTATTTCATACACTTTCGTTTTATTTCGACCGCTGATGTACTATTTCCGATATTGAGCGCTTGTTCGCCAAAACTGATGCATTAACGGAGAGCTCATGGATCGACGCAATTTTTTGAAAGTTGCCACTGCAACAGGACTCTCGGCCGGTCTGCTCAAGGCCGGCGCCCACGCCTCTATCCCTGAACACAACTGGGATAAATACGATTGGGGATCCGGGCCTGAGGTTCCCGACCGGCTTTATCAGGGGCCGTTTCCACAGTATGGCCCATGCGCGGTCGTTCCCGAGAGCGACGTTTCGATGATTACTTCGCCGTCCAGGGAAATCGTCAGCAATTACGGGATGGGGCTCGTCGCTTATCTTTCGGACGATACCGGGCCGCTCCATGTCCCCGGGCAGACGCAGGAACAGACTCTCGAGGATCTGATCAAACTGCCGTTCGTGCAAAAGGTCTACCTGCGCCCAAACTGGCGCGAGGTGCAGAAGCAGCCGGGTCGGCTCGACTTCGCGGAGTGGTGGAAAATTGCGTTCGAGCTGGCTCGGCGTTACGACAAGGCGATCGGGTTCCGCGTTCAGCTGGAGAATCCCGACGTGCCGGAGCCAGGGATGCCAGATTTTCTGCTTAATAAGGTTCCAACCGTAAAGCTCAAAGGCGAGTGGAAGGGCAATCCCGCGGAGATGCGCTACAAGAAGGATAACCGCGTGCCGCGTTACGATCACCCGGCGTATCAGGCTGCGTTTCGCGAACTGAATGAACTGCTCGCTGCCGAATTCAATGGGCATCCGCAGATCGAGTTCATGGACACGATGATGTACGGTTTTTGGGGCGAAGGACACACGTGGCCGTACGAGGGCAATCCGTTCCCCAGCCAGTTGGTCGCGGAACAGACTTGGGCGTCGATGTTCGAAGTGCAGCTCGAACACTGGGCCAAAGTCCCGCTGGCGACCAACACACAGCCCGACTTTAGCAACGTGGGCAATGCCGACATGCTCGATCGCACGATGCGCACCGGCAACTGGCTGCGCACGGATACGATCTTTATTGAGAACACTCAGATCGAAGCGTTGAGCTACCGTCCGCCGTGGGCGGCGGCGATCTGCGAGGTTGGGTTTACTACCGGCGATCCGAAAGAACTTCAGATTGACGAAGACGGAATCACTTACAACGAGCAAATTATTTCGCACGCGGCCGATGTTGGCGTGAACTATCTGTCGGTTTGGAGCTGGCATAAACAATCGGCGCGCGCCATCACGAGTTACTACGAGAAATATCCGGGGCCGATCGATGAGATGGCGCGCCGAATCGGCTATCGCATCCGGCCGTCGTTTCTCTGGACTTTCAAGAGAGATGGGGTGGACGGCCTGGTGGTCGGACTCGCCAACGATGGCATCACTCCGGTTCCGGGGGTGCTTCGCCTGACCGTGTTCAGTGAGGACAAGAAGGTCAACGTGTCTGGATGCGTTGATGCGGGCTATCCAAAGCCGATTGGTATTCACCAGGCGATGCTGATGCTGCCTGCGGGTGTGCAATGGCAGGGGCTGCGGCTGAAGGCGGATCTTGAAGTGAAAGGCGTGCGTCATCCGGTGCGATGGGCTTGCCGGCAGAAGGTAAATCCGGATGGCTCGCTGACGCTGCGGCACAACTACAAACCTGATCAGCCGCTGGTGTGAGGAGTGGTGAGCATGAAGTTTTTAACCTTCGCTGTATTACTCGTATGCGCCGCCGGAGCGTTTGGGCAGCCAAACTCCTCCTTCTATGTGGCGGCGACCGGCAATGATTCGAATCCCGGTACGCAAGCGGCGCCATGGCGCACCATTCAACATGCGGCCGAGGCCGCGCGGGCGGGCAGTACCGTCAACGTTCGGGGTGGACTCTACGAAGAGCTGGTGAGCATCAACGCATCCGGCAACGCTTCCGATGGATTCATCACTTTTAGGAGCTATCCAGGCGAAACTGCCGTGCTGGAGGGGGAGCATCGCACTCCCGCGGAGCGTACCGGCCTGCTTACGATTCGCAACCAGAGTTACATTCGAATCGAAGCCTTCGAAATTCGTAACTACCGCACGGCCGACCATAGACTTGTCCCATTGGGCATAAACGTTATCGGGGCCGGCTCCCATATAGAACTGCTGAAGAACAATGTCCATCACATTGAACAGAATTTTGAGGGGCGTGATGCTCCGGGACAAGGCGGTAACGGGTTTGGCATCGCTGTTTATGGTACCGACGCCAAGACTCCTATAACGGACTTGATTATCGACGGCAACGAGGTGCATCACCTCAAGACCGGTTCGAGCGAGTCGTTAGTTGTAAACGGGAACGTCACGAACTTCCGCATCACGCATAATGTTGTCCACGACAACAACAACATAGGAATCGACGTCATCGGTTTCGAGCGCACGGCACCCGACCCTGCCGTCGACCAGGCTCGCGACGGGGTAGTCAGCGGCAATTTGGTTTACAACATCACTTCGCGCGGCAATCCGGCATACCGCAACGATGAATCTTCCGATGGCATTTACGTGGATGGCGGCACCAGGATTCTTATCGAACAGAACGTCATTCATGATGTGGACTTTGGAATCGAGCTGGCGAGTGAGCACAAGGACCGTGCCACCAGCTACATCACTGCGCGAAACAATCTCATCTATCACTGCCATACCGCAGGTGTTTCCATTGGAGGTTATGCGCCTGAACGGGGACGGACCGATCACTGCACGGTGGTCAACAACACGCTCTACGAGAACGATACGTCGGGAACCGAATCTGGTGAGTTCCAGATGCAATGGAACATGGCGGACAATCTTTTTGCGAACAACATCGTTTATGCAGGGTCCCGCTGCCTCATGGCGCTGAACAAGTCTGGAGTCAAAAGCGACCAGCCATCTGCGAATATCGATCACAACCTTTATTACTGTGCGTCCAGTTCCAAGGCGAGCACATGGAAAGGTTCTGCCGCCACCGTGATCGGATTTGAAAAGTATGTTCAGTCAACCGGGAATGACCGGCATTCCCAGTTTCTGGATCCGCGTTTTGTTGACGCCATCCGGGACTTTCATTTGCGTGCAGATTCTCCCGCAATCGCTGCTGGCACAACTGACGGAGTGCAGATGGGAGAACTGGATCTTGAAGGCTCGCCGCGCGTCAAATCCGGAAACATAGACATCGGCTGTTACCAAAGAAAACAGGAGTAGTCCATGGTGAAATTCGACGTGAATCGCCGGGAGTTCGTGAAGATTGTGGCTGGAACCGGCGCCGCCCTGGCCATGCCGAATTTCGGACTTGCTGCCCCCTCTTCCAAAATGGTCGGCATCCAAGTCGGAGCAATTTCGTTTGTGGATGAAGGTACGGAGAGAGTCCTTGATGTACTTCAGGAACGTGCCTGCGTGGATACCCTGTTTCTTGCGGTATTCACCTATGGTCGGGGTATCGCGGGAAGACAGATTCCGGGACAACCGCTGCCCGATCACGGGAAGCAGGAATACGATCTCAATTTTCACGGCGGGAACTTTGCCACTCCTCATCCCCAGTACTACAAGAACACAGTCATCAAGGACACGCGCGCGCCCGACCATGGCGACCTGGACATCCTGGCTGAAGTGCTACCGGCGGCGAAAAAGCGCGGCATGAAAGTCATCTGCTGGCTTGAGGACGTGTTTCGCACCGACTTGCCGAACATCGAGAGAGTTCAGGAGCGGGACCTGTACGGGCGCAATGCCGAGACACTGTGCGTCAACAATCCGGATTACCGGAATTTCTTTACCGGTCTGGTCGAGGACTATGCCCGTTCCTATGACATCGATGGAATCATGTGGGGATCCGAGCGGCAAGGCGCGCTTTCGGACAGCTTGGGAGCCACGCATGACACACCGCCGATCGATCCGGGTAACGTGACCTGCTTCTGCCAGTTTTGTCAGGCTAAGGCTAAGCAGCGCGGCATCAATGTGGAGCGCGCAAGGCAGGGATTTCTCGAGTTGGAAAACTTCGTTCGCTCAGCGCGCAGCGGCAAGCGCCCGGTGGATGGCTACTACGTTCAATTCTGGCGAATCCTGTTGCAGTATCCCGAACTGGCTGCGTGGGAGATGCTTTTTACTGACAGTCTCCGCGAAAACTATGCCGCAATCTACAAAGCGGTAAAGACAGCGAAGCCGACAGTGCCGGTAGGTTGGCATATCTGGCACAACAATTCCTTCAATCCAATTTACCGTGCGGAGCAGGATCTGCATGAGCTCTCGAATTATTCAGATTTCATCAAAGTCGTGATGTACAACAACTGCGGCGGCGAGCGAATGGCGCTGTACGCGGACAATATCGGCTCGACTCTGTATGGAGATCTCTCGAAACAGGGCCTAATCGACCTGAACTACTCGCTGATGGGATTCAAGGAAGGCAGCTACGATCACATTCCTCACACTGGACTCTCGTCCGACTATGTCTACCGCGAGACGAAACGTGCACTCGCGGCGGTTGCTGGGACGAACACTTGCATCTGGCCCGGCATTGATATCGATATTCCAACCGAGCTCAATAACAGTAAATCCACGCCGCAAAGGGTAAAGGACGCAGTTCTGGCGGCTCTCGGAGCCGGTGCGCGCGGTGTGCTTCTGTCACGAAAATATTCCGAGATGCGGCTAGCCAACCTGAGCGGCGCTGGGGATGCGATTCGCGAGTTGAGATTATAGCCGGGACACCGAATCGTCGCGGTAGCTTCCGAGAGGTCGGCCTACACGGACCGCACGTTGATCGCGGCTCCGGCGCTTCCATTAGTCAATTCAATCAATTTGACGCTGGAGCTTTTCCTCATTCGAGTTCAGGGACATAACAAGGGTAAGTGCGCTGAGCAGAGGTCGCCTCTTCTGGATCGAGTTCCAGCGTTCTCACAGGATTGGCTGGGGTTGTCACTGCCAACAATCGCCCTTGCGGCGCATAGGCGAAACCGCCGCCGCCAAACTGTGTACCGCCCTTAGAAAGACCGATCCGGTTCGAACTGACGACATAAGCACCCGAAACGAGCGACGCCATGGCGCCGGCAATTTTCCATGGTTCTACGTTTGTCCCCGACGCGCGAGGTATGACGAGCAGCGAAGCTTGTCGCTTTCCGAATGCGCGGGCATGTTCGTTGAACATCGCTTCCGTGCACACGAGCACTCCGATCTTCAGCCCCAGCACCTCAGCCACCCCGAAGCCTGAATCGTCGCCGGCGTACCATTCGCTCTCAAACCATCCCGGCTCGTTCGGAAAGTACTGTTTGCGGTGAAGCGCTCGGACTACTCCGCTTTCCAGTACGAATGCCTCATTAGCCAGCCGTTTGCCGTTCCATACAGGCCGGGAGGAAACAATGGCGGGGAGATCAAGATCAATCAGCCCTTCAAGCCCCTTTTCATGTGCGCGAAGGCTAAGATGCGCCTCTGCTTCCGAAAAGACTGGGGTGTCAGCTAGCCACGGGCCGAATGGCAGTTCATTGGTGACTAGAATATCCGGACGCGCGGCGGTGACAGAATCTTTCAATTTCACCCACGGTGCATCGTTTGTTGACAAGCCTTCCGGCCATTCCACAAAAGCGATACGCAAGGACGTCACCATATTCGAACCGCACCTAGGGGTTTCAAATATAGCTTATCGCCAAGTGCAATCCAGTAGTAAACCTTGATGCCTCTGTGTCAGCGCGCTGGATTGAATCGCTCGAAGCAGAGGAAAGAGAACGAACTGTACTCGCTCTTGCATAATCAAGGTACCGGCCGAATCGACTGGATTTGTCGACCCTCAATGTTTCGCGGTGTCCGCGCGGGTGGGTTCCAATGCCCATACACCTTGCGTAGCGGCGTACGATCATTCGGTCAGAATCTAAAAAGCTTGCACGCTCATTACGCGTTCGAACTGGCCAAAACCGACGTCGCTTAGTCTTACGCTGATTTTTCTTCTCGTCTTATTGTGACAGGTTAGTTTTAAAGTAGTCGCCCATGACCCAGCGGCCGTCAGTCGAATCCAAGACTTCGCAACTCCGGGCAACCGCTGCTCTGGCATCAGCTGGGGCACTGTGGGGGACCGCCTTCCTTTTCGGCAAAATTGCGTTTTGTGAAATGAGCGTATCCACCAACGTCGCACTCCGGTTTTGCTTCGGGTCATTGGTTCTACTGCCAGTTGTATTTTTTCGTCGTCCGCAACGATTTTCCCGACGAGATTTCTGGAATATTGTCGTAGCCGGTGTTATCGGTGTCCCCGTTCAATTCCTTATTCAGTTCAAAGGCTTGGCCCTGACGACGGTCTCACATGCTTCTCTGATGGTCAGCAGCCTTCCGTTGCTCCTGGCTTTTTCAGCAGTTCTATTTCTCGGCGAGAAATTACGCTTCTTTGAGTGGGGCGTTCTCACACTCTCGACGGCCGGAGCGGTGCTGATATCGATCTCGAAGACCTCGTCAGGACCACAGCCCAGCATGAAAGGTGATTTGCTGGTTGTCTTGTCGATGGTTGCGGCAGTCGTCCTGACACTCATCACAAAGCGTCTGGTCGAAATTTATGATCCAGCATATGTCACGGCGTCCACGATTCTCGCTGGAACGGTTTTTCTTGTAGCGTGGACTGCCATACTGGAACGACCGAGGCTTGTTTTCTCCGCAAGGGCATGGCTCGCAGTAGCGGCTCAGGGCGTACTGGCAACGGCTATGGCTTATCTTCTTTGGAACTGGGGAATGGTCCGTCTGCCCGCGGCGAAAGCAAGTATCTTTTTCAATATGGAACCACTCGTTGGCACAATTCTGGGACTTATTGTTCTGCATGAAAGGCTTAGCGGTTTGGCTCTTCTCGGAGGAACCATGATCGTCTGCGGCGCCATGTACTTCAGCACAAGAACACACGCTTCGGCAGAGGAGTAACCCGACAAAATGAGGAAACATGTCCTTCTCGGCTTTCTCGCTTCGTACTTTCTAACAGTACCGTTGGCGGGTTGTTCCGGAACCAGCAGCAATGAGGGCAAGCTCCGATCTGAGGTTAGAACTGCGCTGTCCTTGGCAGCGGAATCCAAGCTCTTCCTCGATTATCTTTCCCCGGAGCATGTAACCGAGTCATTTACGACGGCATACGTCCGATATCTTCAGCAACAGACCGATGATCTTATGGCACGTCTAAACCGCATGAAGGGGCCGACCAGTTCGCAAGAAAACCTAGCCGAATGCATCAAGCAAACTGAGGCTCTGCGTTCCGTGCTATCGAGTCCGGTGCTGATTTCTGAAGATCATGCCCGCCTGATCTCTATTCGAGGACGTGTGGCCGAGATCGAAGCGAATCTCAAGACACTTGCGAAGCTCCAATGAGAAAACTGCTCGGTATCACGCTTGGCATCATGACGGCCCTGGGGGGATTCGTAGACTTCGGACAAATTGTCTTTACGATGCAGGCGGGAGCCCTCTTCGGCTTCAGTCTTCTCTGGGCGCTTGCCCTTGGCACGGTTGCGATTATCGTCTACATGGAAATGTGTGGACGAGTTGCAGTGGTTGCGCACGAACCGATTTTTTCAATTGTACGTGCCAAGCTTGGACACCGACTCGGCCTCGGCATGCTTGTCGCATCCAATTTGCTTAACCTTATTACCTGCGCCGCCGAATTGGGCGGGATTTCGATTGCCTTACATTTGCTGACAGGTTGGTCCGAAAAGATTCTGCTACTTGCCACAACACTGGCATTAGGTCTGATCATTTTCCTGCTGAACTTTCAGTGGATCGAACGTATTTTCGGTTTATCTGGCCTATTGATGATTGTTTTCGCAGTTTCGGCGGTCTCTCTCAAACCCGACTGGGGCAGTATCGGAAAGGCTCTGTTGCCACGCGTGCCCTTACCCCAGGGACATTCCGGTCTGTTGTATGCATATTTCGCGGTGGGTATTTTCAGCGCACTGTTGATGGCCTACGAAGTACATTTTTACTCTTCCGGCGCGATTGAGGAAGACTGGACAACCCGCGACCTGGGAGAAAACTTTATCGTTGCTTCGCTGGGCTCAACCCTGGGTGCAGTACTGACAGCGGCGCTTCTGGTGCTGGGCGGCATTATTTTCTTGCCACGAGCAATCTTCCCCGATTCACTCGGGATCACGATCCTAGCGGGCGCTCTGCCATTCGGTCGGAAGGCTTTGATCTTAGCGTTGCTGGGCGTGACGGCGACACTGTCGGGCGCGGCGATCGAAACAGCGCTTTCCGGGGCCTACAACCTCTGCCAGTTCTTGAATCTTGCATGGGGCAAAAATCTGCCGCCAAAGAAAGCTAGCGTGTTTACCGCCACGTGGATTTCAATGTTTGTCATAGCGCTGATAATCGCCGGCACTGGCGTTGATCCCCTGCAACTCGTGAATATTTCGATCATTTTCGGCATGGTGGTCTTGCCGTTCACTTACTATCCCATTTTGAGGGTAGGTGCCGACAAACGCATGATGGGCAGACACGTGAATAGCCGGGTGGTCACAATCGTTGGAAGTGCGGTCCTCGTGCTGATTGTCATCGCTGCAGCCGCCGCCATCCCTCTCATGATCGTCACAAACTTCGGCCAACCTTCTTGATGGGCAGCTCACGCCTAGCAGCGAAAATTGAAAAGTTTGACTCGTCAGCCGGGTATAGTCCGCAAAACATATCACTCGCGTACCGGGCAGAAATATTGGTGATGCGCCGGTCGTTGGGTTCATTGGTTTTGGGACTGAGATTTTCCTGCACGCCGGGCAGTTTCACCCATTGCATCCGGCGAGTCCGTCCAACACTCTTTCCGGAATGCGGCATCGGACAGAGCGCCGGTGTTCCAGCGCCGTAATGCATCAGCGGTAGCGGCAATCATTCCGCCGTCGGCTGCATCGATCACGATGACAACGCCGTCAACCCTCGGATTACTTTGGCTAATGCGTCCGTATGCATCGCGAAAAATTGAGCGGGCCAGTTGCCAGCGGTCGCTGCTGTCAGACGCGCTTGCGAATTCCGGCCGCGTCCAAACGATTCTTACCATCCGTCCACGGAGAGCAGACCATTCGCCGGGGAACAAGGACACCTCCTCGTGCGTTTGGGGTTGCGAAGCGACTGCGACATGTTCGGGGTGGTTCTCGGCGATTGCGCCCGGCATTTCCAACTCCGAGCGACGGATCCATCCGCGCGAAATACCGGAGACCTGGACATGCACCCACTCCCCAGACTCATCGAGCACTTTGAATTCATCTTGGGCATCGGCTTTGAAAAGCACTTCCCCGTAATCAACCGGCTTTGCGAAAACTGACGTGCCGGTTTTGAGCACTGCGGCAAGATCGCCGGGCCGCGCCTGGTTGCGCAAAATTTCTTCCAAGTTTGTTGCTTGCTCGGTGAGTTGCTGCACGCGCTTTTGTTCGGCAAGTTCCCGAGAGTCGGGCGGCGCAAGTGACGCTCGCGAGGCTGGCGGCTCGGACAAAGGGGCGAAGGGGGATGACTTTGCAGGAACCTCTCGTGGCGGACCTGTGACGGGCTGTATGTGCTCGACTGGCGTTGCGGCTGATTGTGGCGCGCTCGCCTCAGCACCAGCGGTATTTGGTTGGAGCGCTTCTTCCAGCCTTTCGATGAGATCCGACTCAAGCCTTCCGTTCGAAGGCAATACGCGGTATCCCGCTTGCACTGTCTTGTCGCCGGCGTACCAGGCGGTAACCTTGGCGCTAACGCGAACTGAAGTTGCTTTCGCCCCAGATGGACGTATTTCCAGTCTGTACTGAAAGTATGCCCGCTGATATTTTTCCAGCGCGGTTACATCGGGAGCAACGAAACCATCCAGGATCGGAAGGCGTCCGGGGGAATTCACTTGTAGGTTCTGTAGTATCTTGTCCAATTCAGAACGGGAAGCCCGGAAAACATGTTCCGCGGGACTTGTCTGTGCCGCACAAATCGCCGTGATAGTCGCAGCAAGGAGCAGCAAGGAAACAACGGCTCTCTGCGGGAAATTTCTGTATCGAGGTATCACCGGCATCATGGCAACGGCTCCGCCTGGCTGCGATGGACCCAGCCGCGGTGACCATCGGTGGTTTCCACGCCATACCAATATTTCGTCAGGACTACGACCAGCAACTCGGCCTGCGCCGGCAGCGACTGTAACGTCGCTGCCGTCCGGTATGGCGCAGACTTCAGCGCCGCTCCTCCTGGTACCGTTCGTACCTCGGCGCGTCGCCTCAATTCCGTGACTCTTGCTTCCAGTTCTCCGGCGGAAGAAACTGTCTTCGAGGCCGACTCAGGTACACTTCTCGAGATGCTCCCGACCGGCGCGGCGGGTGACACAGCAGAGTCCTTTTCGGCCGTGTCGTTTACAGCTTTGTGATCTTCCCGTAGCTTCTCGACCCGATCCTTGATGGCCTGGAATTCGCTTGCCTCGACGGTCCCATCCGACTCATGTTGGCGACGCCGGTTCTTCTCGATGTAGACAGCATCAATATGAACCGCCGTCGTGCCCGATCCCGTTCCCTGTACGATGTAACGCAAATAGATGGTTCCAAGGTCGGCGGTCTCTTTGAAATGCCGCGGTGCCAGCACATTTTCGAGGACTTTGAAAAAGACCTTGCCTTGGTCCGGGTCGTCTCCGAAGACTTTTACCGAACTTGCCGGTTTCGCGCCCTTGAGCTGTTTTTCTTTTTCGTAGGAGTAGGTTCCGTAAATGATCGGATCGTTCACGATCAGATGGACAGCCTGGAGGACTTCCGCCTCAGGAGCATCCAGCGAGCCGCTGAATCCGTCGTCGCTCGCTCGGCAGACTGACACGCAAGCCGCCGTTATCCAGATGGCTCCCAGTGCATAACGCCGGACAAGCGAAGCCGTAACTCTGTTTGTAAAACGGTTGAAAAGTGAAAAAGACATTTCTTGCGGACAGATCACTCCATTGGAATGCATAACTACTCTCGCCTAAATCGAAAGTCAAGATCAATCACCCGTCGAGTATCCCTGTGAAAAGGAAGGGTGAGGATTCTTAACGCGCCTCAGATTAAAAATCATTCATCGGAGGCTCTTGCTTGATCGCCGAAATTCCCAGCAATCATGCCTCCCGCTCTCCGATTTCAAAAAATCAGGAATGGGCCTTGACTGTGAACCGCAGGCCGAGTTATAGTCCCGCCCCAATAGCAGTTGCTTGGGGTTCGAGAAAGCTGGCGTTTTTTGAGGAAACCTGGAGATTCCTCGGAGTTCGCCGTAGTGTTGCGAACTCGCGGCCACGAAGCACCGGGAATCCGTACCTGGCACGTTCCTTCTCTACCTATACCCGTCTTGATCCCAAACATTCTTGTTCGCAGAGAGGATTGTATGCACATGCCCTCCCGCTTTTGCATGCGTGTTAAAAAGCCTCGTCCGATGCACTTCCTGACTGGCCTGGTGATTCTGTTCGTAATCCTAAGTACTAGGCCCGGATATGCGATCCCGGCATTTGCCCGCAAATATGGCTTGCCGTGTTCGGCCTGCCACGAGGCATGGCCAAAGCTAAACAGCTTTGGCCAGAATTTCAAGGATCAGGGCTACCAGCTCAACAACGACCGCGATTCTCCGATCTGGCTGAATCCATCGTATTGGCCGGTGGCGATGCGCATCACACCGCACTGGCACTACGAAACCGCCGGCCGCCAACTCGTCGATTCGGGGGACGGCCAGGTTGAACAAACGATCAAGACTTCCGGTTTTGATCTAACCGGAATCGATATTCTGGCCGCCGGCACGCTCGCTAAAAACGTGTCGTTTCTTTTGGTTCCGTCGATCGACCCGGGAGATGGAACCACTGGCTTCGAATCGGCCAATGTTCGATTCGACAATATCGAGGGTTCCCCTTGGCTCAATTTCAAATTTGGAAAGTACGAACTGGATACGCCGCTGACAGAGAAGCGAATCATGACGCTTTCCAATAACGGCGGCTTCTACCAGCTTTGGCACTATGCTCCGAGCGGCGATATCAACGATTTCACCGTTGGAGAGAACCAACTCGGAGTCGAGATGATGGGGCACTCGCTCGACGATCACACGCGCTACGCCGCTTCGCTAATCAGCAGCACCAACGGCAACCTAGGCTTGCCGGGCGGCCGTAGTTATGACGGCTATCTGCACGTCAGCCAGGGATTTATGCTGGGCAAACTGGGCTTGCAGAGAGTCGGCGCTTATGGAGTAACGGGACTGCGGCCTACGTACTTCCTGACTCAGGATGGCGCGCCAATCCCAGGTACGGGACGCGGCAATAAGTCGTTCTATCGCGTCGGCGCGTACGGCAACTTGTACGTCGGCAAATTCGATTTGACCGGTGTTTATCAGCATGCCTCCGACAATATTTTTCTCGCCAATGCAACGCCGGCGAATGGCGAACTGCCCGAAGGCGCACAGGGCGCCACCTGGAATATCGGGACCTTCGAGGGCCACTACGTCTACTCACCCAAGCATTTCATTCTTGGTCGTTACGAACTTGTACGGAATTCGCGGCAGCCCTTGAGCAGCTTGCCGAGCGATTTCGGCAACGTCGACGTCTTTACCGCCGGTTACCGCTTCTATCCCTTCATCAACAGCCGCGCCGGCTTCGCATGGCACATCGAGTTCTCGACACTCAATCTGGTCAAGACCGCCGACAGTGGCGCTGACCAGCGCAGCAACAGCTTCTTCACGGGATTTGACTTCGCGTTTTAGGGAGCGTGCATGATGACAATCCGAAAGACTTGCCTCTGCATTTTGCTCATCGCGATGGCAACTGGCATCGCACTTGCCCAAGGTTCCGGAATCAGTTCGGGATACCCGACGCCACGCAATGGCTTTAGTGTGTCCGAGCAGCGCGGACACGGCTTGTACTTGCGTTATTGTGTCTACTGCCACGGAGTCTATGGCGATGGCAACGGTGACAATGCGCCGTTTATCGATCCGAAACCGCGCGACTTCACGATTGCCACGTTCAAATGCCGTTCAACTCCAACCGGAACCCTTCCCCTGGACTCGGATCTGATTCATACGCTGGTGCGAGGCGTCGAAACCAGCAACATGCCATCGTGGCGTCCACTCAGCGACGAGAATCGGGATGATTTGATCGCTTACATCAAGACCTTCTCGGAGCGGTGGAAGACAGAAAAGCCGGGCGAGCCGATCAAGATTCCGCCCGAGACGCCGGTCGATATCGCCAGCATCCGTCGCGGTCACGACCTGTTCGAGAAGGTGGAATGCTGGAAGTGTCACGGCCAGCAGGGGCATGGTGACGGCCCGTCAGCGTCGACCCTCACGGACAGTAAAGATCAGCCAATTCGTCCGTACAATTTTGCATCGGCCGGAAACGATGGGCGTTTCAAGTGCGGCGTTACCAATGAGGATCTCTATCGGATTTTCATGACCGGCCTGGATGGCACGCCCATGCCGTCGTTTGCGGATGTTATTCAGCCCAACGATGCGTGGGATCTGGTCCACTACTTGCGCACGTTGCAGGTAAATCGGCGTAGCAAGGAACGCGAAGTTCTGAAAGCTGCCGGAGGTCCAACAACACTAAAGACCCCGGAAAACAAGTCGGAGAACAACTCTCCGGCGAATTCCACGACCCTCGTACGCAGCGGTGGACGCTAACCGGATCATGATTCAGGAGGAGCTATTTCAATGCCCACGAAGCAAATGCTGGTTGCACTGCTGACCCTGTTTGTCTGTCCGCATCTACTGTTCGCTGCAGGAACCGTAAGCGGCAAGGTGACCTACACCGGTACACCTGCCAGGCAAAAACCCATTGACATGTCCAAGGAGCCCAGCTGCGCCAAGCAGCATGCCACACCGGTGACTACCGAAACAGTTGTCGCCGGGCCCAATAATGCGCTAGATAACGTGGTGGTGTATGTTTCGTCCGGAGCTCCAGACGACGGTCAGGTTCCGGCGCAAGCAGTTACTTACGACCAAAAAGGTTGCCAGTATATTCCCCACGTTCAGGCGATGCACGTCAACCAGGAACTCAAGATCCTTAACGACGACCAAACCTCGCATAACATTCACCCGCTGGCGAAAGTGAATCGCGAGTGGAATAAATCGCAGCCACCCGGCACGCCCCCCCTTTCCGAAAAATTCGACAAGCCAGAATTCATCCCAGTGAAATGTAACGTACATCCCTGGATGCACGGCTACTTCGCGGTGCTCACGACGAATCACTATGACGTAAGCAAGGACGGCGGCGATTTCAAACTGCCGAATCTGCCTCCCGGAAAGTACACGATCACTGCCTGGCATGAGTCCTATGGCACTCAAACTGCCGACGTAACCATCACAGGAAACGAAACCAAGGACGTGAAATTCACCTTCACCGCGAAGCCCTACTGACGGAACGCCGGCGGCGGAGTGCCGCTCTCTGCCCGCTTGGGTTTCCCGAGAACATCACGAAGTAGGGTCGCGCAGTAACATCGGAGCAAAGCATCATGGCGAAATTCTTTGCGATCACCATCATCGTAATCGCAATCGCGTCCGCGATTCCCATCCTGCTCCATACCTGGGTGGCGCCTGAGGATATCTCGACTCATGGCCATATGATCGATGAGCAGATGTCAGAGACCATGGTGGAAGCTGGAGTCTCCTTCCTCGCCGCACAACTGATGTTGGCTTTGTTCATATGGCGATTTTCTAACCCTCGCCCGGGAGAAAAAGTTAAGAGTTTTCCCGGGGGCGCAAGAGCTCTGGTCATCGGCGCCGTGCTGCTCGTGGGCGCGGAGGTCCTCGCTCTCGGAGTTTTCGGGGTGAAGGCATGGGCCAACGTATATTTGACGCCGCCGTCGACCAACGCTATGCCCATCCAGGTCCAAGCTGGGCAATTCGCTTTCTATTTCCGCTATCCCGGTCCTGATGGAAAGCTTGGCCCCATTCATCCCGAGCTCATTAATGAGGGGTCACAGAATTTCTATGGTCTCGACCCCGAACATGATCCGGATTCCAGGGACGACATCGTGACCGCCGAGATGGCTATCCCGGTGAATAAGGAAGTGCATCTGCTCATGCACGCGAAGGACGTCGGACATTCCTTTTTTGTGCGGGAGCTGCGGGTGCAGCAGGATTTTGTTCCCGGGCTGGATGTTTCTCTGCACTTCACGGCTACTAAGGTGGGTAAATACGAAATTGTCTGCACTCAGCTTTGTGGCCTGGGACATTACAACATGAAGGCGTACCTCGAGGTCTTGTCTCCACAGGACTTTGATGATTGGTTGAAAAAGCAACAGGCAATGCAGTAGTCCTTCGTGCTCCGCGCACGCGCGGGTGGATGGGGGCATCTTTTTCGAGGTTACCAGATGCACGACATGTCAGCGCCCGCGGCGCATCACCACGCTCCTCCGACCAGTTTCATCCGCAAGCACGTATTCAGCCTGGACCATAAGGTGATTGGCAAGCAGTATTATGCGCTGGCACTGGTCGCCGCTCTTTGCGGAATGGTTCTCTCCTGGCTGATGCGCATCCACCTGGGTTGGACGAATGCGGCGATCCCCGGCCTCCAATTGCTCTCCAAGAATGGAGCTCCTGGCGGCGTGATGACGCCCGAATACTATCTGCAGTTGATGACCATGCATGGCACGATCATGGTCTTCTTTGTGCTTACGACAGCTCCTTTCGCGGCCTTCGGCAATTTTTTTCTGCCCATTCAGGTAGGCGCCGAGGACATGCCCTTCCCCCGGTTCAACATGATGTCGTTCTGGGTTACATTCCTGGCATTCGTCGTTCTGATGTCATCGTTCTTCGTCGGCGACGGACCGACTCTGGGTGGGTGGACTCAATACGCGCCGCT
>QIAJ01000087.1:26962-27430 GCA_003225495.1 Acidobacteriota bacterium
ATGCATGGGGCTGACTGCTTTTTCCGTGTTAATGCCGGCATGCATTCTCGTCGTTTTGGATCACGTGGCTGGAACCAGCTTCTTCGTTACTTCAAATCTGGTGATCAATGATCAGATGCTGCCGCACTCGGGCGGATCGACTCTGCTTTGGCAGCACCTGTCCTGGTTCTTCGGACATCCGGAGGTTTACATCGCGATCGTACCCGGCATCGGCATCGTCTCGCACATCCTGATCACCAGCATGCGCAAGCAGATGCTAAGCCAGCGGGTGCTCATCTATTGCATGGGAGCCCTTGCAGTGCTCAGCTACATGGTTTATGGCCATCACATGTTTGTCAGTGGGATGAACCCGTTTTCCTCTCTGGCCTTCAGTTTCCCCACGCTGGTCATAACCATACCAGCCACCATTATCGTGCTGATCCAGGTCTTCAGTCTGTATGGTTCCAAGCTGCGCATCAACTCGGCATC
>QIAJ01000003.1 GCA_003225495.1 Acidobacteriota bacterium
GTTTAGTGAACATAGTCAAGGCTGGGCTTTCTACTAACCATCAAGTCTGCCAGGAGGAGTCGGCCCTCGCGGGGTTGACTCACTACTGAATGATGGGGAGGTTGAGGCCAAGCGAAAACTGTCACTTTTAGCAGTGTCGGTAGCCAACGCCAGGATGAATCAGCTCCGCGCCGCATCAGCGCCTAATATTGGTCTTGGTGGTTGACCTTTATGCACGAATGGGGCCGATTCGGTTAGCTTCTGTGAATTGAAGATTGCATTTTAGTCAGCCTACAATTATGTGCCCAAGATACTTTTTCGAGTGGGAATTCTTCGCGGGCGAAACAAGTTTCTATAGGTCGTACACTACAGGTGTCAATTTTGAGACATCGCACCTAAAACTTTTTAGCTCCCTTGCTTTTCCGCAACGACTTGGGCAGATTCCAACTTCCTCCCGCCGCGCGGCATTGATTACCACCGGTGGACGTTAATGTTGGTCTATGAGCAGATGAAGAAGTTCAGTTCGCACGCGGGACAGCCCGGACCGCACCACTTCACCGGGGGAGTCCGAAGTAGAAAGCATGATCGCGGTCATGACCGAAGAGATGCGTACCGCAAAACCTTCCACGAGAGCGAAATGACGCACTCTTTGGTGTGCATGCCCTCGTGCGTTCAAAAAGAGCTTGACGGCGCCGACACTATTAGAGATGCGATGTTTCAACAGTTGACTCCAGTACCATCTCTGCGGCGGATTCGCTGGAGTCCGAGCGCAACAGTGGGACACCAGGTGCAGGGCGTTCTGACTGGTACAAATACCAGTTCCTAGTTTCAGCACAGCGGGTAAGTTCGTAGCCAAAGGAGATCACCGGGCTGATGGCTTCTCTTCCTAGGCCGCAGATCGAAGTGATCGGGACGCACGTGCTACGTTCCTCGCTGGCGGAAAACTTTTCCGTTATACGTGGCGGACCAACGTACCGGCTGCAGGTTCGCTTGGGTATGGCGGGCGAGGAGCGACTCGGGGTTGCGCTGAGAACCTTGGGTCTGGTGTTGGTCTGCTGGTTACCGCTTCTCGTTTTATCCGTGACGCAAGGGCTGGCTTATAACCGCAGTCTTCAGATTCCTTTTCTGCGAGATTTTGCTGTCAACGTGCGCTTCCTGATCTCGCTCCCAATCCTGGTTCTGGCCGAACTCGGAATCGACCGCCGGTTGCGAGCCATCGTCATTCATTTTGTCGACTCCGGCTTGGTCAAGGCAGCAGATCTGCTTTCATTTGAAGCCAGCCTCAAGACGGTCATGAGGCTTCGCGATCGCGTCTTGCCAGAATTGACCCTCTTGGCCTTCGCGTTTCTTCAGTCCATGCCGGCGCGGCACGGAGAAGTGCTGATGGCTGGAGTTTCCAACTGGCACTTCGTTGGCACGGCGACGGGAGAAACCGTGAGTCTAGCCGGGACATGGTTTGCCACAATCAGCACTCCTATTTTTCGCTTTCTGCTATGGCGTTGGCTGTGGAGAATCTTTCTCTGGACGTTCTTCCTTTGGCGAGTCTCGCGTGTGAAGCTTGAACTAGTACCCACTCATCCCGATCAGTCAGCCGGCTTGGGTTTCCTTTCCGAGGGACAGCGCCGGCTCGCCCCGATTGTTTTTGCCGGCGGTGTTGTCATCGCGGGGCAGGTAGCCAACGCGATCACCTATCAAGGTGCTACTCTCAGCGGGCTTAAATTCGTCATGATTAGTTATGGCGTCATGGCGATGCTGTCCCTAGTAGCTCCTTTGCTCATCATGTCTCCTAAGCTCTTCAAGGTCAAGCGGCAAGGCATCCTTGATTATGGTGCCTTGGCCAATGCTTACACACAGTCGTTCGACGACAAGTGGGTTCACGGAAAACAACAAGGTGAACCCCTCCTTGGTAGCTCTGATCTCCAGTCGCTCGCTGATCTGAGCAACAGCTTTGCGATCGTGCGCGACATGCGCCCCGTACCCGTCAACAAGAACACGTTGATCGCCCTAGCGCTGGCAGCCGCCTTGCCCCTGGTTCCCGTTATCTTCCTGGTCACTCCAGCGGATGAACTGGTCAGGGCAGTCCTGAAGATGCTGGGTTGAATATTTGTGTCATTCATCAACGATGGATTTACACCGTCGTCGTTGATGATTGTCGCAGTGTCAGAGGTTCGACTCCAATGGCGAACGCGAGGGTTTTCACAGGTTTGAACGATACTGCCATCCAGCAGATTCTGGGCGCGGCGAAAGTACGCCATATCGCGCCCAAGAAGGACGTGACCATCAGAGGGGGACGACCGGAGCATTTGTTCCTCCTGCAAGTGGGACGCGCTCGGTCTTACATGCTGACGATGTCTGGTTCGGAGGTCCTCCTGTCGTGGAAGGTTCCAGGGGACATCGTAGGCTTGGCATCGTTGCTGCCAAACCCTCCGGCGTATATGGTAAACGCGACAACTGTCTCCGAATGCAAATTCCTTGTGTGGGATCACGACACCATCCGCAGACTGGCGAGGGTATACCCGCAGCTCAGCGAGAACGGTTTTAGACTTGCTTTGCACTACCTCAGGATGCACATTGACCGCCACGTTAACATCCTAACCAAGAGTGCGGAAACGAGGCTCGCCGAAGTACTGCACCGACTCGCGAGCCAAGTGGGGACGTGCAGCCATCGGGATGGGGAATCGACATCACCAACGAAAATCTTAGTTCCCTTGCCGACATCAGCCCCTTCACGGCAAGTCGGCTCCTTTCCAAGTGGGAACGGGATGGTACCCTCTCCAAACAGCGCGGTCGAATCACCCTGCACGTTCCTGAGTCCCTCTTCCAACCTGTTCATTTTAGATAATCACAAGACGGGCGAATCGCCGATTCCTTAGCCCGTTTACGACGGTGAGGAGCCGGTCGGCAAACATAACTGTACATATCGACAGTCGCCCATCTTCATCTTTTAACGGTAGGCTGCTAGTGCGAAGTTCAGGGTACGCTCACCAAGGGTGTGAACGATGTGTCACCGCGATTTTGCACGGAGCATCCGACAGTGCACTTCCGCACGTACATTCTCGACATAGCGCTGGCTATTTTCATATTGGTGGGCTCAGTTGCGCATTCACCAGCCCAGCTTCCCACGTCTGCGGCACCTCCGCCAGCCAAAGCTGAGCCGACAATACCAGTCGATCCGCTCCGACGTGACACTCCGCATAGTGCGATGATGGGCTTCCTGAAATGCACGGAACGCGAAGACTACGAGACCGCCGCTCGTTACCTGCAACCAACACCGGGGCGAAAAACGACCTTGGCGCAGCGGGCGAAGGAACTCGATGCGTTGCTCCGAACGCGGTTCAAAGGCAGTGTCGGCCTGTTGAGTGATGATGCCAACGCCACCGAACCAGGACTTCCCCCCGGCCAGATACGCGCTGGCGTGTTGAAGGCCGGGGGCATGACCGCGGACTTGATCCTGTTGCGGATGGATGATCCGAACTCAGGAAAAATCTGGCTGATTTCGAATGAGACAGTTGCAAATATCCCGAAGCTCTACGCCGAAATGGATAGCGAAGAGGCGACGTTGGCGGATCGAATCATGCCTGCCACGTTGACCGATCGGCGGCGGCTGGGGATGTCTCTCGCACAATGGCTCGGGTGGCTGCTCTCGATCCCGATCTCGTGGTTGCTGGCTTGGCTGTTGGCGTTCCTACTTAGTTCGCCTGGGCGGATCGCCAAAAAAATCCGAAAGCTACCGTTCAGACCAGCCAGGACGATGCCGCTGGGCAAGCCACTCAGGTGCATCGTTGCGATTTTGATACACAGCATTTTTGTCCAGCTGGTTAGGCCACCGCTTTTGTATCGCGTCTACTATTTTCGTTTCATGGAAATTCTCCTGTTGGCATGTTTCGCATGGCTCGTTACCCTGATCGCAGACCGAGGCTTTGAACGCGCGTTGAATCGGATGCGAACGCAGCACAAAGGCGGGGAGTCGATCCTTGTCCTGATGCGGCGACTCACCCGCATCCTGCTGCTGATAATCGCCTTCGTCGGCGCATTGGCCCTATCTGGGTTCGACGTGAAGACGATGCTCGCTGGTCTCGGCATCGGGGGATTGGCGATAGCGCTGGCCGCACAAAAAACCCTTGAGAACCTCGTAGGCGGCGTCTCGTTGCTGATGGATAAAGCTGTACATGTCGGCGACTTCTGTCAGGTCGGCGATGAAGTTGGTACTGTGGAAGATATCGGGCTGCGCTCCCTAAAGCTGCGGACAGCGGACCAGAATCTCCTGGTCGTTCCTAACGGGCTGCTTGCGCAAATGCAGTTTAAGAACATGACGGGCCGCAGCAAATTGCTTATCAGCCAAAAGTTTTCGTTGCGAATTGAAACACCAGCCGAGCAATTACGGTTCGTTTTGGACCGCGTGCAGAGCATGCTGGATCAACATCCTGCGATCGAACCCCGGACGTCCAGAGTTCGTGTAACGAATTTTGCTGGCGCTACTTTCGAAGTGGAGCTGTTTGCCTATGGCAAAACGGGCGACTGGACACAATTCACCGCAATTCGCCAGGACGTGATACTGAAGATAGCCGAGATCGTCGAAGTTTCCGGTACTCGGTTTGCGGCACCAACACACTTGATGTACCTGTCCAGGGACAGAGGCGTCGATGCGGAGAAGGCAAAGGATATTTTGCGTCGTGTGAAAGAGCTACGTGCTAGTAATAAGTTCAGATTCCCCGGCGAAGCCCGAACCGGGACGGAATAATGGGACTCAGCCATGGGCGGGAGATCTCGCACCTAGGTTCGTCTATTCAGTGGCCTTCGCGTGAATCACAGCAGTCGGAGCCGCCGTAGCGCAAGAAATTCAATCACTACCAACCTGCACCGACAAGTTCAATTTCTTTCAAATTCCTGCACTGGAATGTGAAATCCGGGTCGACTCTTGTAATCAGCGATTACACTCACAACGACCACACACACTATTTCCCACTCCGCGCCCCCGCTCTGCCCAACTTTCACACGCCCGCCGCCGGCTCTGAATCGCTGCCGCACTGAGAACAGGCGGCAATCAGAAATGAATCGTTAGGTTTGGACTCTACGAGCAGCTCCGCCTTTTCCACGGCGACATAACCGGCATACGGGTAAGAGAAGCTTCTGTAGAGAATTCGGCGAGGTACAGAAAATAGAGATTGACTTCCAAAGGCACGATTTGCCAAGCCCCGTGCCCCCGGACATTTCGCTTTGCTTCTACCGAGTGCTTCAAGAAGCTCTCCACAATTCCGCAAAGTACAGCGGAGTACGGCACCTCGAAGTGCAATTGTGAGGAACTTCGGACCAGATTCATCTCACTGTGCGGGATTTCGGCGTGGGCTTTGATAGCGAAGCAGCCAAGAAGAGTCGCGGCCTGGGCCTTATCAGCATGCAAGAACGGGTGAAACTTGTGAACGGAACTCTTTCAATCGAATCGCAA
>QIAJ01000088.1 GCA_003225495.1 Acidobacteriota bacterium
GACTGGACCACCTCCATCATTATTTACACTGAAGGAACCGGTGTAGACTGGACCACCTCCATCATTATTTACACTGAAGGAACCGGTGTAGACGTCGAAGCTGTGAAGCGTCGTGAAGGTGCCCGCCAGCGTTAGTTTGAAAACCTCGCCGGAGTTGTTAGCGCCACCATCGTGGGTAGTTCCGTATAGGTTGAGGTCTGCTGCCTGGGTTAGAGGACTGTCGGGGAAGGCACCGTCGGTACCGGTGTTAGTAAAGTTGTGAATGACCTTGATAGCACCCGACGTTGTCATGCGGAATACTGTGCCTGGGCCAGAACCGCCTGGTCCGCCGTTGAAGGTGGTGCCGTACAGATTGCCGTCTGATGCGAGTAAGAGTGGGTCGAACGTAAAGCCGGGAGTGTTATTGGGAAGTTGCTTAAAAGTTCCCGCCGGAAGTTTTATACGGTAGGTTGTCCCGGGATAGGTCGCCCCGTAGAGATTCCCATCTTTGGCCTCAACCGGAGCACTCTCGGGACTATAGCCATCAGTGAAACTGAAGACATGCAATACCTTGAAACTGGCTGGAGGCGTGAAGCGAAAGATCGTACCGTAGCCCTTTCCGCCGAACGCTGTGGCGCCGTAGAAATTCCCGTCGGATGCTAGTGTCAGGCCTGCAATTGGGTTTGCACCATTTGTTCCGTCGAACTGCCAGAGATCAGTATATGTACCAGAAGGTGTCACCTTGAAGATCGTGCCGAATCCCTGAGAGCCACCCTCGTTGGTTGTTCCGTAGAGGTTGCCATCGGCGCCCTGCGTCAGTTGACCGGAGTCAAACGGATTACATCCTCCAGTGTTGCAGTTAAAGTCATATAAGTCCTGATAGGTTTGGGAATGGAGTGGAGCGGCACTCATCGCCGCTAGCAAAACGCAGGCTAGTGCCAGGCGCGAATGAGTGCAATTTCTCAGAACGTCAAAAAATCTTATTCTCGACATCATCCCAACTCCTTTTGGTGCGCCTTCACCTCGACCACATGGGCAGTATTCCCTGCTTTGCAGGAAGTGTCCATGGAGGAGGGCTGAAGCGGTCTGAGTCGATCTGAAGAATTTTCTCCGGAAAAGCAGGGGCAGCCCCTGCACACTGTGCATCATGGTTTGGCTGTGTTCGTAATCGCGATCTTTTTCTGTGCCCTTTCGATGACGTCCTTTTCGATCGCGGCCCACCGGCCGTATGCTGAGCCTCCCTCTTTCAGTTCGGCGGCGGTTAATCGGGTAGAGGCTAGATCCTCGCCGTAAATGATCATCAGCTCCTTGCGTTTCTGTTCATCCAGCAGATGCACTAGCCGGACATACATCATCCCGGCGGGCATTTTGTATCCTTTGGAACGGATCAGGGTCTCGATGTGTTCGCGGTCGGAGCCGGGCTCGGTAGCGGCGCCGTTGGGACGCACCCAGGTATCAACGTAGAAATCAAGGCCGCCGATCGCGCTGTGTCGCGGCGAATCGTAGGTGTGGTGCAAGTCGGGCCTGGTCGGGATGTAGCCTTCGAACTGAATCCAGTAGAGACGCTGGACATTTCTCTGGGCATCGGCTTCGACGAAGGTGTGCAGTTCGCAGTCGGCGATGCCGTAAAGAATCCACCGGTCGGCGCCAACGTACTGGACTGATTCGGGAATTTGGATGCGTATGCTGGGATCGCGGACGGAGGTGATTACATTTTTCTGGACCTTCCGTTCCGGGGCGGTGGTCTGCGCCGCCAGGGAGATGCACAGGAGAATTAAGACTGCGATCTGTTGGAGCATGCGCCTGCCTTCTTCGCTGGAAGAGCCCATTCTAGATGAGTCGGGCCTTGGTCGGCGCGCGGGTCGTGCGCGGAAATTCGCGGCACAACGGTCAGACTAGGGCAAATTGCCATTGATTGAAGCGGAGGAGCCGCGATGGGCTGCGGCTCTCCTGAGCAATGCAAGGCTTGCTATCAATCCACCGAAATGCGTTCTGCTATGACGTTGCCGGGAACTTCGAATTGGAAGTTGCCGGAGGGGTCGAAGAAATCCAGGGTGAAAGTCCCGCTGTGCGTTTGGCCATTGTTCCCTAGAGTGAGCGTTTCACTCAGGTGGATGGTCCCCATGAAATTTCCGTTCGCGTCGTATGACCAGACGCGATGAGCGAGTTTGAAAGCATTGTTCTTTGCGTGTCTCCACACGCCCAGGCAAACGTTCCCGCTTCTCGGATCAACATTGGGGTTGTGAACCTCGGTGCCGCCGGCATTCCAGAGCTGGAACGCTTCCTGGATAGTTTGGTCGCCGACTTTGAACTGGATATGCCACAAGCCAATGATGGATGTCCTGGCTCCCCCGGGCGCTTCAGAGTGAGACTTGTTTTGTATGGGACGGGTCTGAATCTGTGAGGCAGCAGCAGATGCTGCCATCGCGGAGAGTGAGTCCCCGCACGACGCTGATGCAACCGCGCTAATTCCGACGAGTAGGATCATGCACGCAGCAAGCTTGACGAAGTTCGAAATCCTGACTTTCATACAGCCTCCTTGGTGGCGGGCATGGTGCTTCAGAACCTCGGCGCGCGCAAGGGAGTAGGGGTAAAGCCGGGATGAAGTTTTGGTGAAGAACGTAAGTTACTGAGAACACAATATCTAGTGCCCGACGGGATGGAAATAGTGGTATAGTTTGCTCCCCGTCGGAGCTGTGGGCGTGCCCATCGGCATTGTGAAATTCGCGGAGTTCGAGCTCGACAGCGACCGCTACGAGCTGCGTCGCGGCGATCACGTTCTCAAACTTGAAAAAATTCCCAGGGAGATCCTCACTCTTCTCGTCACAAGTGGGGGCCGCCTCGTTGCGCGGGAAGAGATCGTCGAGAAGATCTGGGGCAAGGACGTTTTCCTCGACACCGAACACGGGATTAACACTGCAATTCGAAAGATACGACAGGTTCTGGGGGATGACCCCGAGCAGCCACGGTTCGTGCAGACGGTTACCGGCAAGGGGTACCGTTTTATTGCGGCGGCCACTTCGATAGAGCACCGCGGCAGCGGAGGCAATGGGACGCGAGAGTGGGCAACCAATTCCACGGCGGCTATTCCCCCCGGGACACTGGGGAACTCAGATATTGGGGCGGCGATTGAGGAGGAGGCCAAGCCGGTTGGTGGACGATTTCGATGGATGGTCGCCGCACTCGCATTGGTGATGCTGGCAGGCGCGATTTTCGTTCTCGCTAGAATGAATTCGAGCGCAGGGCGTGGCTGGCCGTTCGCTCTGGCGGTGAAGCCCCAGATCCATTCCCTGGCTGTGCTGCCTCTTGAGAATCTGTCTGGAGATGCCAACCAGGAATATTTCGCTGACGGCATGACAGACGAAGTCATCACAATGCTCGCGCGAAATACTGGTCTGCGCGTAGTCTCTCGTACTTCGGTGATGCAATACAAGAAAGTTCATCGTCCGCTGTCGGACGTGGCGCGCGAGTTGGGAGTCGATGGAATCCTCGAGGGGTCCGTTGGACGCTCGGGGACCCGGGTCCACATGAATGCGCAACTGATTTATGCACCCGAGGACAGACATCTCTGGGCGGAGAGTTACGACCGGAACTTGAACGAACTCACTTCCCTGCAAACCGATCTCGCGCAAGATATTGCCCGGCAAGTTGGATTGACCACCGCGGCGGTCAGCCGTCCGGAACGCCCCGTTAGCGCGGAAGCCCATGACGCATACTTGCTGGGGCGGCACTACTGGTTCATCTCGCAATACAAGAAGAGCCTGGAGTATTTCCAGAAGGCGATCCAAATTCAGCCGGAGTACGCCGCGGCCTGGAGCGGTATCGCGGATTACTACACCGCCAGCGCTGTGGAGGGAGAAATCACTCAGCAGGAGGCTCTCGCGCAGGCGGAGCCGGCGGCGCGCAAGGCCATCGACTTGGACGATTCGCTGGCAGACGCGCATCATTCCATGGCAGCGGTCCACTACTTCCTGCGCTGGGATTGGAAGTCCGCGGAGAAGGAAATGGGGCGGGCAGTGGATCTGAATCCACACTATTCCGAAATCCATCACTTGCGGTCGTACCTGTTCGACAGCTTGAGCCGGACCGATGAATCGTTGCAGGAAGAGCGTAAAGCAATGGATTTGGATCCGTTCGCGCGTCCGTTTGGACTAGCGCTCGCCTTGCTTTATGCCCATCAGTTCGACGAAGCGCTTCGGGAATCGGTGGCGCGGAGCCAAGTGCTGTCGAGCGATGCGACACTCGTGTGGATCGCCGGCGACATCTATACCTACAAAGGGATGGGAGCGGAGGGAGTGAAGGACTGGGAACGGGCGCTGCTGCTCTGGGGCGACAACAAAGGCGCCGACGCGATGCAGCAGGCATTCCATCGGGGCGGCTTCCATGCCGTTCTGGAGTGGAGGCTCAGTGAGATTCAGAGGGCATCGAGAAAGAGATACGTTGCTCCGATCGAGTTCGCATTTTGCTACGCGCGGCTGGGACGTAAAGACGAAACGATCCGCTACCTTGACCGAGCTTACCAGGAAAGGACCCCTTTTCTTGTGCATCTGCCGCACGATCCGAATTTTTATTTTGTTCATTCGGACCCGCGCTTTCAGGACATCCTGAAAAAGATGGGATTGCCTGCCGCTTGAGCGCGAACGTGATCGGGCGTACCTTGAAATTGTGGGCACATCGAAGAACGGACGACTCACAAACCGGGAGTTTGCGCGGATCGCCCGCGCCCTAGCCGAACCGCGACGTTATCAGATCCTGAGAGAGATTGGGGCCTACGACGCTCCGATGCCCTGTCGAGTGCTGCATAAGGCGCACCGCGTGAGCGCTGCGACCATTTCTCATCACATTAAGGAACTGGAAACTGCCGGACTGATCGAAATTGTCCGAAAAGGCAAGTTCGCCAACCTTATCCTGCAACGGGATGTGATGCGGGCGTATCTGGATCGACTCTCGAAAATTTGATCCCGCTGCCGCAGTACCGAGTTAATTCCGCATCTTTTCGATTCGATGAGTATCTAACTGTCTAAGTGCACAGAACAAGTGTCCACTATTGGAGAGATGAAATGAGCGTATTGACAGGCAAGGTGGCGATTGTGACGGGAGCATCGAAGGGTATCGGCGCGGGTATCGCGAAGGCGCTGTCGTCTGCCGGGGCATCGGTGGTGGTGAACTACTCCTCAAGTAAAGAAGGTGCGGACAAAGTTGTCGCAGCGATTACCGGCAAAGGCGGCAAGGCCATCGCAGTGCAGGGGGACGTTTCGAAAGCGGCCGACGTGCAGCGACTCTTCACCGAAACAAAGAAGGCATTCGGATCGCTGGACGTGCTCGTGAACAATGCAGGCGTGTATCAATTCGCACCGCTGGAATCGGTGACTGAGGATGAGTTCCACCGGGAATTCGGCACCAACGTGCTGGGGCTGATCCTGGCGACGCGCGAGGCGGCGAAGTACTTCGGTCCGAACGGCGGAAGCGTGATCAACATCGGCTCAGTCGCGAGCGATATGACACCGCCAATGTCTGTGGTCTACACGGCAACCAAGGGGCCGTGGATGCAGTGACTCGCGTGCTTGCGAAGGAGTTGGGAGCGAGGAAGATTCGGGTCAATTCGATTAATCCGGGCGGGGTTGAGACCGAGGGGCTGCACACGGCGGGAGTCATCGGAAGCGACTTCGCAAATCAGATGGTGGCGCAAACGCCGCTCGGACGATTCGGACAACCGGAAGATATCGCCCCGATCGCGGTGTTCCTGGCGTCTCCTGCGTCGGGATGGCTCACGGGCGAGATCCTTAGGGCGTCGGGCGGGCTGCGCTAATTTGTGAGCATAGGGATCGTCTCGGCCGCTGTCATGACGATCCGAATGATGTTGGTTTGGTTCGTTGACGCAATGGAGCGCTGTGCCATAATGTGCCCATGAATCGTTCCAATGTTCTTATCCCATGTGTAGCGGTGTGGTTGGTCGCATCGGGTGCGATGCTGGTGGCGCAGGCTCCGGCAGCTCCCGGAGCAGCTGAGCCGGCCACGCCGACTGCGGCGCTGGTCAAGCAGGCGCAACAACTGAATAACGAAGGCAAGCGGGACGAAGCTCTTGCCAGTTATCGCAAGGCGCTTGAAATTTCTCCCAATGACGCGGATGCACACCTTGGCATGGGCGCGGTGCTTGATTTGAAGGGAGACTATCCGGAGGCGCGGAAGCACATTTCCAGGGCGATTGAAGTCGCATCAACCCCTGACGCCAAGGAGCGGGCGTGGCGGACGATGGCGGTCTCTTTCGTGTTCGAGTGCAACACGGGCGAGGCCGGAAAACTGGAGCAGCAGGTGTTCGACGCGCGCATCGGGCGGCAGGATTTTCTGTCGGCGGCGGATGTTGCCAATGAAGCGGCCCGGCTCTACTTGGAGTGCGCCGACATCAATAGCGCCGAGCAATGGTACAAGACCGGCTACCAGACGGCGATCCGGAAGACAGACATGAGCGATGCCGACAAGAGCCTGTGGCTTTTCCGGTGGGAAAATGCGCAGGCGCGGATCGCGGCGCGGCGAGCGCAGCATGAAGAGGCCGTGAGACATGTTTCAGCCGCGAAAACTGCCCTCGACAAAGCCAATAATCCGGACCAGCAGCGTTTCTATCCTTATCTGACCGGCTATGTTGCGTATTACTCTGGGGACTACAAGACGGCCATCGCCGATTTACAGCAGGCTGACCAGCGGGATCCGTTCATCCTGTGCCTGCTGGCGCAAGCGTTTGAAAAATCCGGCGACCAGAAACAGGCTGCGGAATACTACCGCAAAGTGCTGGCGTCGAATGCGCATAATCCCACGAATGCGTTTGCCAGGCCCCTGGCCAAAAAGAAGGTGGAATCAGCCAAGCCCTGAAAATCGCTGGACATATCCTTCGGGTCACTTCGGGGCAACCAATTCATCTCTCGCCAGCAACTAATTGATTAGTTACCTTTTCGTTGTCCAATGCGTCCAATCCCTTTGAGAGGAGGCCCGGGTGCCGCCACGGCAATCGCCAACACTGACCGAAGCTGAGCTGCGCATTATGAATGTGCTGTGGCAGCGAGGATCGAGTACTGTGCAGGAAGTGCTTGAGCGCCTTTCACTTAGGCCGGCCCTGGCATACAACTCCGTTTTGACTACGATCCGGGTTCTGGAAAAAAAGGGTTACGTGGCGCACAAGACAACGGACGGGCGGGCGCACGTTTACGAACCTGTGATTGCTCAGGGAGAGGCGAGGAAGTCGGAGATTCGCCACCTGGTCAGCCGATTTTTCAAAGATTCCCACGAACAACTGGTGCTCAACATCCTGGAAGAGCGGGGCATCAAGCCGGAGGAATTGAACCGGCTGCGAGGGATGCTGGAACGGAGCAATAACAAATGATGATGCCCTTCCTGCAACTTGCTCCTTTGGCCGCCGAGCGCGTCATCAATGTGATGCCAGGGGGATTGCTGATCGCGTCGCTGGCGTGGGTATTGTCGCGCGTGGTCGGAAGGCAGAATTCAGGGACACGATTTGTGGTTTGGTTCTGTGCGCTGCTGGCGGTGGCGGGACTGCCCTTCGCGGCGGCCTCGGGCAAAACTTCACATTCTGCCGTGCAGAGCGCTCATTCGGAGATCGTGCTGCCGGGAGCGTGGGCAGTCGGGATTTTTGCGGTATGGATGTCGATTGCTGCACTGGCGACCGCGAGGATTATCGTCGGACTGTGGAAGTTGCGGCGGCTGCGCAGCGAAGCAGTTCCTCTGGTGACGTCTGACTTCCCTATCGCGAATTCTTCGCCGGCGATTCAGACCCTTTCGCTTCAGGCTGCAATCGAGACTGATGGAATTCAGGATGTCATTTCGCAGTTTCAGAATACGAGGCGGGTGGCAGTGTGCAGGTCGTCGGCAGTCGGCGTTCCTACGGCGATTGGATTTTTCCGGCCGGCGATTCTCATTCCTGAATGGGTCTTGCGGGATCTGTCGGCGGAGGAATTGAAGGTCGTCCTTCTACATGAATTCGCGCACTTGCGGCGATTCGACGACTGGACGAATCTGGCGCAAAAGCTGGTGCGCACAGTTTTCTTTTTTCATCCGGCTGTGTGGTGGATCGAGAGGCGGCTCTCGCTTGAACGCGAGATGGCGTGCGACGAAGCGGTATTGGCGGAGACAGAAAATCCGCGGGCCTACGCGGAGTGCCTGGTGTCGCTAGCGGAAAAAAGTTTCGTCCGGCGCGGGCTGGCGCTGACGCAAGCCGTCGTCGGTCGCGCGCGGGAGACTTCGTTACGACTCGCTCGAATCCTTGATGGAAAGCGTCCCAATTCGTCCAGATTCGCGAGACCTGCATTGGGACTGGCGGCGGCTCTCGCTGTGGGTTGTGTTATTGCGCTGCCCAATTCCCCGAGCCTGATCGCATTTGAGAGTGGCGAACCGTCGCCTGCTACCGCGTTGGCTTCCACTGCGAACGCTTCCCTTCCAACGACTAGAGTTGCGGCAGTGCCTGTAACTTTGCGGACGAGTGTTCCTGTGCCCGCGGCGAAGCCGAAGCGAATGCCGACGGCAACATTAAATCGAACGACGGGAACTAATTCAGTTTTGGCACGACGACAGAAGAAAATTGAAATGCCTCTTCTGTCATCCGTGGTCCCTGCGATGGAATATAAAAACCTTTACCGCAGTGGTCAGGGAGGAATGCTGGTCAATAGCAACGCCCATGAGAAGACTGCCGCCCCGCAGTTGCAACTCGTGATGCAGATGACTCAGTACGACGAAGGCGGGGCGCCGGTAATGCAATTCTCGGTTTGGCGAGTCACGTTCGAAAGCGGCAACCGTCAGGCCGTCCGGCAAGAACTGATTGTCAGATCGTTATAGCTCGTATTTTTTTGTCTATATCAACTAAATAATTAGTTATACAAAGGAGAAGAAGTCAATGACAACGTGGAAAGATTTAACCCGGCGCATCGTCGCGCCTCTGCTGGCGATCTCGATGGTCGTAGCAGTGGGCGCGTACGAGTTCGCCAAACCGGCCAGGGCAGCAGCGCTGGCGCCCGCGCCGGCAGCCGCGGCGCTTGAATCGAGCAGCGTGGAAGCTCTGCTCTCACTCGATCAGGCGATGGAGGCTCTCGCATCGCGGGTGACCCCGGCGATCGTGAACGTCACCGTCACTTCAAAGACCAATTTGAAAATGAACGCCGACGATGATGGCACGCCTGACATGCAACAGTTCGGAAATCCTTTTGGCGGCAACCCGTTTGGCCAACAGTTCGGGATGCGTCCACAGCCGCGGGTTGAGCATGGACTGGGCAGCGGTGCGATTATTTCGCTCGACGGATACATCGTCACCAACAATCACGTGATTGAGGGTGCTACCGACATCAACGTCACCATGAGCGACCGCCGCATTTTGCCGGCAAAGCTGATTGGCGCGGATCCGCTGACAGACTTGGCGGTAATCAAGGTGAATGCGACCGGACTACCGAGCATCCCCTGGGGCGACTCGACACAACTCCATCCGGGACAGACGGTGTTGGCTTTTGGCAACCCGTTCGGGTTCCGCTTCACTGTAACTCGCGGCATCGTGAGCGCGTTGAATCGCCCGAATCCGTCGGCGACCGATCGGCGCAAGCCTGGGCAGTTCATTCAGGCGGATGCTGCGATCAATCCGGGTAACTCCGGCGGTCCGCTGGTGAATGCGCGTGGGGAGGTCATCGGGATCAACACGTTCCTGATCTCTGGAACGGGAACGTTCTCAGGCATGGGCTTTGCGATTCCGACGCAGATTGTTCGTCCGACGGTCGATAACCTGATCAAGTTTGGCAAAGTGAACCATGGCTACATGGGAATCGGGATCAGCGATGTTACACCGGAAAACTCGAAATTCTTCGACTTGAAGAAAGCCGAGGGAGCCGTTGTGACTGAGGTGCAGCCGAACTCGCCGGGGGCCAAGGGTGGCTTGAAGACGGGAGACGTCATCACGCAACTCGATGGCAAGCCTGTGAGCGATGCGGGCGATCTTCAGGTTGTCGTGGGGCAGAAACAACCCGGCACTACGATCAAACTGGAAGTGATTCGCGAAGGCAAGAATGTCACGGTTCCGGTCACGCTGGAAAAGATGGGAGCCAAAGAGGGCGAAGAAGAGTCTGCGAGCACTGAGCACGGCAAGCCGCGCTGGGGGCTGGGTCTCGCGGATCTGAGTCCTGACACTCGCGAGCAACTGCAGGCTCCGAAGGAGCTGCATGGAGCTGTCATCGGGAATGTTCAGCCGGGAAGTCCGGCGGACAATGCGGGTCTGCAACGCGGTGATGTGATCCTCGAGGTCAATCGCCATTCGGTGCAGTCCGCAGCGGATGCGTCACGGGAACTGGGCAAGGTCGGCCAGGGACAGGACGCGCTCGTGCTCGTCTGGTCAAATGGAGGCAATACGTTCCGCGTGTTGCATCCGTCGCAAGGGTAACCGTGAACTGCGCGCTGCTGGGATCACTGATAGCGCGCAGTTTTTCCAATAAGTATTGCTTTCGCACTAGGTGTTAGTTTTTGAGAAACTAGAATCCCATGTAACCGAGTAGTCGCCAGTAGGTGGCTTTCGCTGGTGTTCGTTACTCAAGTCGGGATCAGGGATCTTGGCGGTGCGAATGATTTCGGCTACGCGGCCGTTCAGGGAAGTAACCTCAGCGTGCAACGTGGCTTTGAGAAGGCCAAGAGTCTTGCCTAGCTCATCCGGACGGACCCTTGGCCATCATGATCCCGCACGAAAGTTCGTGGATTCGATCGTCGAGAGACATCCGAAGTGAGCGTCTCATTGTCTGTTACGTCAGATTGATCGGGTAAACACTGTAGTAGACGATGGGAGACTGCGCAGAAACCTACGACGCTTTCTTTTGTTGTTCCGTCACTGGCGTCTCCGCGGGTCTATTGCCGGCGGCCTCGGCGTCATTCGACGTCGTGATGGGTTCAGTGTCATATCCGTCATGTTTTCGGAAGTAATCGAAGTGAAGCACGGTCATGCGGCGGGCTTCGCGCATATATTCCGCGAGCGACGATCGCAAATCATCCAGAATTTTCTTAAGAGCAGCGGGATCTTTTTCCGTGGTCGCACGGTTGCAGAGATCGGCGATGCGATCTTTTCGCTCCAAAATACAAAGGCTCCTGACGTGGCGTTGATCCAGAATGACCTATTGGAGCAAGCTGTTCGATAGGGTACACACTGTAGAGGCTAGTCTTCGCGGCGCCGGGCATGGCAAGCCGCGCGATTTGGATTTGTCGACCTAAGCGGCCACAATCTTCGTGATGGAAGCGGCAGCAGGCCATTGGCGCAGGCGGGAGAGCATGTGCTGAGCCTTCTCTTCGCGCTCCTTCTGTTCAAGCGCTTCGTTCAAAGCTGTGATCAACTGCAGCAACTTTTCTGGATCCTGCTCACGGCTGGCAGCTTCACACAACTCCAGCCAGTTCTTATCTTTGAGGTCTGACACGCTTTTCCCTCCTCATTGATGAGTTCGGTCCGACCACGAATACGAGGTTAGAGGTAGCAGGTAGGGTGCCACACTTTAGGAATCAATGGCTTAGAATAAAAATTGTACTTGCGGCGAGGAGTTCTTGCGCTTTCAGAGTAATTTCTTCTCGCGCGTTTGTGGAATTTTCCACCGAACGATATCTGATTATCGTTTCCCAAAAACAAGGAACGCAACGTAAAACAATTGCGCAACGGCGACGCCGACGATCGCGTAGGTGGCGATCTCCACTCTTCGGCTGGACTCGCGCACACCGCGCAGCACGCTCGCTACATCGGCGGTTACGTCCAAGAGAGTCTCGGTGAGTTTTTCCATGTGCTCTGCCGAATTTCTAATGGTTGCCGACACGCGCGAATTTTCCACGAGTGAAGTCGCCAGACGCTCGCTGTTTCGAATATCGAGTTCCGTTTTGCATGCCGACCACCACGCTGTTCCCAAAGAGTTGTCGTACATGCGGGCGCGGATTTCTTCATAAGACCGGCCTCGCAGCAACTGAACAAGCGCGTGCGTGACGTTGGTTCCGTCGGTCTTCTGGGTGGTCGCAGACATGGCTGTTTTGAAGATAGCCGCAAAACAGGCCCGTGATCAGATGCCCAAAGTGCAATAGGACCCTGTCCATCTGGCGGGGTTACGCCTGAGGAAGAGGCGCTAAAGCCCCGATTGGCGCAGACTTGGCCGCTGCGTAGTGTCGTTACCAGGTATGGCAGAATAATGTAATGGCTGATGACGCTGATCGCTGGTTCGGGTAGTGATCTTGCGTCGAAGAGTCGGTATGTTCCAGGATTCCCAAATTGTGAGGTTCCTTTTGTATGTGTAGAAATATCAAGATTCTTTTCAATTTCGACCCGCCCGTCACCGATGATGAGATTCGGGCGGCATCCTTGCAGTTCGTGCGGAAGATCTGCGGATTCACCAAACCGTCGCAGGCAAATGAGAGTGCTTTTCTGACGGCGATCGAGGAGGTCGCTGAAGTGTCGAGCCGTCTTCTTCGCTCGCTCCAAACCAATGCGCCGCCAAAGAATCGGGAAGAAGAGGCTGCTAAGGCGAAGGCTCGCGCGGCGGAGAGATTCGGCACTTAGAGCAGGCTCTCTCCCACGTTAGACCATTGAGAAATCTTTGGGGCAGCCAGGTTTCTTCGGTCGCAATCAAGTCAATTCATGTCGACTGACTGTGGTTTTCTACTTTTGTCCTTTGGCATTCACGATAAAAAATAGAAGTCGTATGAACCAGAATGGACAACTGCACGAATCCGGGTATTTTGAGTTGCGCGATTGGCGCTGTCCGTTGCGTCCGTGATAAAGGTGTCTGATGAAGATTCACACCGAGTATCTGACGTTTCACACGAAGACCAAGCGCGCGTACGTTCACATCACGCCGCAGGTGGAGTCCGCGTTGAAGAAGTCCGGAGTCAAGGATGGGATGGTGCTGGTTTCGGCCATGCACATCACGGCGGGAGTGTATGTGAATGACAATGAGAACGGGCTGATCGAAGATATCGATCAGTGGCTGGAAGGACTGGCGCCATTCAAAGCGGACTACCGGCATCATCAGACCGGCGAGGACAACGGCGACTCGCACCTGAAGGCGCTGCTGATTCATCATGAAGTCATTGTCCCGATCACGAATGGGAAATTGGACTTTGGGACCTGGCAGCGGATTTTTTATGCGGAATTCGACGGGCAGCGCGACAAGCGGGTAATCGTGAAGGTGATGGGAGAATGAGAATGGGTCACACGTAAGGCGGTACGCCCACATCTGATACCAACTCCAGGAGAGAACGACATGTCAGAAGAACTTCATGAGTTGCAGGAGCACGCGGAGCATGCCCGACACGATCCGAGCGTGGCGCCTGTCTCCCTCACGATGGCAGTGCTGGCTGTGCTGGTCGCGACGGTTTCGCTGCTCGGACATCGCACGAGCATCGAAGAGGTCGTCCTGCAGAATAAGGTGAGCGATCAGTGGGCGTATTACCAGGCAAAGAACATCCGGCGACACAACGACGAGTTGTTTGCCGACATGATTTCTGTATTGAACAGCAAGGATGCGGAGGCGGCGGGCAAGCTCCAGGAAAAATATCGAGCGGAAGCTGACCGGTATCGTGATGAACAGAAGGACCTGGACGCCAAGGCCCGCGAGCTTGAGCAGGAAGCCGTGCGGGCTCGAGCAAAGACTGACCGCTTCGATCTTGGAGAAGTGTTTCTCGAAATTGCGCTTGTGATCACCTCGATTACTCTACTGTCGGGACGACGACTGTTCTGGTACCTGGGATTGCTGTTCGGGGCGGCAGGAATTCTGGTCTCGGCCTCGGTCCTGATGTTGCACTAGGATGGACGCAGCCGCCCGATTCAGGCCTCTTGAAACTGGCCACTTAGTTCAGATCCCAAGGTGCGCCAGTCACCAGAACGTGTTCGCGCTTGTTCCCTTCATGATGTAAAGACCAGGAAGCGTCCCTCTTCGTGACGAGATATTTTCTAAGCGATTCTCCTTACAGGCTCTCATTATCGCTGACGAAGGTTCGTCGGGCACGACCAGCTTTCGTCAGGGAACGCAAGCGAAGAAATCTGCGGATTCGAGTGACGAAGTTCTAAGTATCTAAGAGTCATAGCATTGGGTCGTTATCCGTAAAGAAGGACGTTGGGGCCTCGGCGTGCACCCGTGGAAGACCTACTCTCTCTGGCCGACTTTCGCAGAAGAGAAGATGGGACACTCATGCTGCGAAAGTGCGCCAATCCAGCTTGCACAGTGCCCTTCCGCTCGTTGCGGGAGGGGAAGCTCTTTCTCGCCGAGGCGCCTCCGCATCGTCCGGAGGATGCGTTCGACGGCAGCCGTAAAAAACTGCCGCGGCACGAACATTTCTGGCTGTGCGGGCCGTGCTCCGATCATTTCACGCTTCGTTTCGACGAGGAGCAGGGAATGCTGACCGTACCACTCACCCGGGAAGCACCACTACGCTGGCTGATGCCGGCAAGCCTCTGACGTTCGAAAGGAAAGTCATGGATCGCAATCAGACGAATCGACTCTCATGTGTTGTCTGCGGCATTGAGACCAAGCGTCATGCCGGGTGGTTTCTGGTCATGGACAATTGCTGGCTCGACCGCGTTCGAGTGTTTTCCTGGCATCCCAGCCTGGCACGCGAAGGCAGGACGCACGGTGTCTGCGGGAAGGAACATCTGAAAATGCTTCTGACTCATTGGCTGAACCATGCCAACCTGCAACTGGTGGCAAGCGGGATCTCTCCATGGCCATCTTGCATCGAATCAGCTCAGAGGGGTTCCAACTATCCGGCCTTTTCCATGGGCAAAGTGGTTGGAGAACTGGCCGTACAACGCGAGGCTCTATCGCGGGAGTGGACGGGATCGCCGGAAGCGAGGGAATGTATCTTGAACGCGTTGATCGGAGACATTGAAGAGTGCAGGCAGCCTCCGGCTTTTTCAGTAGCGGATCGCGCGACTAGATTTTCCCGGGAATACGCTATCCCCTAAGAATTACGATCCAAAAACGACGATTCCCTTCTGTACGGTTCGATCAGCGGCTATGACGTAAAGCCAGGGATGAAGATCGTCCGCGTAAACAAGCGCTTACCGGGAGAGTCAGGATATCCGCTGCACTAGCTGACATAGCGCCATGATATTTTCTGGGACTCTCAAAACAATCTCTCCTTTGGTGCGGATGAGGACTCCTGCTGTTATCATTTGCGCCTGAATGCTTATTCAGTCTTCTTTTTTCTCAGGTCTAGCCGGCCTGTTCGGAATTATTTTCGGCCTGCTTATTCCCGCCTTTGCGACTCCCGCTCCAGCGACTCGCTACGGCGTTCGCATGGTCCAGGAGTGGATCCCGATGTCCGATGGGATACGACTGGCTGCGACGTTGTATATGCCCGATGGCGCCAAGCCGAAAGAGAAGTTCCCTGCCCTGCTGGAATATCTTCCCTATCGCAAGGACGATTCGACGGCCGCGCGCGACTACCCCATTCATTCCTACTTTGCGCGCCGTGGATATATTTCGGTGCGCGTGGACATCCGCGGATTCGGCGCCAGCGAAGGCGTGCCGACGGACCGCGAGTATTCCGAACGCGAGCAGCTCGACGGTGAAACAGTCATTGCTTGGCTGGCGAGTCAGCCATGGTCGAACGGCAACGTGGGCATGTTCGGAATCTCGTGGGGTGGATTCAATGCGATCCAGATGGCAATGAGGCATCCTCCGGCGCTGAAGGCGATCATTGCAGTCGATGCGACCGAAGAGTTATTTCACGACGACATTCATTACATCGACGGGCTGATGCATCTTGACGAGTTCGAGCTCAACATGGACATGGCGCCCGGCATGACGGGCGCGCCCGATTACACGCTCGACGAGAAAGTGCTGGGCCCGCGTTTCGAAGCTGCGCCGTGGTCGTTGCTTTACTTGAAGCATCAGCGGGATGGGCCATTCTGGAGCAGTCCGGTGCGATCTTTGAAAGATATCAAGATTCCCTGCTTTCTGATTGGTGGGCTGCTCGACGGATATCGCGATTCAATACAGCGCATGCTGGAACAAGTCAGCGCGCCGGTGAAAGCAATCATCGGTCCATGGAACCATACCTTCCCGCACGATGCGGAACCAGGTCCGCAGATTGAATGGCGCGACCAAGCGGTGCGCTGGTGGGACTATTGGCTGAAGAATCGCAATACAGGAATTATGGATGAGGCTCCGCTGGCAATCTACATGCGGCAGTGGCACCGGCCCGATGCGAAGCTGGAAACTGTGCCGGGATCCTGGCGGGCGGAGACAGCCTGGTCTCCGGCCACTGTGGCCGAGACTACGCTCTACCTCCAGGATGCGCACCTGCTTTCGACAGAAGCGTCAAAACCGGCAACGCATCAGTTGCGCTACGTTCCATCGATCGGCGTGGAGGCTGGATTCTGGTGGGGAGAACTGCTCACCGATCAGCGTCCGGTGGATGCTTTCAGCCTGACTTATGATTCCGTTCCCTTGAAAGAAGATCTGTCGCTGCTCGGGCGTCCTCATGCGCTGCTGCAGGCAAGTGCCTCAGCGCCGCTGGCTGACTGGTTTGTGCGGCTCTCGGATATAGCGCCTGATGGTTCGGTCACGCTGGTAACGGGAGCGGGACTGAATGGGGCACAGCGGGAGTCGATGTCTGATCCCAAGGATTTGGAGCCGGGAAAAGTTTATCCGCTCGATATCGAGATGCACCTCACGACCTGGGCGTTCCCGAAGGGACATCGGATTCGCCTGGCGGTCTCCAACGCGCTGTGGCCAATGATCTGGCCGACTCCGTTCAACATGACAACGACTCTTCAGCTCGGAGCCGGGAACGGATCGCGCCTGACCTTGCCGCTCGTTCCGCCGTCACTGTATGCAGTGCCAAAGTACGCACCGCCGGAACCGTCGGAGGAACGCAAGGACATCGTCTCAATCGGATTCCCTTTTCCGGGAGAGTGGACGACGGAGCGCGATCAGGTGAACGGTAAATCAAAAGTTACGTGGAGCGGGAAGTCTTCGGAGGAATATCCCTGGGGAAAGGAAACCGATCTCGAGAAACTTACTTATTGGGCGGATGACAATCATCCCGAGACGAGTTCAATCCTGGGCGAGGCTGACACCACGATCAAGCTTAAGGATCGCGTACTGCTGTGGCGGGGGCGCCTTAACCTGAGCAGCGATGCTAAAAACTTCTACTACCAGTACACGCGGGAGTTGCTCAAGGATGGACGGACCGTGAAGACGAAGACTTGGGAGGAAACGGTGCCGCGGGACCATCAATAGCGCGCTTGTCACTAGCTGCAGGGCTGGGCGTTGACGTCAGCAGGACAGCCTTCGCGTGAAGTCCTTTAGCAATATCTATCACACTCACCGCATCCGCCCACGGCACGTTCTCGTCTGCCTCGACGTAAACCACCCAGTCTGGACGGACCTTAAGCTCGTCTTTAGTGCGCTGCCCAATTTGTCCCACGAAGTCAGCTTTGAGTTACGAACACATGGGGTTGCATCCCTGGCCCGGCATCCGCTACATGAACGACGATCGGCTCGATCCAAAGATCGTTGTTCGCGGCCAGTGGTAACGATTTCATAAGATGGGCAAACAAACCCTGCGCAGGGAGCGGGGACAAAAGAGAGAGCACTATGACAGGAACGAACAGTGTGGTGCTTGCAATCAGTGCAAATGCCGGTGGGGTCAAAAACTGTTTTCTCAGTGGGAGCTTCTGTGCCCATTGAAAACGCTCGCCGATGCTTCCGGAATCGGTGATGCGTGTGGTTCTTGGGCGGCGTTGTTCAAAGTACTGGAGGTATGCAAGCGTGAGCAGAGTCGCACCGAGCGCAATACTCAGCGCGGACGCCCACAAGATCGGCACGCTGTAATCCTCATAGTTACTCTTGTCAGTGCTGACGAGCAGCCTCGGGGCCCCATGATCGAGGCATCTCGTGTCGGACAGAACCTCCAGTTCGAGGTCATAGGTACCTTTTTCGCTCTTAAAACCACCGAGACCGGTGTAGGGAGTCCATTCGTTCTTCGCGACTACATGTCCGTCTCGGTAAAGGACCCAGTCTGCTTCATAGGGAGGGCATTTCGGATCGAAATATGATTGCCGACGCGTGTCGATTCTGACTCCATAAAAGTCTTTGAGATTGATCTGGAAGGGCCCAGTCCTGGTGTGGCCCCTACCCAGAGAGATTGGCATATCTATAGCTACAAACGTGCGCGTGGTCATCCAACGATGAACAGCGATGAAGGCGACGAGGCCAAAGAGAACCAGGACGATGCCGATCCACACTTGGCCTGAAAGGGCTGATCGGGACTTGGCCACGACTGGCATGGACGGAGCCGAAAGCGCACTCGATTCGGCGTCCGCGAGAGCGCGGAACCACAACGTCAAACCGAAAACAACAGACAACATTCCCAAGAAAAGTACAAATACGGTCAAGGACAGGTATTCCCAATACTTCCCTCCGAGTTCCTCGATCCTCAAGTGCGGGTTGGCAACATTGAGACGGCTGCCGTCGCTCAAGACGTGCACATCGAGTGCATAGTGTTTACCCTCTTCAACCCAGAAGAAACCCAGTCCGCGACCAACGTTCTCGCTGCCACCGAGTGTTCCCTGGTCGATATCGCTGCCACCGTCCGCGACATTTTTCCCGGCGTCGGACAACGACCAGGACACTTTCAAAGCCGAGGGAGTCTCTCTGCACTCGTCGCTGATGAAGCCCAACAGACAAGGAATCCCAGGCTTCCTGTCGGCCAAGATGTAGACCCAGTATTTACTCTTCAAATTAATTTTGAATTCCCCGGTTCGTATGTGCCCAGGGACAGAGAGATTGGTATGTCGACGGGAAGCCAGATTCGAGTGGCTGTCCATCCCGCCCAGGCGCCAGCCAAGACAGTTCCTCCAATAGCTGCCGCAATCCCGCACCACCTCCGGTTTCGGCTGTTTTGGGACCGCTGATTAACGAGTCGAAGCAGTATTGCCGTCAGAAAGACGAGTAGGGGCAGATAGGACGTCTGCTTGAGGGTCTCGAAAAGTCCAAAGTAAGGACTGTCAAAGAATCGTGAGAAGTACCGTAATATGAGAAGCCAAGCAATCGCGAACGGCACAAGGTAGAAACCAGTGCGCACCCAGCGCGGTATCGGCATCTCTGTTCAGACCCCGTAGCAGGAGCTAAGGTTTCCCTGCGCAGCCCAATCTTGAGGGAAAACTCCTGGTTCACACAGGTACCTTTGGATCAGATACGGTGACCAGAGTGTACAAACAATCACCTCGGGTGACGCATTGTTCGCGGAACGAGAAGGCACGGGAATTTCTTTCATTTAACGAGAGCATCGAACTAGGCGTGGATAAATGCTCTGTTGCTGGGTTCGGGGTAGCAAAGCGGGCTTTTTCTTCGCCTCCCTGATTGGCTAAAATAGGCAAATGGGACTCAGGTTAAAAGGGACGACCGGCCTGGTCATTGCGGTCTCGGTGGTCATCCTTTTGCTCGTCGAGTTTCCGGCCTACCGGGTTTTTTTTGGGATCAGTGTTCTTATCGGCCTCGTCATCGCGGGTGCTCTAACGCTGTGGTACCGGCTGCATCCGATCAAAGATGTTGAGGTCGAGAACAAGCGGCCACTTGGCCTTGATTGACCTTTGTCGCAACGGTTCCACTCGCCTGTTTTTCTCCCCGGGGCTTGCAAGACGAGCGCGCCGCACGCGACACTGGAGTCATGCGTGTCCTCTCCCGATTCATGCTGTCGGCCGCCGACCCGGCGCACTTCCCGCCGCCATTGCTGCCGGAAGTCGCTTTCCTGGGCCGATCAAATGTCGGGAAATCGAGCGTCATCAACGCTCTCGTGGGGAGCAAAATGGCGCGCACCAGCAATACTCCAGGGCGCACGCGCAGCATTAACTTCTTCGAGATCCGCAGAGCAGGGCAGCCCAAGCCTGAGTTGCTGTTTACGGATCTACCCGGCTACGGTTATGCGAAGGTGTCCCGAGAAATCTCGCAGGAGTGGTCGAAGTTTGTGGATCCTTATTTGCACCAGCGATCCACTCTTGCGCTCTGTCTTGCTCTGGTCGACGCCAACGTTCCTCCACAGGCATCCGACGGCCAGCTCCTGGAGTTCCTGCAAGCGGCCGGGCGGCCCTACGTCATAGTTGCTACCAAGTGCGATCGGCTCTCAGGAAACGAACTTCCACGCGCGCTGAAGACTCTTCGGCAAGAATATTCGGGGGCGACTATTCTTCCTTTTTCCGCCAAGACCGGGGCGGGCAAAGACGATCTCTGGAATCTGATCCGGGACTCTGTTTTGAAGACTCCCGCACTCTAAAGTTCGTCTCCACACTGCCGATCAATAGTGGAGACACTATTTGGAGGTAGCGTACGCTTGGCCCCCTACGGCTTTGCTGAAGAACCTGAGACACAGAACGCCAACGACGGCGCCAGCTACCTGCGGCGACTGAAAGAGCAGCCTCCTCTTGAACCGTCCGACATAACTGCGAGCGCGACCGTCGCCGGGGCGCCGCAATCTTCCTATGGCGACAAGGATCGTCGTCGCAGCCCGCGCTTTCGTTGTGCCGGCAGCGCCGAGTTCACCGCACAGGACAGCAACGTTCGCATGTGGGGGACCATGACGGACATCAGCCTGCGAGGCTGTTACGTGGAGATGACCACCACGTTTCCGGTCGATACAAAAGTTGATCTGGTGCTGGAGGCTATGGGAATCCGCTTTGGCGCCCACGGCATCATTCGTATTTCGTATCCTTTTCTGGGGATGGGAATTCTGTTTACCGAAATCGTGGCCGATCAGAAAGTGCTTTTGGAGCGCCTGCTTTCCGCGCTCGCCAAGGTGAGCAACGCTTCGCAGCTCGAAGCGACTCCTTCGAGCAGTTCCGAGGACTCCTTCGTTGGAGCCGATCCAATTCCCTTCCTGAATGAACTGAAGCGCTACTTTGACGGCAAGCCGGTTCTCTCCCGCGAGGAGTTTTTTCGCATCGCCAGGATGTGTCCACGTCCCTAGATTGATACAATCGGGTCGGAAGCCGTTATGCGTACACTCGGCCTGGCCAGCCTGATTTGCCTCGCTCTTCTGATCACCGGATGCGGTAATGTTTTTATCCGTGCCAACTGGAATGGAAATAATCAAACCGCCAACGGCTTCGTCAACTTCGTGCAATTGACGTTCGTGACGGACGGCAACAACGTTTCCACCCAGGTCACAATCGTGACTCTTCAGGACAACTTTGGCGCTTCGGACTTTTCATTCTGCGGCGATCAACGATCCCAGTTTCCACCGGACCGCTTTGCGCAGGCAACCTTCACTCCTGGAACTACGTGCTCTACGCTGGTTTCCGTAGTGATCAAAGTCTGAGTCAAACCACTCATTACGGCGGTGAACGCAATTGGCTCGCGCCGGACCGCTTGTCATCGGTGATCCGCTATTATGGATGGTATGGCTAAATATCTCGTGACCGGCTCCGCCGGATTCATTGGATCGTCCCTGGTGCGCGCTCTGCTGGACCGCGGCGATGAAGTACGGGGTATCGACAATCTTTCCACCGGCAAGCGCGACAACCTGACTGATGTTTTGAAGCAAATGGATTTTCGCCAGGTGGATATCCTCGATCTCGATGCGACGCGCGAGGCGTGCGAAGGGATTGATTACGTGCTACACCAGGCCGCGATCCCGTCCGTTCCGAAGTCGGTTCTCGATCCGCTGGGCAGCAACCGCGCGAACGCCGACGGAACGCTCAACGTGCTGGTGGCCGCGCGCGACGCCAAGGTGAAGCGCGTCGTTTACGCTGCTTCGTCCTCAGCGTATGGCGATACGCCAACTCTTCCCAAGCATGAGTCGATGAACCCGAACCCGATTTCTCCATATGCCGTTGCCAAGTTAACGGGCGAGTACTACATGATTTCGTTCTATCGATGTTATGGGCTTGAAACGGTCAGCCTGCGGTACTTCAACATTTTCGGACCGCGGCAAGATCCTTCCTCGCCGTATTCCGGCGTGCTCGCAAAATTCAGCCTGCAAATGCTGAAGGGCGAACAACCCTCGATCTTCGGCGATGGAGAGCAGAGCCGCGATTTCAATTACATCGACAATGCGGTGTCCGCCAACCTACTAGCGTGTTCGGCTCCGGCAGCGGAGTGTGCCGGACGCATGTTCAACATTGCAACCGGGCGCCGCGCCACTCTGAACGAGACGTTTGAACTCTTGAAACCGTTGACGGGCTACACGGGAAGCGTGAAGTATGGTCCGGAGCGCGGTGGAGACATCAAGCACTCGCTCGCCGACATCACGTTGGCGCAGAAGCACCTGGGATACGAGCCGCTGGTGAGTTTTGAGGAAGGCTTGCGGCGAACGGTGGAGTGGTACCGCAGCGAGGCGCGTGCGGCCGGGACGAAAGAACTCACATTGTCATAACGCGAATGGTTATGACGCCGGACGATGTTCCTGCGGCATGTCGTGAGGCACGGACCTCCGCGATCTTTCCCAGTCGATCAGTTGGTTGAGATCGTAATGGAACGGTCCGTAGGACCGGAAGTGCGTCTCGTCGAACAACCGCTTGACTCCGCAGCTCAGGCACACCTGATACGCATGTCCATCGGCGCGAACCGGCCAGCTCATCTTGCGATGCCAGCAGCCGCGCAACAGCAACAGCGTCATTCCAGCCAGTCCAGTCGCTACGGCGCCGGCGGGCCACAACCAGGCGGATTTCCTAGTCTTTTCGGGTGTTTCCTGCACTCCAGGTTCTGCCACAGAACTCCTAACTTCCTGTTTAAAGCATAGGACGAATCGGGCGTCAGGGCAAATGGCAGTTGCGGGCCACGACGGGATGGCGGAGTTCCGACGGCCAAATGTCCAAAAATCTCGAGCCGCCCGGTTTTCGGAATCGGAACTGGAGCCAATTACCCGAAGGTGCTATGCGCCCCTGTACCATTGGACATTGCGGTATGTGTCAGAGGACATTACCCTTAAACCCATAGCAAGCGGACTGCCGAGGCGAACCACAGGTAATAACGGCCACGATTGACACCCGGCAAAGCGCGCATACGATTGAGAAGTAATTTCTCCGCAGATCCGGCATGAGCGCAAATCCAACCCGTGTTGAATGGGACGCTTCGGCAATCGCCGCCGAACCTGGATTTCCCCTGCAAGAGGGCAATCGCGTACTGGATTCGCTAGCGCGGCAGGAAGCACTACGCGCGCTGCTGGCCTTTTCCGATTTACACGGAAGAATTCGAAACCGGCGCGCGGAAGGCGCCGCCTCTGCTTCGGATATCGATTTATTTCAGACTGAACGCTTCGTGCTGGATGAGGTTCTGCAACTCATTTGCGATCGCGCGCTCGCGATCACACACTCGGACGCTGTTCTGGTGGCGCTTGCCGAAGGATCTCAGTTCATTTGCAGAGCGGGCGCTGGGTCACTCGGGGGCGAACGCGGCACTCAGTTGCTGCGCGAATCCGAATTTCTTCAGGACTGTCTGGACTCCGGCAGCATTCTGCGTTGCGACGATTGCGCCCTTGACGCCCGTGTAGATCTCGATTTCTCTCGTCAGATTGGAGCCCGCTCCACTGTTCTGGTTCCGCTACGAGGCCAGCGGACGAACATTGGCGTGCTCCAGGCATTCTGCGACGTTCCGTTTTCTTTCAGCGATGAGGACGTCCGCAGCCTCGATCTGTTCGCCGAACTGGTTCTTTCAGCTCTCAAGCCGGACGATCAGGACCGGCGCGTGAATTGGCTGGCGGATGTGGCGGGCGAAGTTTTGTATACGAAGACCGCGACGGCTGCTGACCCTCCATTGAAGACCTTGGCAAGCGAAGTAGCGCCTGTCACCAGCGCGCCTGCGATCCTGGAGAACATCCCTCTTCCCAAGCCAGCAATTGAATTCAAAGATTTAAAGCAGAATGTCGATTATTTAGCGACTGCTGGTTTCAGGACGGATGAGCTTCGAGCCGCATCCGAAGAATTTCCTGCTCCGCAGCTCCTACCGTCCCTGGCGACAACACGAACTCCGCATGTGGGCTTGCGCGTGATGCTCATCCTGTTTGCGGTAGCTGCACTGTTTTCGGCGGGAGCGTGGTTTGGAATGCGCGAGCATGCGACGGAAACGGCGGGCATCCAAAGTCAGCCGCAAGCGGCGCTGCAACCCGCGACCGTTGTGAGTGCTCCACTGGTGTCCGATCACCTGATGGATCCAGCGAAGACAGAGTCTGCCATGCCGGAGAGTTCTTCGCCGACCGCAACCGGAAAGTTGGCTGTGTTGCCGAAGGTCACCGGCATTCGCCACTGGTCGACACCCATGGGCAGCACCGTTGTGATCGATATGCAGGATCAGGCGCCCTACGAAGTGCATAGGTTGATGTCTCCGGAACGAATCTATTTTGACCTGCACGACACTGCGCTGGCGGCTGAGTTGGATGGCAAGACGATCGATATCGGCGACGCTTCGCTCACCCGGGTACGCGTTGCACAGCCGGTTTCGGGCGTGACGCGCGTTGTACTCGACACGCATGATGGCTCGAATTTCTCCGTGAGCATGGAATCCAATCCGAACCGGATGGTCGTCGAACTCCGCGCCAACGACCGGACAGTCGCAGCCAAGCGGCCACGAGGCTTGCCTTCAGAAGCGAATGCAGCCACCAAAGCGTTGACGTCCCTGAGCGTCAGACCTGAAGACGAGCAATTGCGGGCCAAGGCCGGAAAATTCCGTATCGCTCTTGATGCCGGGCATGGCGGTTGGGATCTCGGTACTGTCGGGCGGAAAGGATTGCTCGAAAAGAATCTTGTTCTCGACGTAACCCGGCGGCTGGGAAAACTTCTACAGGCTCGACTCGGATCCGAAGTCATCTTCACCCGCACCGGCGATGATTACCTGCCACTCGATCAGCGGGCCGACTTCGCGAATCAGTCGCAGGCTGACCTTTTTGTTTCGGTGCATGCGAACTATAGCAGTTCCGCTTCGGCGCGCGGAGTGGAGACGTATTACACCAATACCTTTGCACCGCCGGGCTCGAAAGAAATCGAGAAGGGAGAGACTGGCGCTCATCTCCAGTTGACCCCCGTCTCTCTTTCGCCGAGCGAATTGCGCGACAAGATCGACGAGTCGCGACACTTGGCTGCCAGCATCCAGAGGTCCCTCTATTCGACGCTCGCGACGAACAGCCCTGGCATTCGCGACCGCGGCGTGAAGGGCTCACAATTCCTCGTACTGACCGGCACGACCATGCCGTCGATCCTCACTGAAATCTCTTTTGTCAGCAGTCCCGCCGATGAACGCAATTTGCAGAGCGAAGCCTATCGCCAGCAGATCGCCGAAGCTCTTTACAAGGGCATCGCGCGCTACCAGACGGCGACTCATCACGTCAAATTAGCCGAAGTCCGGCAGACCGCAACACGCTGATTGCCGTCTTTGAACTTCGCAAACTTGATTTGCCAAAGAAGGGGCGTCTGGAACGCCCCGAATTGTTTTAGATAGAGAGCAGACGATGAAAGAACGAACGATAGCGTTGCAGTGCAATGCGCAGGTCCTCGGTCGAAACGTTGTCGCCGCGATCCCACTGTTGTTCCAACTTTGAACGTTCCTCAGCAAACACCTCAGCCAACCGCTTCATTGCAGAAGCAACCAGGCCGTCAGCTTGCTCAACAGCGCGGCGCGGCTCGTCCACGAACGCCGTTTGGACGGCGCTCCAGCGATTCCGCAGGCCTTCCAGCTCATTTGTTGGGAACAGAGGTGTAGTATCCATCGACGTCTGATTCTCAGGCGCCGAGCGCTGGACGGATCCGGTGTTTTCCGCCCGTTCGGCTGTTGGATTCTGAGTCAGGACTGGTTTATGCAAATCCTGTGACGCCACAGGACGCTTGCCCTGAGCCAGATCCGCAGTAGTCAAATTGTCTTCCAGTTTATCTTTCCTCAATGGCACGCTCATCCCTGTGCCTCCTTTCTTTCTGGGACTGCAACTTCGAGCAACTCGTCAAACAGAGAGCGGTAATGGACCATCGCCTTGCGAAGATCTTCCGTGCTGGCCTGTCCGCGATTGTGACGGAGCGCAATGTCGTGCGCCGCACGATAATTTTCCACAACCACCGGGTAATCGACTGAGATGTCGGCAGCACGCTGCTCAAAATCCGCCATTGGATACCCGCGAGCCTGCATGACCTCGCTCACCAGTTGATCGGCTCGCGAAACTGAGCCTTTTGGATCGTCGACAAACTGCGACTGCACGGTGAGCCAGCGCTGGGTGAAATCATCGCGCATCGTAGAAGAAAGCGGGCGAAGTTCAAATTTTTCCCTGCGTTTGGAGCGCATCTCGAGCACTCCCTCGGCGCGCCGGACTTCACCTTCTTTCCTGACAACTCGGTCGTATTCCGGACCAAAACGCTCGCGAAGTCGCTGGCTGCGTTTTTTTCGTGAGAGGAGAAAACCAACAGCGGCAATCAGAATGACTGCTACCAGAACTACAAGAAGGATCGTAATCTGATGCTGGTCCATACAGCCTCCAGATTACGTATCTGATTCGCGGGTGCTGGGGCAGGTTGTCCGATGCGGACCATCGAAGATCCGGTACGGAAAACGCTTCTGCAAAATTCCAACCGCATCTATTGCCCGCAGCAGTGACAGGCGATTTAGCTAAAATTAATTTCCGTACCTAAGCTGCCGTTGCTATTTCGTAGAACTCCCGATCGTGATCTTTACCAAGTGTAGTGTGCGGTATACGTGATCGTCTTTTCACCGTCTGGAGCGATGGTCACGGGAAACTCGATCCTGTGGGCGTCAGTTTTTTTGTAATCGGCGGAGTTCGATGCGATGTCCCAGCTCAGCGCCCGATACAGATGCTCGACAACTCGCACGTCTACCGATTCTTTCTTGTGATTGCGTACCTTGATCTCGAACGACTCCGTAGCCGTGCTCTTGCCGCTGTCCATCAGATAGTTGGTGCGGCGGCGTTCCCCCGTGAGATCGAACGCACTTCCGGTATAGACGCGCACCGTCTCATCCTGCGGAGTGTGGTCAATGACGTTTTCGCCGGTGAATTCGATCTGGCCATCGTCGCTGCGGCGGTAGAAACGAACGCGGCCCTTGGGCAGCGGCATGCCGAGATGGTTTGTCTGCGAGTTCCTGAACTCGCGCATTACCCAAACCTTGGGATTAGACTCAGTACCGTAGGACGCATCGTTGCGAAAGTTGTCCCAATTCCACCCGTTGTAGCGGTTAGCGTCGATTTTGACGCCGTCGTAGATATAGATCTGTTTCGTAGCAACCCCGGCGGCGCGAATGAATTCCACCTGCTTGGTTTCGCGGTCTCGCAGTGTAGAGGGGCGTTCGAGAGTATAGAGGTGGTACTCGTCGAAAGCCTTTTCGCTTACCGGAGGGACGAGGCCGGCAAATGCTCCGGCATTAACCATAACCATCTGGGAAGTTACAAAGTTATTTTGTCCCCGCTGAATCTTGTTCACATCACCGGCCATGAGCTTGATGCGGGCATTCTCGAATGTCTTGCCGGTCTGGTTGTCCACAGTTACCCATCCCACGATGTCGACCAGATCACCCTTCTCGGGCGCCACGATGTTGTAGTCAGCCTGCCAGCTCATGCCGCTGGTGACGTAAGAAAACTCGGCTGGGAATTTCGCAGCCCTGTCAGTAGCGAGCGACCACTCCAGTCGCGGCTTCAGGATGGTGTCATCCGTAAGACTAGGGAATACGGGGGTGCCTGGGACACTGAAACGTAACTGACCATTCACCTCGATGACTGGCTGTTGAGCCGCGACCGCCATCTGGCCCTGGTAATATTCCTGGCCATACCGATTCATGGCGAAATAGTCATGCGGCATATAGCCGCTGCGGATCACTTTGCCCTTGACGATTTTCACTCCCTGCGGCGTGCCCACCTCGAAATCGAGAGTTTTGCCCTCGTAGAGCGAGAGCAGCAACGCTTCCGAGACGGGATCGGCGCGATAGTTTTGTTCCAGCACCCGCACCGTGTGTTGGCCGGTCGGATCGCGCAAGATGACGGAGTCAGGTTCCAGGTGCATAGTGATGTTATTCACATTGACCTGATTTTCACCGGACCTAAGATCCAGGGAAAGTTCCTGTCGCACCACTGCGAAATTTTCGTTGTAGATCGTTAGTGAGGGTTGTGGCTCCTGCGAGAAAACGCTTACGCAGAAAATGGAAATGCAGACGAAGCGAGCGATCATAACCCTAAACCTCCAGGATGCTGAGTATGCTCTTCTGCGTTGGAACCTGGGCGCGCAGCTTTGGTTGGCCGGTCCTTCAAGCTGCTTCGAGTAGAACGCGGAGGAAGAATATTCTTGCGGATGGAAACGGCTATCACCAACCGTTCGCGATGTTCACGTCGCGTCCGCCGATAGCTTTAGCGCAATGATCGGCCCACAGGCGCGCAGGACAAAGCTAGTTGGTTGCGCCCGCACCGCCATACTTCAACAACCACTTTAACTCTTCCCGCACCTTGATCTTGCCGTGCCATGGATTCTTACCAAGTCCGTGGCCTTCGCCGGGAAAGATCAGAAGCTCACTGGGAATGTTCAGTTCGTGCAGGGCGCGGTCGAGCAGATAATTTTCTAACACCGCGACCCTGATGTCATCAGCTCCGCCAACCATGTGCGTGGGCGTGCGAACCTTATTGATCTGGTAGAGCGCGGCTTCGCTGCGATAGCGGTCGGGAACTTCCCAAGCATGGCCGCCGAGGAAATAAACGTCGTCGAAGCCGGTGTCGTCATTGCCCCAGTTGGCGGCGTGCTCCACCGCGCCGGCGCCGGTGACGGCGGCTTTGAACTGCGTGGTCTGCGTGATCAGCCAGTTCGTCATATAACCGCCGTAGCTGTATCCGCCGATGGTGAGGTGGTTCGCGTCGGCGATGCCATCTTTTACCAAGGCGTCCACACCGGTGAGGATGTCTTTACCTGGCCGGGAGACAATCTCGGGAACAATCTCCAAGGCGAATTTGTCGCCGTAGCCGGTCGAACCGCGGTAGTTGGGCTCGAACACCAGCCATCCCTGAGTGGCAGCCAGACGATCCCATTGGTACCAGTCTGCTTCAAAGTGATTACCGTCCGCATCTTGCGGGCCGCCGTGAATCAAGACAAAGACGGGCAGATTCTTTGCCTCAAATTTTCCTGGCGGATACATCAACATGCCTTCGACTGGAGTTCCATCGTCCGACGTCCAGCGATATGGTTTCGCCTTAGGAAGATCGCGTTCGGTGAACAGCTTGTTGAACGCCGTGATCGGTCTCGCCTGGGCGAGTTTGTCAGGACCATCGGCAATGTAGATTTCGGTGGGACGCTCGATCGCCGAATATAAGAATGCTATGCGCGAGGATTGCACGGCCGAAGCCGGAATCTCGTAGGTCCCGGGCCATCCTTCACGCTTGACGATGGCTGCTTTCGGATTGGCCTGCGATTGCAACTGCACTTCGGTTCCCATGCGGCAGGCACACACAACGGAACCGTCGGGCATCGGAGTGTAGCGCACGACTTGTCCCTTGTAATCGGCGAACCAACGCTGCACCTCTCCGGAATTCGAGTCGATCCAATAGAGGCGCGGCTGGGGATCTTCGTACTTCCCTTCCGCCGATCCTAGCTCGGTCTGAAAGAAAATGTGGCGGTTGTCCGCGGCCCACTCCAGATTCGCTTCTTCGGCTTCATTGCGGGTCAACCGGGCCGGAGGCATTTCGGCGCCCCCATTCACGTTGACCAGGTAGATCTCGTAATCTTCGACTTTTTCGTTCCGCTGCGAAACCGAAGTAGCCATGAATGCCAGCCTGCTGCCGTCATGCGCGATTGCCATCTGCCCAACGCGCTCCAGCGTGCGCGAGATGGCGACTGCTCCCGGCGTGACTCCGGTGTCTTTTTCGGCTTCGGGCGCTTCTTTCATTCCAAGAGCGGCGTGGCGGATGAGTGCGTCTTCGAGGCGGATGTAATAGATGACATCTCCGCGCTCATCACTGCGGAAGCGAATCACGTCTTTCCAGTCTTTCTTGCGGGCGTCATTTTGATCCTTGGTCCAGGGCTGGCGGGTTGCAAAGTAGATTGATTTCGAATCCGGCGACCAGACGAACGAATGGATCTCCTCATCGCCGGACGTGATCGCGAATGCTTCGCCGCCGTTCGGCGAGATCAGAAATAACTGAGGGGTCTCCTTATCTTTATCATCGCTATCACCGCCTTTTCCCGCCGACAATTTTCGCTCCGACAGAAATGCGATCCACTGCCCATTGGGCGACCATTGCGGCGTGTTGTCATGGCCGGACTGCGTCAACTGGATAAGGCTCCCCCCGCTTCCGTTGATGCGATAGAGCCAAAGATCGGAGCGAAAGATCTGCTGGTCCCAGTCGGCTTTTTCAGTCTCAAACAATACAGAGCTACCATCGGGCGACATTTTGACCGCGCCAAAGCTGACAGAGTTGAAGAATTCATCG
>QIAJ01000090.1:0-2041 GCA_003225495.1 Acidobacteriota bacterium
ATCTTGCGGCGCAGGCGAAAACGCAGAAGAGCGGTTATCGCAACGAAGCACAATCGATTCTGCTTAATCTTCCCGAAAACGTAACCCTCACCTCGCGGGACGGCATTGAGCGCGTGATCGAGCAGGTCGCCTCTCCGATTCGCGACAGCAAAAATGAAGTCGCGGTCGTCGTTCTTGTCTTTCGCGACATCACCGCGCGTCAACGTGCCGACGCGGAGCGTCGCAAAGCGGAAACGCTCGAGCAGCTCGGATTGCTCGCCGGCGGAATCGCGCACGATTTCAACAATCTTCTCACCGCCATCATCGGAAATATTTCCCTCGCTTCCCTATTGCTGCCGCCGGATGACGAAATGGCCGACCGTTTGGACGACGCTAAGAACGCATCACTGCGCGCGCGCGATCTCGCTCAACAACTTCTCACCTTCGCTCGCGGCGGCGCACCGATTAAGAAGACGGCGTCAATCACGAAACTGATTCAGGACACGGTGAGCTTCTCGCTTCGCGGCAGCCACAACCGCAGCGTATTCGATTTTGCCGATGATGTTTCGCCGGCGGAAATCGATGCCGGCCAAATCAGCCAGGTGATCGCGAATCTCTGCGTCAACGCCGACCAGGCGATGCCGAACGGCGGAACGCTCTATGTCAGCTGCGATAATTTCTGCTACGACGTCGACGACGCAACGATTCCGGATCTCACTCCGGGCGATTACGTGCGTGTGCGCATTCGCGACGAAGGCGTCGGCATTCCGGAGAAATACATGAAGCGGATTTTCGATCCGTATTTCACCACGAAACTAAAAGGCAACGGACTTGGATTGGCGACGGCCTACTCGATCGTCAAAAATCACAACGGTTTGATGACCGTCGAGTCGCAGGTGCACGTCGGCACAACGTTCACGCTTTATTTGCCCGCGGCGGCGGAGCAGGAAGGTGAAGCGCAAGTCGAGGCGCCAACGAAGTTAACACCGGCAATGTCCGGCACCGGCCGCATTCTCGTGGTCGACGATGAAGACGCGATCCGCGACCTGGTTGAATTCACTTTGACGCGTCTGGGTTATCAGGTTTCGCAAGCGGCCACCGCTCTCCAAGGCGTGGAGCTCTATCATGAAAAACTTCGCCAGGGCAAACGGTTCGATCTCGTCATTCTCGATCTTACATTGCCGGGCGGCATGGGCGGAAAAGAAGCGCTCAAGAAATTAATCGAGATCGATCCGACCGTGAACGCGATTGTCTCCAGCGGTTACGCGACCGATGCGACGATGAGCCGTTACCAGGATTTTGGATTCCGCGGCGTGATCGCGAAACCGTACGAGGCGGCCGAGCTCGGCAAGATCGTGCACGACGTGATCGAATCGAGCAACGTCAACGTCGTCAGTCTGAATTATCCCGCCGCCTAATCCGCCGGCATTGGCAATTCTTTGACCAACCGGAAACCGTTTTTCTCGTAGCCGATTTTTTCGTAGAACTCGTGCGCGCGCGTGCGCCGAAAATGAGTGTTAACGGCCACCCGTCGAATATTTTTTTGCGCGAGATCTTTTTCCGCCGCTACGACTAACGCTTGCCCCACTCCGCGGCCGCGCATTTTTTCCGAGACGATCAACGCCATGATCGCGGCCGACGGACTATTGTGCTCGTAAGTGTAGCGCGTGGCCGTGCCGATCATCCCGCAGACTTTGCCGCCGCTCACCGCGACGAAAGTTGCGTAATTCTTGTTTGCCGAAATCGCTTCCATGCGCATCTCCATTTCCGAGGTGCGCGTTTCGTAACCGAGTTGCGTCATTAAGTCCGCGAGCGCCGCCATGTCGCCCGTCTCCACCGCTCGGACCGTAAGATCGACATCTTCCGAATCACTCATCGCGCTCTTCCGGTTCCAATCGCGGCAACAGGCCTTCAAGGATCGTCGCGACCGATTCGTTCACGGTCTGCTTGTCAGTGTGCACGACGATCTCGGGATCTTCCGGCGCTTCGTACGGCGCGTCGATGCCGGTGAACTGGCGAATCTCGCCCGCGCGCGCTTTCTTGTAGAGATTTTTGGGGTCGC
>QIAJ01000090.1:2091-3838 GCA_003225495.1 Acidobacteriota bacterium
ATAAGGCGAAATGAAAGCGGTGATCGCGACCACACCTGAATCCGCCATCAACTTCGCGACTTCGCTGACGCGACGAATATTTTCCACGCGATCTTCCGGCGAAAATCCGAGATTCGAATTCAAACCGTGCCGGATGTTGTCGCCGTCGAGCACGTAAGTATGCATGCCGCGTCCGAACAATTCCCGCTCGAGCGCCTGCGCGATTGTCGATTTTCCCGCGCCCGACAGTCCAGTGAACCAAACCACCGCGCCCCGGTGTCCCAATCGCGCCGCGCGAGCTCCCGCTGTAATCTTCTCTTCGACCCAGAAGATGTTTTTGCTCTTCGTTGTCGTGTGCCGGTCGGTGTAAACGCCGCCGAAGATCGTGCCGCCACCGCAAATCTGGCCGCCGTGCGCGATGATGAATCGACCCAGCTTCGGATTGCGATCGTGATTGTCGATCACGAGCGGGCCGCGCGTTTGAATCGTGAGGCGTCCGACTTCGTTGCGCTCGAGCTGTTCGCGTTTCTCTTTCGTTGCTTCGAGTGTCGAGGAATCCATCACCTCATCGATCGAAACGATCTCGCATTTCACGTCCTGCGTCGCGAGGCGAAGATCGTAAACCTGTCCGAACTTCATCGGCTCGCGCACGATCCAAAACACGTCCGCGTGAATCCGGTTCGTCTCGATCGGCGTTTCGGTTTGATGCGAGCCAACGTAACCGCGCTCGACGAAGATTTGTTCGGCCAAAGTAATTCCGACCGAATCGCCCGCGATCGCTTCCTTGTCGGCATTTTGCGGCCAACCTTCGATCGAGTGAACTTTCGATGCCTTGTTCGCCGGCGAAAATACTAACTCGTCCCCCACTTTGAGTTTTCCGGTTTCGATTCGCCCCGCGATGATGCGGCGCTCGTCGAATCGATACACGTCCTGCACGCAAAAGCGCAGTGGAAGATCGACATCGGCGCTTTGCGGCTCCAGTAAATCGAGCGCTTCGAGAACCGTCGCGCCTTTATGCCATTTCATCTTCGTACTCGACTTGGCAATGTTCTCGCCGTTTTTCGCTGACGCCGGAACAAACACTTGCGCCTCGAGCCCGAGCTCTTTCAGGAACATTCGATATTCGCTTTCGATCTCATCGAACCTCTTCTGCGAGAAATCGGCGAGATCCATTTTGTTCACGACCACAACGAGCTGTTTAATTCCGAGCATGCTCAGCAAATACGCGTGACGCCGGCTTTGTTCTTTCACTCCTTCGTTCGCCGCGATCACGAGGACCGCCGCGTCCGCGCGCGACGCACCGGTGATCATGTTCTTCAAAAACTCTTTGTGACCTGGCGCGTCGATGATGATGTACGGGCGCCGCTTCGTTTTGAACCGGATCTCGGTCGTATCGATCGTGATGTTCTGACTTTGCTCTTCGAGCAGCGCGTCGAGCACAAACGCGAATTCGAGCTCCATCCCCTCCTCCGCGCATGCTTTCTTCACCATCTCGATCTTGCCTTCCGGCAATGAATCGGTGTCGTGCAGAATTCGCCCGATCAGCGTCGACTTCCCATGATCGACATGGCCGGTGAAAACAACTCGCAGCGGAAGCGACGCCATTGATACCGGAGAGCGGAGACCGGATACCGGAGAGTCTTTCGTTTTCACGCTGGTTTTTTCTTTCGAGCCGTCTTGATCGACGAAACCGTGATCGCGAGTATCTCGTTTGCTTCCTGAAGTAATTCCTTCGTTCGTTTTTCGGTCACGAATCCTAGTTCTAGAA
>QIAJ01000091.1 GCA_003225495.1 Acidobacteriota bacterium
GCAGTTGATCGGCGGCATGGTGCTGCACGAAGGCAAGATCGCCGAAATGAAAACCGGCGAAGGAAAAACACTCGTCGCAACCCTCCCTGTCTATCTGAATGCCCTCGGTGGACGCGGCGTCCACGTTGTCACCGTGAACGACTACCTCGCCAAGCGCGATTCCGAATGGATGGGCAAGCTCTACAAATTTCTAGGACTTAGCGTTGGCGTCATTGTGCACGATCTGGATGACGAAGAGCGCCGCGAAGCCTATGCTGCCGACGTCACCTACGGGACTAACAACGAATTCGGCTTCGATTACCTCCGCGACAACATGAAGTTCGATCTGCGCGATTGCGTGCAGCGAGTGCACAACTTCGCTATCGTCGACGAAGTCGATTCCATCCTGATCGACGAAGCGCGCACGCCGCTCATCATCTCAGGCGCGAGCGAAGAGTCGACCGACAAGTACTACAAAGTTAACCGCATCATTCCCAAGCTCGAAAAAGGCGAAGAGGTGGATACCGCGCCGGGCGAACCGAAGATACTTACCGGTGACTTCGTGGTAGACGAGAAACACCGCAACATTACCGTCACCGAAGAAGGCTGGGAGAAGGTCGAAAAGCTGCTCGGCATCGGCAACATCGCGGACCCGGAGAACTGGGCATTAAAACATCACGTCGACACAGCTATCAAGGCCCATGCCATCTATCGCAAGGACGTTGAGTATGTCGTGAAGGACGGCGAAGTCATCATTGTCGATGAATTCACGGGCCGCCTCATGCCGGGGCGCCGCTGGTCCGATGGCCTCCACCAAGCCATCGAGGCCAAAGAGAACGTCAAGATCGAGCGCGAGAACCAGACCCTAGCGACCATTACTTTCCAGAACTATTTCCGCATGTATCAGAAACTTGCCGGTATGACCGGTACGGCGGAGACCGAAGCCCCGGAATTCGACAAGATTTATCGTCTCGAAGTAACAGTCATCCCGACCAACCGCGAGCTGCTGCGCAAAGAGAATCCGGACATCGTCTATCGTACCGAGAAAGAAAAATACTTTGCAGCGGCGGACGAAATCCAGAGACTTCACGACACCGGACAGCCCGTCCTGGTCGGCACCACGTCGATCGAAAAATCGGAGCGCCTTTCCGAACTACTGAAGAAGAAGGGAATTAAGCACGTCGTCCTGAACGCGAAGTATCACGAGCGTGAAGCCGAGATCGTCGCCCAGGCGGGAAGAAAAGGCATGGTCACCATCGCCACTAACATGGCGGGCCGCGGTACCGACATCCTGCTCGGCGGCAATCCTGAATTCATCGCCAAGCAGGAATGCGTGAAAAAAGGAATCGCCCAGCCTCTGCGCGCCGCTCAGGGCAAAGTCGGCGCCGACGTGGACAACTCCAACCGCACGCTCTGGTATTACGCAGGCAATGAATACTCGGTCCCCACCGACCAATGGAGTGAAATTCTATCCCGCTACGAAGCCGACACGGCTCGCGACCATGACGAAGTTACCGCCGTCGGCGGGCTGCATATTCTTGGTACCGAACGCCATGAAGCGCGCCGCATCGATCATCAGCTTCGTGGACGCGCGGGCCGCCAGGGCGATCCCGGCTCCTCTCGATTTTATCTCTCGCTCGAAGATGACTTGATGCGCATTTTCGCCAAGGAGTGGGTCTCAACCTTGCTTCAGCGTCTCGGCATGGAAGAAGGCGTGCCGATCGAATCGCGAATGATTACGCGCCGCATCGAGGCCGCGCAAAAAGCAGTCGAAGGTCAGAACTTCGAATCGCGCAAACACCTGCTCGAATACGACGACGTCATGAACAAGCAACGCGTCGCCGTGTATGGCCTGCGTCGTCGATTGCTCGAAGGTCTCGACCAGAAAGACCTCATCATCGAGGACTACGTCTCCGCTATCCTTGGAGACCTGATCCAGCAGTATTGTCCTGAGAAGTCTCACGTTGACGACTGGGATCTCAAGGGTTTGAAAGAAGCCATTTTCACGAAGTTTGGCGTGGACATCTACGCCGAAGGCATCAAGCCCGAGGAAATGAACCGGCAGGAACTGGGCGATGCCATCTTCGACAAACTCAAAGAACGCTATGACGCGAAAGAGAAATTAATCAGCGCCGATGCCATGCGCTACCACGAGCGCACCATCATGTTGAGCGTGATTGACCAGCAATGGAAAGATCACCTTCTCAGCATGGACCACCTGAAGGAGGGCATCGGTCTGCGAGGATACGGCCAGCACGATCCTCTAGTCGAGTACAAGAAAGAGTCCTTCGAGATGTTCGAAGACATGATGCAGCGATTCCAGGAAGAGACCGTCCGCATTCTTTACCTGATGCAGATCCTGGAGCGCCCGCCCAATTCCGGCACCATGCCCGGTGGCCATCCCGAAGACCCTAGCGGCCAGGGACCCGAATCGGGCGTGCCCTCGCTAATCAGTGGAGGACGAGGCGGCGGCAACGGACGCCCGCCTCGCCAGATAGCGACGTCCGTCGACGATATTGAAGAGGCTTTCCAGCGCAAGAAGAAACGTGAACTCGAACAGGCCCGCATGGCCGGAGCCGGCGACATGCAGACGGTTCAGCAGATCGTCCGTTCCGGCGATAAGATCGGCCGCAATGATCCTTGCCCCTGCGGCAGCGGCAAGAAATACAAGAAGTGCTGCGGTTCCGGCGCCTGAACTAATCGTTAATGTGTTTACACTGCGGCAGTGACGGCTTTCGGCTGCAAATTCCCAATTGCTCCGGTTCCGGTTTTCCCTGCGGTCTCTTCTTACAATGTGGTGGCCGCTTGGTTGATTCCTCTTGCCACCAAACAAGGTAAACCGCTTTGAAGTGTCCCTGCGCATTTATCTTCACTTGAACATGCAATTGCGTCGGATCACAAGGGTCGACCTCGACGACGTGCGTGTTAACGGTCGCTATATCGGTGAAGCGATCGTCCACAATTTCCCGGAAACGAAGCTGCGAATAGTCAGTCGGAGGCGCGGGAGGTTGCGCCGGTATGTCCATATCAACAGCGGTTGGAGTCTGGCCCCGTCCATTGTCACAAACCTGAAGTACCTGTGGATGCTTGCGCACGAGCGGTGGTGGCACTCGACGAATCGAGTCGAGTGGATGAATTTCCAGCCAGCCGCCATGGCTCTTGTAGTGGTCGTCCCAGCAGGTGCTTCGCCAGTACTCAGGGGTGTGCGGGGTGTCCTCGTGTAAATGGCCCGAGTCTTCGACCAGCGCGCCGGACAGGATGACATAATCATCAGCTTGAAGGTCGGATGTGAGATTAAACGGTCGTTGTACATCAAATGGCCACACAATATCCGGAGCGGCCGGATCGGGATTGGGAATCCAGCCCGGCGGAGTTTGGCCAGCATGGCTGGACTTGTGCCAGGCATTCAACTCCACATTCATGTTGTCCGCGGCATGTCCTACCGTTAGAAAAGTCCCGGCGTTTGGAGCGGCGCCACCGGTCAGAGGAATGGGCTGTTTCGGATGTATGACATTATCGCCCCAGGTGTACCAGCGGCCCGGCATTGATGCAGTGTTCAGCCCGTCTGTGGTCGCCTGGTAATTTCTTTCGATGAAATCGTTGTCGAGCCAGATTCCGTAATGGAGATCCTCAGCATCGTTGCTGCCGGCAGGGAGCGGTGTCGAGACAAGCCAACCAGCCAAAGTTATATGATCGAGGATCAAAGCGCGATCTGGGCCATCCCGAGGATGTTTTTGATCGGGAATCGTGTTCCCGGCGGGAAAGAGAACCGTGCTCGGCTGGGCGGTCGGATTCGGCAAGCGAAGAATGCTAAACGCCGCTGGCTTCGCTATTTTTTGTGTGCCGGTCAGATTCTGGTCTTGAGAGATATTCGCAATGGAGATGGTGTAGTTCACCGCACCCTGTTGAGCCGCGGGCAGAATTACCAAAACACGCCAGAAGAAATTTGGATCCGGGGCTGACACCGGTACCGTATCTTGGACATGAAAGTAGCCATCGAGTTCGGGATGAGCGGCAGTGTCTGAAACCTGAGTCAGCATTTGCGTGTCGATGCCGACACCGACATTCGTCGGATAAGGCGCCCGAAAGCGCAGCTCAATCCTTCGTCCTGGCAACATCTGGAATACTCCAGCCGGACCAAATGGAGCGATTGCACTATGGTCGATGTCGAGAATTGTTTCCAGGATTGGCGTTTGGGCCGCAGGGAGCGTTATCTGCACCGGAGTCGGACACTGTGAAATAAATGAGCAAAATAACGTTAAGGAAAAGGTGCCTACCAACGACGGCCGGAACCAGGAGGAGAGCATTGACTGAGCCTCCAAACCAAACGGTCATTCAAGAGCCTGGGAAATCCCGAGGAAGAAGAAGTACGAGTTTAATGCGCGGCGCGCACAGGATGTCACAGGGAAGCGTGGGCCACGATAGCATCCGGAAAATCGAGAGTCAATAGCGTGCTGGAGACGGTGTTCAGCGCACTGCGAGAAAAGTCATTTCTCTAGCTGCACTGCCCGTGCGCTTCTTCCATTCGAAAAAGAGTCCAGCATAAGTCTCGGTGATATAGTCCGCGCGGCTGATTCCAAGTGAGCGAGCCGTCCGGTCAATCCATCGCGCAGGACCCTCGATCTCTCCGAGGGCGCCTATCGGAGTTCGATCCACCACTACATGTCCCTTGCCGTCGCTCCACTCCGCCCGATATTTCTCATAGCGGAACACAGGCGCAAATCCCAGTGCGCGGAGAATTTCATCCATCTGCTTCCCATCCTCGACCCGCGTCTCGTGCTCTACCCGAACCTTATGCCGACCTGCCGTTCCCTTGGCTTTGTGAGTGAGAGTCCATTTCTCGCCATACTGGCGCAGCCGCAGCAAGTCCCCTCGCTTCCGCAATTTCTTGCCAGGAAGATCGTACAGTGTGTTCATCTCGTGAGTTGAAGCGGTGATCTGCCGGAAACCGGCCTGTTTCAACGCGCGCGTGAGTGCCCGTTCATCGCTGATATGGAACTTGATCTCGACTTCCTTAGCCATACTGAAATCTTAAAACCGCAGAGAACGCCGAGGCCGACGGGAAAAGTGGAAAAGAGGTTTCACTTACGAAGTGCAAGTGCCCGCGAGAACTACTGAGCCGAGACATCTTAAATCAAGTTTTCTTTGCGCTCTCAGCGTCCTCGGCGGTTAAAGGTTTTGACCCTTGCCCTCGCTGCTGGAACCAGCTCATGTGGGGCAACTTCCGCTCTACGTTCCGCCTCTTCGCAATCAATTCCGCCGTGATCGCCACCGCGATTTCTTCCGGAGTGATAGCGCCGATATCAAGTCCCACGGGCGCCTGCACGCGGTCGAAGAGCTCCGCTGCGAGCCCTTCTTTCTGAAGTTCTTTGAAGATGGTGATCGTCTTTCGCTTCGATCCGATCATCCCGATGTAGCGCGCCGGAGTCTGCACTGCCCAACGCAAGACCCGCATGTCATCGCGATGCCCGCGCGTCACAATCACAACATATGACGACTCGTTCAACTGGAGTCGCGCTGTGACTTTGTCAAAGTCGTCGGCGATTACTTCCTGCGCCTCGGGAAACCGTTCGCGGCTGGCATAGACCTCGCGGTCGTCGATCACCGTGATGTCAAATCCCGCGATTCGCGCCACTTTGTAAAGGCTTGCTGATACGTGGCCTGCGCCAAATATGTAAAGTTTCGCTGGAGGTAGCACCGGCTCCACGAAAATGTCGAGTGTGCCGCCGCACACCAGGCCAGTATCGTACTTCGGATCCTGATTTAGGTCGAAAGTCAGCGTTCGCGGCTTCTCCGATTCCATCACCTCACGAGCCGCCTGCCAAACTTCAGCCTCAACGCAACCGCCGCCAATTGTTCCCGCTATCGATCCATCGTCGCGCACTAACATTTTTGCCGTCTTGAACGAAGGAATCGATCCACGTACGTTGACGATAGTCGCTACCGCCCCCCGCCGTCCCGAACGCCGTAGCCGAACAATCTCTTCGTAAATATCCACAGCAGTGATTATGGGTCGGTAAGCAGGATAGGTCAATCAGGGCAAGACCAAAGCCTGGGATCATCACGCCGGGGCTACAAAGGAATACCACCGTGTCTCAGGCTCTATGGTTAAGAACTTTCATTCTTTATGCTAGTTTGAGAGTCGCAGAGCATATGAAAGCTGTCCGCATCCATCAATTCGGAGGCCCAGAAGTCCTCACCTACGAAGAGGTCCCGGATCCTCGGCCCCGCAAGGACCAGGTCTTAGTCCGTGTCCGCGCCTGCGCCATGAATCATCTCGACCTCTTCGTCCGCAAGGGACTACCCGGCGTAAATCTGCCACACATTCTCGGCAGCGACATCGCTGGGGAAATTGTCGAAGTTGGTGAATACGTCACCGGCCTGAAGTCCTGCCAGCGTGTCCTCCTGGCCCCCATGCACTTCTGCAATCACTGTCCCAAGTGCGTCGCCGGACTACAGAACCAATGCCGCGAATTCACGGTTCTCGGTAACGGCGTCGACGGCGGTAACTGCGAGCTGATTGCTGTCCCGGGGGTCAGCGTGATTCCTATTCCCGCCTCCCTCGATTTCAACCAGGCCGCCAGCGTTCCCCTCGTATTTGTAACGGCCTGGCACATGCTCACCGGACGCGCCGCCATCCGCCCCGGCCAAACCGTACTCATTCTTGGCGCAAATTCAGGCGTAGGCATCGCCGCCATCCAGATCGCTAAGATGTTCAACGCGCGCGTCATCACCACCGCCGGCGATGACCGCAAGATGGCAGCAGCCCGCGAACTGGGCGCCGACTTCGTTATCAACCACTACCAGCAGAAGATTTCGCAGGAAGTGCGCAAGATTACGAACTTCGAGGGAGTGGATATCGTCCTTGAGCACGTCGGCGCCGCCACTTGGGATGAGAGTGTGAAATCTCTCAAATCCGCCGGTGCGCTAGTCACCTGCGGAGCAACTACCGGACCGAAGGTCGAACTCGATCTCCGTTTCCTGTTTTCGCGCCAGCTCTCGCTGATCGGTTCTTACATGGGCACAATGAGCGAGCTCCATGAAGTTCTAGGCCATGTGTTTGCCGGACGTCTCAAGCCGGTAATCGACCACATCTTCCCGTTGAAGGATATTCGCAGCGCTCATGAATACATGGAGAAAAGCCAGATGTTTGGCAAGATCGTACTGAATCCATGATGTTGCGTTCCGTGTATTCTTGCTGAAGCCCTTTATCGTGCTCGTGTTGAGCTGTTTGCTAAAATAGTTCTATGCCCAGCGAAATCAGCTACGGCCCATACGTCGACATTCAAGATGGCAAGCGTGTCGTCCGGGAACTCACCTTCGGCGATGCGGTGCCCGAAGGCATTGTTCTCACCACTCTCGATTCCACCGTCAACTGGATGCGGAAGAATTCCATCTGGCCCATGGCGTTTGGCTTGGCCTGCTGCGCGATTGAGATGATGTCCATGGGCGCATCACGCTTTGACATAGCCCGCTTCGGCGCGGAAGTTTTTCGTCCTTCGCCCCGCCAGGCCGACTTGATGATCATTGCCGGCCGGGTCTCGCAGAAAATGGCGCCCGTAATCCGACAATTGTGGGAGCAGATGCCCGAACCCAAGTGGGTTATTTCAATGGGAGCATGCGCGACGTCGGGTGGAGTGTTCAACAACTACGCGCTGGTTCAGAGCGTCAATCAGGTCATCCCGGTCGATATCTACGTTCCCGGATGCCCGCCGCGTCCTGAGCAACTGATTTACGCTATCACCCTGCTGCAAGACAAGATCATGACCGAGCGCGGCACTATCAAGAAAGCCCTAAATCTCGTTCCCGCCGCCGAATAGTAGGGAATTGATCACCCAACCCTTCTACTGGATCTTCGTTGCCAGCTGCCGCTCCGGTGGCGTCATCTGATTCCACAATGACCGTAGATTCTGCTCTACGATCGCATTGTTTGGATCCGCCTGTAGCGCCAATGCAAACCAGTGGTACGAACTGGGCAGATCTCGCGGGACGCAGTGTCCAGTCGCATACATTGTTCCCATCGCGCTACGCGCCTTGGCATGCTGTTTGTCGGACGCCATTTTCAAGTACTTGATTGCATTGGCGCAGTTTCCCGCTCCGCCGCGTGCGTACAAATAACCCTCGCCCTGCCGGAAGTACGCGTCGCCGGAATCAGCCGCCTTCGCAGCAGGAACGCGCTCCGCGTTTACTTCATGCCGCACTGGAGCAGGAGCCGGCGTGGCTGCTTTCGGTTTATTTTCGAGCTCAGCAGCAGCCGTTTTGGTGTCGGTGGTTTTGGCATCAGCCGTCTTGGCGTCGGCAAGCTCCGACTTCGTGACAGGCGGCTTTTCTTCAGTCGGAGCAGCGGCCTTGTCGGCCGGATTCTCCGACGCTCCCGGTTGGGCAGCCGCCTTCTGCTCGCTGGACTTTTCGTCCGGCCTTGCTGCAGGAGTTTCCGGCTGAGCAGGAGTGCTGGTAGTGTCGCTTGCGGGCGCAGTCACTTGCGCTGCCGGCTTTCTGGACGTCACGCCGATGTAATTCTTGTAGGTCCACCAGCCTGCTCCGCCAAGCGCCGCTAGCAATAGGATCGTCAGCAGAGCTTCTTTCCCGGCCGATCTCGGTTCCTCAGGTTGAGCATACGAAGCGAGCCCGGAAAAAGCCCGCTCCCGCAGAACGTCCAAATTGCCTTGATCCAGGCCGAGCAGGGAAGGGCCGCTTATGGAGGGAACTGACTCAGGCTCTTCAGCCACCCTCGGGGGTGCTACGTGCGGAGGTGGCGTCGGCATAGGCGCTGGGGGAGTCACGATGCCATTACTCGCGGTCGAAATCGTCTCTGTCGTTCTCGGCGTGTGAACGACAACAGGCCCCGCTGCTTTCCTGGCTGGCTCCAGGATCGTGCCGCACATCCCACAAAATAGGAAGTTGCTCGAATTGACCTCGCCACACTTCGGACAGATCACTTGCGCTTCTCCGCTTCCTGTATTCCTAGAGTGTAACTCTGAAGATGCCATGAAGTTGAAAGATGCCCTTGCGGGTATCAGCGTTGTACTCCCCGGGGTCCGCTGGGCCAATGGGAAGGCCCAATCCGTATTAAAATTTCACGGCCGAGCAACCTATGGCCAAGCCCTCCAAGACAGTTAAGCCTATCGTCAAGTCCTTTTCCGCACCTCTGGAGCATCTGCGCTCTGGATTAGGCTGGGTGGTCGCCTACGTGCCATTCGACGCGGTCGCAGTGTGGGGCAGCGGCCGCCGCCCCAAGGTTAAAGGTGAAATCAACGGCTTCGCCTTCCGCACATCTCTGTTTCCAACCAGCGACGGTCGGCAGTTTTTGCTGATTAACAAGCGGATGCAAAAAGAGGGCCACGCATTTGCCGGCGCTAAAGCCAGCTTTCGTCTGGAGCAGGACACAGAGGCACGCACGGTCACGATTCCCGCAGAACTGAAACGCGCGCTCGCCGAAGATCGCTCAGTCCTTCGTTGGTTCGAGAAACTGAACTACTCGATCCGCAAGTGGATCGTGGACTGGATCACCAACGTGAAATCGGCCGACGCACGCGTCCGCCGTTCCGAGCAGGTTGCCGAACAATTGATGTCCACCATGGAGGCCGAACGCGAACTGCCTCCGATGCTGCAACTTGCTTTTGCACGCAATCCCCGTGCCCGCGAGGGGTGGGAGCGAATGTCCGCCACCCGCCGTCGTGCACAACTGCTTGCCATTTTTTACTACCGCACTCCTGACTCGCGCGCCCGGCGCTTAGCCAAAGTCGTAGAAGAGGCCGCCGCACTTGCCGAGAAGAAAGCCGCCAAACGAAACGAATGACCGATCATTTGGGCAAGAACCTGCTCTACCTTTCGCAGTCCGACGTGGCCGCTGCCAGCCTCAACATGTCAGAAATCATCGCCGCTCTCGAACGTATGTTCCGGGAAAAAGGCGAAGGGCGAGTGGAGATGCCGCCCAAGATCGGCATCCATCCTGCGCCTGACGCCTTCATTCACGCCATGCCTGCGGCGATCCCCGCGCAGAAAGCGGCCGGCATAAAGTGGGTGGGCGGATATCCCGGCAACAGCGCACGAGGCCTACCCTACATCAGTGGCCTGATCGTCCTCAACGATTTCGAAACCGGCATCCCGCTCGCGCTCATGGACGCCACCTGGATCACAGCCAAACGCACCGGCGCCGCCACCGCGCTCTCAGCGAAATATCTCGCGCGTCCTGACTCCGCCACTGTCGGCATTCTCGGCTGCGGCGTGCAGGGACGAAGCAACCTGGAAGCACTCAAGATTCTATTCCCAATAAAGAAGGTCTATGCCTACGATACGCACGCCGATCGCGGTGCCCGCTACGCCGAGGAGATGTCCGCTCAGTTGGGAATTGAAGCAGCCTCTGTACCCGAACCGATGCAGGCCATCGTCAATAGCGACATCGTGGTAACCGCCGGCCCAATCCTTCGGAAGCCGCACGCAACCATTCAGCGCGGCTGGCTACAGAGAGGCGCTTTCGCCTCACTCGTGGATTTCGATTCTTACTGGCATTCCGATGCCCTTCACGAGTCCGACAAATTCTGCACCGACGATGTTCCCCAGCTGCACCATTACCGCGACATCGGATACTTTCAGAACATTCCTCCTATCCATGCTGATCTCGGCGAGTTAGTCACTGGCCGAAAGCCCGGCCGCGAGAAGCCCGACGAACGCACTATGGCCTGCAACCTCGGCCTCGCTCTTGATGACATGACAACCGCACCGCTGATTTATCGGCGCGCGCTGGAGAAGGGAATTGGAACATGGTTAGCGCTTTAGAATTTGAATCGAGGCTGCAGCATTGAGTTGCGGCACAATTCTGACCATCGACTTGCCGGAAGCGAGAGAGTCGAAGGGTGAGATTACCAAGCACCCGTAGTCAGGATTGAGAGGACTTCCGTTCCATGCACTGGATCAGGTCCTGCGTCGTTACCGATCGGTCGAGGAAAGTAAACTGGCCTCGGTCATTGACTTCGCGCGCAGCATCAAGCAGTCCTGTCATGGCCGCGCGATAGAGTGAAGTCGCGAGGCTGATGCGCTTGACTCCGGCCTCGGCGAGTTCACTCACCGAAAATGATTTTCCTTTGATGCCCACCATGAAATTGACCGGCTTCGACACCGCCGCACAGACGGCTCGTACCGAAGCAATATCCGACAGTCCGGGCGCAAACAGAACATCAGCCCCAGCTTTTTCAAACGCCTGAAGGCGACGGATGGTGTCATCCAGGCGCGGATTCGCAAACATAAGATTGTGCGCCCGCGCGGTCAGGATAAAGGGAAAAGGGAGCGCCCGTGCCGCTTGGGCGGCAGTTGCAATCCGTTCGACGGCCAGGCGATCATCGTAAAGGGGATTCTCCTCGTCGCCGGTTGTGTCTTCAATTGTGCATCCAACCAGCCCCGCGTCGGCTGCCAGTCGGATCGTCGTTGCCACAGCTTCTGGAGAGTGGCCGAATCCGTTTTCGAGATCGGCCGAGACAGGCAAGTCGGTCGCATCGACAATCATGCGAGAGTGCGTTAGAGCCTCATCCCGCGTAAGGAGGCCATCGCGTCGGCCGATCGCACAGGCCGAGGCGGCGCTCGATGTAGCCAATGCCTGGAAGTTCAGCCCGGCGAGAATGCGCGCAGAGCCGATATCCCAAGGATTGGGAATGACGAACGCGCCCGGCCTTTCATGAAGTGCTCGGAATCGTTCTGCCTTTTCTGCCTGCGTAAGCTTCATGAAAGTACTTGAATGATCAAATCTCCACAATGCTACTCCGTCGCGGCTGGCGATGCAGGTTTGGGCGACACTCTGTTTGACACGTCCCGCTCTGAGTAGCACAATGCCGATTCACTACACGTCACGAGGCCAGGATGAAATTTCGTTTTTCCGCCATCATCATCGCGCTGGTAATTACCTCTTATATTTCCGCTCAGAATTCTTCCGGAAAGCGCTCCATCACTGAAAAAGATCTTTTCGATTTCGTGTGGATCGCCAACCCACAGGTTTCGCCGGACGGTTCCCGCGTCGCTTTTACGCGTGTTGTTGTCGACGAAAAGCGCACCGGCTACGAGACTTCGATCTGGAGCGTTGCCACCTCCGGCAGCGATTCTCCCGTTCGCCTCACCACCGGGAAGCACGATGGGCAGCCTCGTTGGTCGCCGGACGGCAAGCGTCTCGTTTTCGTTCGCGGTGGAGAGAAAGACGACGCCGGTAAACCCAAGCCGGCGCAGCTCGCGATTCTCTCCCTCGCGGGAGGGGAAGCCCGCATCATCACCGATCTGCCCAAAGGCGCGTCCGGCCCCCTCTGGTCGCCCGAGGGCAAGCGCATCGCTTTCTCCAGCTCCACCACGCCCGAGGACGTCGAAAAAGCCGAGCGCACGAAACAAGCCACCAAGCCTGGCGACGCAGTTTCCAAACCCGATTCAGCCAAAGACGCACATCTGGACAACGACCATGAGTCCGACGTCCACATCATCAGCCGCGCCATATATCGCGACAACGATGAGGGTTATCTCGATGCCAAACGTCACCAACACATCTGGGTCATCGAGGTACCCGCAGGGTCCGATGAACGGACCAAGCCCATTCAACTCACGAGCGGCGACTACGATGAAGGCGAGGCCCGCTGGACGAACGATGGTGCGCGCCTTTATTTCCTCACGACACGCATCGACGAGCCTTACTACGAAAACGGGGTCACGGACATCTACTCCGTCTCCTCCACTGGCGGCACGCCCGAAAAGCTCACCACAATTAAGATGGACATCGGCGACCTCACCCTTAGCCCCGACGGCCGGCGTCTCGCCTTCCACGCTTCTGCCTCGGAGCCTGTCCGCTCCTACTCGCAGCCCGATCTCTGGGTCATGGACATCGCTCCTAACGCGCAGCCCCGTAATCTCACCGCCAACTATGACTTCGACATGGGCGACTCCGTCTTCGGCGATAATGCCGCGCCGCGCGGAGGCAATGGACGAACTCTCCATTGGGCGCCGGACAGCAACTCTCTCTTCGACCTGGTTGCGAAGCAGGGCCGTACGCCAATCGTTCGCGTCGATGCGCAATCCGGCGGCGTCACCGAGATCACCCACGGAGAGCAGGCAGTACTCGATTACTCGACTACGCCCGACGCCCGCACCACTATTGCCCTGGTCTCGACACCGGTCATGATCGGCGATCTCTATGCTGTCTCTGCCGATGGTGCTCAAACTCGACTTACTGATCCCAATAAGGCTCTCTGGTCACAGCTCAACCTCACCGCACCCGAAGAAATCAACTATAAAAGCTTCGACGGCAGGAATATCCAGGGATGGATTCAAAAGCCGCCTGCCTTCGATCCCAACAAGAAATATCCTCTGATTCTCGACATACACGGCGGCCCGCATGCGGCGTATGGCTGGGTTTTCGATCATGAATTTCAATGGATGGCCGCGAAAGGCTACGTCGTCCTTTACGTTAACCCTCGCGGATCGACCAGCTATGGACAGGACTTCGGCAACATTATTCAGTACCACTATCCCGGGGACGACCACCGTGACCTCATGATCGGAATCGACGAGGTTCTCAAGCGGGGTTATGTCGATCCGAAAAAGCTTGCGATCACCGGAGGCAGTGGTGGAGGTGTTCTCACGAACTGGGCCGTTACCCACACCGACCGCTTCGCGGCCGCCGTTTCGCAGCGCGACATTTCGAACTGGGCCTCGTGGTGGTACACGGCCGATTTCACGCTCTTCCAGGCAAAGTGGTTCAAAGCTCCGCCCTTCGAGGATCCTCAGGACTACGCCAACCGCTCCGCCATCACGTTTGTGAAAAACATTCACACTCCCATCATGTTCGTTCTGGGCGACTCGGATTACCGCACTCCGCAAGACTCCGGCGGCGAGCAGTTATTCCGCGCTCTGAAGTATCTCAAGCGTCCCACCGCCATGGTCGTCTTCCCACGCGAGACGCACGAACTCTCGCGCTCGGGCGAACCCTGGCACCGGATCGAGCGCCTCGAACATATCGTGGGGTGGTTCGACAAATACCTGATGGGAGTGCCACACTCCGAGTACGATGTGCGTCCCGGGAAGTCCGATGTGAAAACCGGATCACCGTCGACCGATTGAACTGACTCTCAGAAGTTGCTATCGCGGCGTCGCCCACGCCTTCTCACATATTTTTGCCATGCGTGAGCCAATTCCTCTGCGCTTGTCGCATGTCTAGATAGCGGCTGGATCAGTCCGCCTGCCGTGGAATCCCCGTCCCGGTGTTCTTGCAAGCTTTTCAGTGTTTTTTGCAGTTCTGCTTCCCTACGTCAGTACCTAGTCTCTCAATCGCTCAGGAGGAACCAATGTCGCACTCAACTACAAAACATGTTGTTATTGCCCTGGCACTACTCACGCTGACCCTATTCCTGGCATCCGCAGCTCAGGCGCAGGCTACCCTGACGATGGGACTTGCACTGGGCTCGGATCCGAACGGCGAGCCGATGTACACCGCATCTGTCACCAACACCAGCGGACTGGACGCACCGAATCTCACCGTTACTTACACGTTGCCGGCCGCCGAACTGCCGATATCTCCGTCGCCCAGCGGGGGCTGCCTCTTCACTCCTGGACCGTCGCATTTAACGGTGGTCTGCCAAATCCAAAACCTTAACCCGAATCAGACCCACAATTTTGTGATCGCCGTGCATCCCACCGATACTTCGCCACAGGATGTCACCGCCGTAGCGCACGAGGATGGTGGCGGTAGCGCCAGCGCCTTCATCACGAGTCAGATCACGGGCGTCGGGCTCACCGAGATGCAGGTTACGATGATCTCCACCAACCCTGGCAAAGTCGGCGAGGCGCTCGTCTATACCGTTACCGTGACCAACATCCAGGACGACGACGCCCGGAATGTCTTTGCGCTTCTGGCATTGCCGAAATTTACAACCTTCGTTTCCGCGACCAAAGGATGCACCCATGGAATTCTGGTCAATTGCAAGCTTGGCCAGATGTCACCTGGCACCAGTAAGAGCGTTACCATTACCGTGCTTCCGACAGTCTCAGGATGGACCCAGGCCACCGCCGGAGTCCGCCTCACCACGCCGGATCGCGACTTTACCAACAACAGCGCTGCCAACAGCGTCTGGATCAATCCGTAACGTAGTTCCTGAATCCCCTCCCTCGATTCCTGTTTGGGGGAGGGGCTTTCTCTTTGGCAACCTCGGAGCGATTTGCTTGCGACGGGCCAACCTTCGCGGGTCTCGCGCATCTATGCTCGCCATGTCCGGTCCAAATTTTCCCGATCCTAGTCCCATGCCCCCACCCGAACCTGCAATCCCACCCGTTAGAGAACCGCCCGACGATGCGCCACGGATGCCAAGATCTCCCGCTATCGATCCCGATGATCCGTCCGAGCCGAACCGAATCTGAGAGCAGCCTTTCTTATTGGCCCTTCGTGAAGATTCACTCGATCCGTTAGGGGGAAAGCATGCAGCCCACGGCATAACCGTGGGTGCAGGTTGGAAGGATTAGCCCCGAGCGGAAGGGAATGGAGCGCCCCGGCTACCTTCGCCAGAACGCACTTGCACTCCGTAAATTACTTCTTCTCTTCAGTCGTCGGTTTCGCCGAATCGTTTTTCGGCTGAATGGACATCAACTCCACTTCGAAGATCAACGTGGCGTCCGGTCCGATATCTGCTCCAGCGCCCCGCTCGGCATAGGCGAGGGAAGAGGGAATGAATAATTGCCATTTCGATCCCACCGGCATCAGTTGCAGCGCTTCGGTCCAACCCTTGATTACGCCGTTGACAGGAAACGTTGCCGGCTGGCCGCGCTTGTAAGAGCTATCGAATTCTGTACCGTTGATGAGAGTCCCGCGATAGTTGCAAACGACAGAATCGGTTGCGGCTGGTTTTGGTCCGTTGCCCGCTTTCAGGATTTTGTACTGGAGGCCGCTGGGCAGTGTAACAACTCCCTCTTTTCCCTTGTTGGCAGCTAAAAACGCTTCGCCTTCCTTCTTATTCGCCTCTCCGGCTGCCTGCATCTTCTCCTGCTGCTTTTTCATCATGTCGGTCTGCACTTCCTTCAGCAAAGCTTGTGCCTCTTCTTGCGTCATCAGGGTCTTGCCGTTTGCCAGGGAAGTCCTCAAACCTTGGGCTACAAGATTCGGATCGAACTCGACCGACTGCTTGCGCAGGCTGGTTCCCAGGTTCGCGCCAACATTCATTCCGAGCGCATAGCTGAATTTGTCTTTTTTGGTCTTGAGGAGTGCTGCACCGGCAACCGGAGCCTTAGTCGCGCCGGTCTTGGTCGCCGGAGCCTTCGGCTTTGCGGGCGCAGCCGGTTGCGCCTTTGCAGGAGCTGATTCAGTTTTTGCCGCGGGCGTTTCCTGCGCTTTTGCACTCCCAAGCAACATCATGCCTGCGGCCAATATCGGTAGGACTCGTGTGAAATTTCGCATGGATCTATTGTCCCATGCACCCGCTGCTCCGCAAAGTGTCGCTACATCGACATTTTGGAATTCGGCATCAGGTCCCAGACCCGCCAGAATTCTCTCATCGCTGCCGGCGTGCCCAGCGAAACTCGAACGTGATGGGTAAGAGGAGGGAAGTGTCGTCCGATCCGAATCTTGTTCTTTCGGAAATGATCAATGATGTCGTCGGCCGGCTGATGTGCGTCCATCATCACAAAATTTGCGTGCGAATCGATAGGCTTCAACATGCGCGCCATCGCCTGGTTGAAGAATTCCTGCCGATCGTCCATGTTGCGTTTGACAAAATTCCTGACGCTTTCGGAATCGGCCAGTGCCGCTTTGCCGGCGGCTACCGCCGCACAATTCAGGTCGACGTCCGTGAGTAGACTACGCATTTTTTCCGCAAGGACGTGCTCTGTTACCCCATAACCAAGTCGCAGGCCCGCCATCGCGTAAACTTTCGAAAACGTTCGTATCACGATTACGCGCTCATTTCCCGCCGGCTGATCAAGAAATGAAACATAGCGTGCAGACGCATTCACGTAGTGGTGATAAGCCTCATCGATCAGGACGTACACGGTTGGCGGCAGCTTCCCCAGAAATGATTCGATGTCCGCTCGCGGAGTGAGACTGGCCGTGGGATTATTCGGATTGCAGATGTATACAAGCGCCGTTTTGGAATCCACCTTCGCCAGCATCGCGTCGAGGTCGTGAGCAAAGGTCGGCGTCAGCGGCGCGGTGATGATCTCTGCCCCGATCGCCTTCGAGTATGTTGCCAGATCCTCATAGGTAGGCGATGCCGTGATGACTGTTTTGCCAGGGCCGAGTAACGCGGCTGCGGCCAGTCGCAGAATGTCGGTGGATCCGCAACCGAGCACAACTCGATTCGACTTCACGTTATGAAGACGAGCGATGTCTTCCGTAAGCGAATCATAGTCGCGGAATGGATAACGGTTCGCCCGGCTGAGGGATTCCTGCACCGCCCACATCACTTTCTCCGACGGCCCGTAGGCGTTCTCATTGCTATCCAGCAGTAGAACTCCTTCCCGATCTCTCTCGGGACGCGCCGCCAATGTTGCCGCCTCGACGAGGGCGTCTCCAGCCCAGCCTGCAACCGATCCGGCAACAGTTCCAGCCGTCAGTGTGCGCAGAAATCCCCTGCGAGAAACAGGCATTTCGCCCTCCTGAAGTTAATGCTGAACGATGATTGTGGCTCAACCGCGCAATGCCGGGCAATATCTTGCAAGGCGCGGACACGAGGGAATTCGAACTAGAAGATGAGCTGTCCCAGTCGCAACAGCTCACCACAAAGAACTTCTCACTGGACCGTCAGTACCAGAGTCCCAGTCTTCGAAAGTTGTCCGCTTCTTCCGGTCACGCGTAAGGTGTGCTTTCCGCGAGGCATGCTGCCATCGACGTTCACTGTCAAAGTGGAGGTGCCGTTTGCTCCAACCGAAACCGGATCCAGACTCGCTGTGATGTGATTGCCTGTGCCACTGACGGAAAGATCGACGGTCCACAGAAAACCTTTCTGCGGCGTTATGGTTACCGTGTAAATGGACGTCGAGTTACGCGTAACCGCCTGTGATCCCGGCGTGACTGCGATCGTAAATGTTCCCTGCACGAGAACCGTCAATGTCGCATTGGCATTGTGTTCAAGCGACCCGCTCACCGCCGTGATTAGGAACGGATACGCTCCGGGCGGGACTGAAGCGTCCACATTTACATTCAAAGTGGAATTCCCACTCTTCAGTACGGGAGAGCTAAAAACGGCGGTTACGCCGGTTGGCAGTCCGCTCACCCCTAGCGTAATCGCATCGGAAAAGCCATTTTGTGGCGTGACGGTTGCCGTCCAGGATGTGCTCTTGCCCTGAATTACTTTTCGTAGAGCAGGAGTCACCGTCACAGCGAAATCGGGGGCGGCCTGCACCACGAGAGTGGCCCCGGTGCTGTGGGTGATGGCTCCACTAATCCCGCTAATCGAAAATGGGTATGAACCCGGCGCTACCGCACTTCCGACGAGCACGTTGAGAGTTGAGTCTCCGCTGGTCACAATGGGCGGGCTGAAACTTGCACTTATGCCGGAAGGCAGCCCGCTGACTCCGAGGGTCACCGAATCCGTGAATCCACTTTGCGGCGTCACGGTAGCAGTCCAGAAAGTGCTGCCACCTTGGATCACGTTCCGTGAGGCCGGCGTGACTGTAACGGTGTAATCACCAGCAGCGCGAACATCCAAACTGGCATTGAAACTATGAGTCAACGTTCCACTTGTGCCGCTAATCGTGAAGGGATACGTTCCCACCGCTACCGAATTGCTGACCGTGACGCTGAGTGTCGAATCTCCGGCAGTTAATACAGGCAGGTTGAAGGATGAACTAACGCCCGTGGGAAGGCCGCTGGCCGCCAGATTCACGGTCCCGGTAAAGCTGCTTTGAGGTGTCACAGTCGCGGTCCATGATGTGCTTCCGCCTTGCGAGACTTGCTGCGAGAAAGGCGTTGCAGTCAACGAAAAATCAGAAGCCAGCACCTGCACCCAACTTGCCACCGAAGGGACGCCGGCGACGTTTACCACAAACAGCATGTAATATCCTGGCGGCGCAAGATTGCCATTCACCGGAGCATTCAACAGCAACGTTCCATTTCCCTGATCGGTGAAACTCAAGCCGACCATACGCTGATCCCTATCGAATGCATGCGTTGCCGCGCCGGCGCGCATTAGCGATACTGACTTCAAATTGCTCTCATCCGGAGAGCTGATCGTAAGAGCCGAGCCATAGGCCATTGTGGCCGGAGCGCTCCCAATTGTCGGCCGGGTTGCAGGAATCGCGTGTCCCTGCCCGTCGGTCGTGAACAGGTAGGCTGGCTGATAGATTTCCATCTGGGGTTGATACGTCCCACGCGTAGGATTCCCACCTGCCACCCAGACGGTAGCGTCCGGCAAAAGCAGAGCCACCGAGTGATACAGTCTCGGAAAGCTATTCGCCCCAGCGGAAGAAAAAGTGTTGGCGACCGGATCGTACAAATCTGCATTCAGACTCGCCGAACTATTTTGTTCATCATTCAGCGATCCGCCCAGCGCCAGTACGCCCCCGGTTGGCAACAGAACCGCACTCATTTCGATCCGAGGTTGGGACATGCTCGGAGCAAATTGCCACGCGGGCGTTTGCTGCGACAGATCGATAATCTCGGTCGTCGCCGTCGAGGGATTAGCGCCGCCCATAATCATCACGCGCGGCGAATAGTTGTTCGCAGGCGTCAATGGCAGCAGCACCGAACTTCCGTATCCCCGGCCTCCGCCGTATTTCGTCTTCGCGTAATTCTGGCTCCAGATCTGCGTGGCTGGATCGAACATCGCTGAATTCGATCCCGGTCCCGAATAAAAGACTTTCCCATTCGGCAGCAAATTCATTCGCGGATAGAGCGGCGGCGTCCAGGGCGCGCTTACTGGAGCGCTCCATCCTGTGCCGGTCGTAAAGAACTGCACCACCGGCGTAGTGCCGCCGTTCACATCAAGCCCCGAAAACGCCATCACGCGCCCATCCCCCATCACCGTAGCCGTCGGATACCACCGTCCGACCGCCATGGGCTGTACGTTCGTGAAGTTGTTAGTCGCCGGATCGTACACGGCAGCTCGCGTTTCGCCATGAAAGGGATCGTACTGAATTGTTCCGCCCACGATCAGCGGCCGACCGTCAGGCAAGATGACCATTCCGTTGCAGAACATGTCCCACGAGATCGGCTGGGTCGAGACCAGACCGGTCGCAGGATCAAAGATGCCGGCTTGATAATTTGTAATGCCGGGCACATTGCCCGAGCCGGAGACAACCAGTACTTTGCCGTTGTGAAGCATGGCCACGTGCACCGGGTTGATCGGCATGGATGTAGGCAGGGTGGTCCATTGCCCAACGACGTTCGCCTGCCCGCTCACGAAGACTACTGCGGACACGCATAGCAAAAAGACCAGCACGAGCTGGCGAGCTCGCGCGACGAAGCAGCGCATGTAAGGTCTCTCTCTTCGGGAGACTCAAAGTCTCGGGACGCGCACTAAGGCCAGAGCGGTACCGCAGTCCTCAAAACCCGTACCCAGGAGTCTTAAAAAGGGGGAATTTCGCAGGCCAGGGGAGCCCGCGAAACTGCCGTGAGTATCGCGTGCGCGGAAGGAGAAGTCAAGGCAATAACGCCCATGCTGTTCATATAGATAGAGGAGGTCCCTGACATCCTTACTTGAGATTAAAAACTCGCCAACCTGCGGTCGGACGCTCTCGTGAAGTACGAGACAGCAAGCATCGCCAGCAGCACGACGGGGGCCACGGCTTTTACTCCGTCGCCAGCCGAATAGTGGGCAATGGTCGCGAGGATCCACGCAAAAGTAAAGCCCGCGTATGCCCATTCCTTCAGCAGGCCAACGCCCGGAATGATGAGCACAATTGCCCCGACCAGTTTCGCAATGCCAAGAAAGATCCGCAATTGCTGCGGATAGCCAAGATGATTAAATCCTTCCACCGCCGCCGCCGCGCCGCCTAAGTAAAGAGCCGCGTCGAAAAGCATAAATAAAACGATAATCGTGGTGGTAACCCAGTATCCGATCTTTCGTCCCATTCATTCCTCTAACGTTCGACGAGTTCAGTAGTTGCACTTGTTTGCGGCTTAGCTAGTCAAAACGAACATTCTCGCGAGGCACCGCATAAAGCAACGCTCGCCCTGGTGCGCGCCACCCCTCGAATGTCCCATCGAACAATCGAGGGGCGCGCCCTGGTTGTTCGAAGACGCTCCTAGTTTGGAGGCTTGCTCCGGTCCGGCGGTGGCTGTTTGTTCTGTTTCTGCGGTGGCCGCTGCTTCTGCTCCATCTGCCGCTGCTGCTGCTCGTGCTTTTGCTGCAATTGCTGCGTCTGCTGCTGATGGCGCTGCTCCACCTGCTGTCTTCTCGCGTCATCGGCTTTCTGTTGGGCTGCTCGCTGGTCTTCCCGGTCCTGCTTTTGCTGGAGCTTCTGTCTTTCCTGTTCCTGCTTTGCGAATTGCTTTTCTTGTTGCTGCTGGTACTTCTGATCTTGCTTCGCGTTGCCTGTATTTGGAGGACTTGGACGTTCAGCAGGAGAAATGTCGCGAGCATGGACAGGCGGGTTGGGCCGAGAAGCGTTTCTGTCTGGACGGTTGTTGTTTGCAGGACGGTCGTTCGGACGGTTCGCGGGAGGGTTTTCGCGCGCCTGATTCTTGCCACGATTAGGTGGAGGCGTATAAGGTCCGCCTGACGCTTTGGCCGGTACAACACCACGCTCTTCAATGGCTCCAGGTTTTGGTGTGGCCGCGACGGGTGGCTTGCCCATGTTGGCGGAAGCCCTGAGGTCGGGGTGGGTCCGTGCAACTTGCACATGCTCCCTTTGAACCGGCACCGGCGGAATATGTCTTGCTCGTGCCGCCGCCAGCTCTTCAGGCTTCGGAGGACGGTTGATTCCACCGTTGCCGCCGTGATAGCTGACGCGTGGGGGCGTCGACTCTGTTCTCACGGGAGCGTTGTAGACGTTGTGAATCTCAGTGATATTAACGTTATTGACCGTGGTGTTATAGAAAAAGCGATCGTGGTCCCAGCGCCCGCCTTCGTAACCTTCACCGAAATAGCCAAAACCGTAGAAGATCCCGCCGTAAAAACCTACCTGCGGCCCCCAATATCCATCATAGAAAACGTACCTATCCTCATTCCATTCCCAATAGCCTGGCGTCCATAGGAAACCGACCTCCGGAGCTAGCACCCATGTGCCCGGCACCCAGTAGTAATCGTCGAAGTCGTCACCATACGCCCAGTAGCCTGGAGTCCAAATGTAGTTTTCGCCCGGACAAAGAGGCTGATCATAGATGGGCAGTGGGGGCGGAGCGATCGTAATGACGACTCCCATTCTCACTTGCCCGAACATTGCTGCCGTCATCAACAGCAGGATCGTTCCGACAATTACCGCGCGAACAAAACCGATATGCATCGCACTTCCTTTTGCCAGTCATCCCTCGCTTTGCCTGATGGTGCATGCTGTCCAGGCTGCGTGGAGAGAGGCCCATTTCATCCTGGTCACAAATGGCCCTTATCTCACTACCATCTACAGTTCAAGAGTGCTAGCACGATGCGGCGTTTGGGCGAGCTGTGAAGGATCGCCTGTCGCGAAGATATAAACGAAGGCCGTGAAACAATCTGTTTGCCAATTGTCTTTGCGGCCGATTTCCGTGGCCCACAGTTATGTCCTCAACAAGCGTGGATAAGCGACCAGTTTTCCGCAATCAGGTTCAGGCAGGAGTTCCATCGGAAAATCGATGTACGACTTGAGTCGCGCCATATCTCGAGCGGCCGGTCCTAGCGCGACAGGGAAAGGGAACGCAACGTTTCAGGGAAAATCAGGAAGCCTTTATTCCAGACCGCTTGGCAGCATATGGGAGATTGTAGTCATGGACCTTGCCACAAGTCGGGCAGACCGCGTCGGGATTGAATTCCGCAAGCTGTTCCGCATTATGTGCAGCCATTTTTTCCAGAAAGGCCGCAAACGTTGGGCAGTTGTCCTTGTTCAAGTCGTCAACATTCTCGTCGTTCATAATTTGTTTCTCTTGCTCTCCACAGTAGATGCCGAATCGAGGCACTGGTTGCTAAATCCTGCTGGGCGCAACAGGAGGGGCGCGTCCGACCTTAAGGTTTACGGAAAAACATCAATCGGTACTGCTGACAGCGCCCCTCGAAGCCGATCGAAAACACTCCTCAACTCTCGCGCCGACCCGCATGGAGAGATCGCCGTTAAGCGGCTTTCTCAACACTTCGCGATGGCAGTTTCGCTGCCAGCACTTCGAGCTTTTCGATTTTCGGTGGCTCGGCGAGCAACTCGGAGGCTTTGGCCATCAGGGCCTTTGCGACCGCTCCGTCGAGATGCGCTTGCCGTCCTGCCTCATCCGGGAAGACGTCAAAGATGCCATACATCGACGGACCAAGCTTGAGGGCGAACCAGGCGGTCGTCGCGGGCTCCTGCTGGACCAATGCCAGGCCGCTCTTCAGAAAACTCTCAACTGCTGCCTCTTTTCCAGGCTTGGCGTGGAGGGGAACCCATAGGGCTGTTCGAACTGTGTCAGACATGAGGTGAGCCTTTCTGGACGAGCTGCAACTGAGATCGCAGCTCATACACTAGCTTTGGATGTTGAAGCCTGATCCAAAGTGCCGCAAAAAAAAGGCGCGAACCGCTAGCTCCAGCAATCGAAAGGGCAGTTCCCAACCGCCAATGCAAAAAGCAGGCCCGCAGCCTTGTTCCGCGCGCTCTGGGAGGTCTGCGGTAAAATCGACGCCGCTTGCCACGTCTCGCGGCAACGTGTTAACCTCGAAGACGTTACCAAACGAAAATCAACAGGAGAGCAACAGGTTAGTGCTAGCCAGAGAGCAAAAGCAGTCCGTCATTGACACCTATCGCACGCACGCCACCGATACCGGTAGTCCCGAGGTTCAAATCGCGCTGTTGAGCGAGCGTATCGGTCAGTTGACGGAGCATTTCAAAGCGCACCAGAAAGACCACGGCTCGCGCCGCGGACTTCTCATCCTGGTCAGCAAGCGGCGTCGTTTGCTGAACTATCTGAAGAAGTACGACTCCGAACGGTATAAAACCGTCATTTCGAAGCTCGGCATCCGCAAGTAAGCGCGACCGGCTCCGTGTGGAGCCGGTTATACACTCCAAGAGCCTCAACTAAAGTGCGTTTTCCAACCCCGAGCCACTGGCATCCGCCTACCCGCGAACTCCGCGCCGCGTGCGCGGCCTCCTGCCCGAAAAGGATTGACCTATGAAGCCTGAACCCACCATTGCCCACGTTGAACTCGCGGGCGGCAAAAACATCTCTTTTGAAACCGGAAAACTGGCCAAGCAGGCCCACGGATCGGCCGTCGTCCGCATGGGCGAAAACGTAGTGCTGGCGACCGCAGTCGCGAATCCTGAGCCCCGCGAGGGCATCGACTTTTTCCCGCTCACGGTTGACTACCGCGAATATACCTATGCCGGAGGACGCATCCCCGGCGGCTTTATCAAGCGCGAAGGACGCATGAGTGAGCGCGAAGTGCTCACCAGCCGCCAGATCGACCGGCCTGTGCGCCCCATGTTTGCCGACGGTTTCAAGTGCGAAACCCAGATCATCGCCTTCGTGCTGTCCGCTGACAACGAAAATGATCCTGACGTTCTTGGCATTAATGCCGCTTCCGCCGCACTTACTCTTTCTGACATTCCATTCCTTGGACCGATCGGAGCGGTACGCGTTGGACTGGTCAATGGCAGCCTGATCGCCAACCCCACCTACGCCGAGATGAATGAGAGTCTGCTCAACATCATGGTGGTAGGGACCTCCGATGCCATCGTGATGATTGAATCCGGAGCGAAAGAAGTAAAAGAAGAGACGGTAGTGGACGCGATTGAATTTGCGCACACGGAGATCAAGAAAATCTGCGCGGTAATCAATGAATTGCGCGCCAAGGTAGGCAAGCCGAAACGCGCCGTCACGGCTCCGGAGTTTGACGATAGCTATTACAAAGACCTGGAGAAAAAGATTGGGGAGCGTCTGTCCGATGCACTCGATACCCAGAAGCATCCGAAGGCGGAAAGCTACGAACTGGTTCGCTCGCTGAAAAAAGAGTTAGTCGCGGCACTTCCTGCCGACGATGAAAAAGCGAAGTCGAAGTTCGAAAAATACTACGAAGCTCTCCGCGAGCGGATTTTCCGCGACCAGGTCATCAACAACAAGCGCCGTCCCGACGGTCGCGCTTTCGATCAGGTCCGCGACATCTGGGTTGAGGCAGGCGTCCTGCCCCGTACGCACGGCAGCGCCATCTTCACTCGCGGCGAAACGCAGGCGCTGGTCACCACCACTCTCGGCACCAGCGATGACATGCAGCGCCTCGAGGGCTTCCAGGGCGAATCCAAAAAGCGTTTCATGCTTCACTACAACTTCCCGCCGTTCTCGGTGGGCGAAGTTGCATTCATGCGCGGCGCGGGCCGTCGCGAGATTGGCCATGGAGCGTTGGCCGACCGCGCCATCTCAGCCGTATTGCCCACTGAAGACAAGTGGCCGTATGCGATGCGGGTTGTTTCGGACATTCTGGAATCGAATGGTTCGTCGTCGATGGCGACGGTTTGCGGAGCTTCGATCTCTCTGATGGACGCGGGCGTTCCTTTGAAGGCTCCGGTCGCGGGGGTTGCGATGGGACTGGTGAAGGAAGGTGACTCTTACGCGATTCTCACTGACATTGCGGGCGCGGAAGATCACTACGGCGATATGGACTTCAAAGTTGCCGGCACTCGTGATGGCATCACCGCTTTACAGATGGACATCAAAGTAGCTGGCATCACTTCGCAGATCATGCGCGAAGCGCTCGCCCAGGCGCAGCGGGGGCGGCTGCACATCCTCGACAAAATGAGCGAGGTGCTGACCGAAGGCCGGGTCAAGGTTTCAGCTTATGCTCCACGCATTTACACCCTGCAGATTCCAGTGGATAAGATCCGCGATGTGATTGGGCCCGGTGGCAAGATGATCCGCTCGATCATCGAGCAGACCGGCGTCAAGATCGACGTCGAAGATACCGGCAAGGTCAATGTTGCCTCGAATGATGAAGTCTCGGCCAACAAGGCCCTGCAAATTATCCGAGATCTGACCGCAACCGCCGAAGTAGGGAAGACCTATCTCGGCAAAGTCACACGGCTGGCCGAGTTCGGAGCCTTTGTTGAAATAATCCCGGGCACTGATGGTCTGTTGCACATCAGTGAAGTTGCCGAGCACAGAATCAAAGACATTAAGGACGAACTCAAGGAAGGCGACCAGGTGCTGGTCAAAGTTCTGGCCGTCGAAGGCAATCGCATCAAGTTGTCTCGCAAGGCAATTTTGAAAGAGCAGAGGGCCAAGATGGGCGGCGCACCGCCTCCTCCGGAAGAGGAAGGTGGAACATCGGAAGCGAGACCCTACGTAGCGCCGGTTGCTCACGGCGAACCGACTGCGGTGATCGAGGGCGGCGCCGATTTCGACGCCGACGACGAACCGAACTTCAATCGCGTGGAAGGTGAACCCGCACCCGCGGGCGCAGGACGTCCGGAGGGTGGACGCGATGCTAGCCGAGGTGGCGATCGCAATCGCCGGCGTGGTGGCGGTGGTGGAGGCGGTCGAGGGCGACGCGGTCCGGGTGGCGGCGGTGGTGGCGGACACCATGGTGGTGGCGGTGGACGTGGAAGACGGTGAATCGCCGCTAGTCGTTAGTCGTAGTCGTCAGCACAAACAACATTCAAGGGCCGCAGCGATGCGGCCCTTTTTGTTTGCTCCACCTGCTAACCACAAACGACAAACGACCGCTCTACATTTTCTCCGCAATCGTAATCGTGTAGCCATCCTGATCTTCGAAGGCGAATTCTTTCATGCCGTAGAACTGTTCGGTAACGGGCATGGAAATCTTCGCGCCTGCTTTCTCTACGCGGTCGAGAACCGCCCGCAAGCTGTCCACCTCCATGTAGAGGGTAAGGCTGGCTCCGATGGTTCCGGCCAGCCTGGGATACTCCTTGGCGACTACTTTCTGATCATTGAAGAAAATTTCGATCGTGCCGTTCGTGACCGACGCGAACACGTAGGGCGGCTGTTCCGGAACAGTCATCCCCGTCTCTAGTTGAAGGACTTCGCGATAAAACTTCAGGCTGGCTTCAACACTGCGCACAACCAGGTTGGGCGTGAGTTTCTTGATTTGCATGTTCTCTCCTCTGAATAGAGGTGCGCCGGGCTGAAGGATGATGGCCAGCACACCTCGAAGTGTGCTCGCATCTCCTCCATCCACGATCTCTGCGAGGAAGAACGTAGGTAGGGACCCTCATTGTAGGTGGCGCTGACGAGTCAGCGCGCGGGCCCCGCGAGGTACGAGCAAGAGGATAACACAGAGAACTGCTCGCTTGTCTATCACCCCGTGTCGGGGTGTTCCCGCCAAGGCGGCGGATTGGGGCAGTACAATGCCAACCCGAAAATGCGAGCGCCCACTATCGCTTGAGCCTGTTGCGGCATCCAAAACGCACTTACGGAGGCCTATTATGCACTGGCTTTGGGTAATTTTGATTGGACTCGTGATCGGAGCAGTGGCGAAGCTCCTTATGCCGGGGAAAGATCCTGGCGGGTTCATTGTGACGATTCTCCTGGGCATTGGCGGATCAATAGTCGCGACCTGGCTCGGTCAGCTCGTCGGTTGGTATCAGCAGGGGGAATCGGCCGGTTTTCTGATGTCGGTTCTCGGGGCCGTCCTGTTGCTCGGTATTTATCATCTCGTAAAAGGGCGTACACCATGACCTCTACTGAAGTGTTCGCGTTCCTATTTCAGCTCATTGGGAATGGGCACCACACCAAAGGTTACTCGTTGTGTAGGGCGCATTACATAGTGTCGGGCGGGTTTGTATTGACACGGTAGGCGAAAGCCTTAATCATGGTGACTCCCCCTGCCAGAACTCCGCAGGCGATTGCGCCGTTGCGGAACGAGGAGGTGTTCTCATGGCCAAGGACAACCTGCCTAATCCCGAAGACTGGCGCCAACTGGCGCAACAAATCCAGGAAGAGACCGATCCGGAGAAGATGATCGAACTGGTGCGGGAACTTATTGCCAAATTCGACGAGGAAAAGTTGCGAAAGAGTCTGATGCCCTATCGGCGGACGCAACCCGGCCCGGGATTCACCAAACCCTAATTCGGGCGGCGTTCTTCCGGGTCGTCCTCAACGATGCGTGTCAGTTCTTCCAGAACAGCCCTGATTTTTCCTCGATCCGTCTCAAACATCAAACGCTTGACCAAGGCGCGAAGAGTTTGTAACTCGGCTTTTGAGAGTGGGTGAGTCCGTTGAGCAGCGACCACGGGTACGCTCCAATGTAGTCCACGATACCATTGGGGCAAATGCGTTGTCGTTACGGCAAATCCTGTACCGTAGAGCGATCACGGATGACTTCTCCGCACAGGCTGAATGGTGCGAGCCACCCACTGCTGGGGCGAAATTAGTAAAAGAATTGCCTTCAGCTAGTGTGCATCCGAGGGAGTTTCGGCTTTGTCATACATCTCATCGATAAGGGCTCGGTAACGATCTTCGATGCCGCGCCGGCGAACTTTCATGGAGTGAGTCAAGGTGCCGGCCGATGCGGAAAACTCTTCGGACACGAGCAGGACCCGTTTCAGCTTTTCAAAGCGCGCCAAGGACTTGTTCGATTCTTCAACAACTCTCTGGTAGAGCTCTTGAACCCTTGGGTTTGCGACTAGTGCTTGGCGCGACGCAAACACAATCTGGTTCGCGCGCGCCCAATCTTCAAGAACCGGAAAATGGGGCGAGATCAACACCGCTGGGAATTTGCGCCGGTCGCCGAGCACCACCGCGGTACCGATCAGCGGATTCAACTTCAACGAACTCTCGATCGGCTGGGGGGCGATGAATTTTCCACCAGAAGTCTTGATCAAATCTTTTTTTCGGTCAGTGATGGAGAGATATCCTTCGGCGTCGAGATTCCCGATGTCGCCGGTCTTGAACCAGCCGTCCACAAAAGCTTCCTGCGTCTCCTGGGGACGATTCCAATATCCCTTGAAGATCGACGGACCGCGCACCAGGACTTCACCGTCGTCGGCAATTCGCACCTCCACGTTAGGAAGCGGCTTGCCGACGGTTCCAAGTTTGTGGGCGCGCGGAGTATTCACGGCAATCACCGGCGAAGTTTCGGTCAGTCCGTATCCCTCATGAATCCTGATTCCGATATCGGCATACCATTCCGCGAGTTCGCGGCCGAGCGGAGCGCCCCCGGAAATGAACAGATCGGCCTTCCCGCCCATTCCGGCGCGCACTTTTGAGTAGAGGAGTCGGTCGGCCAGCGACCATGCAAGGGAGCCGGGACTGGTTCCAGCGAGAGTTTCGTCTCGATGCGCTCGGCCTACAGAGAGCGCCCAACGATAGATTGCACTCTTTGGAAAATCGGCAGTCTTAACAATCACCTGGCGCCGTATCTTTTCGTATACACGAGGAACGCCTACGAAAATCACCGGCTGAACTTCCGCCAGGACCTCCTCCAGTTTCGACATATCGGGACAATACGCGAGCGCAACACCGCGATAGAGAAGCGCAAAGTCTACGTGTCGAGCCGTGACATGTGAGAGGGGAAGAAACGAAATGCTGACCTCGTCATCAGCGAGTCCAAATCCATCCAGAGAACACGAGATGTTAGAGGCCATGTTGCCATGGGTCAGCATGGCGCCCTTGGGGTTCCCAGTGGTGCCGGAGGTGTAGATAATCGTGGCCAGGTCGTCCGGAAGGATCGCCCGCGCGCGATTTTCGAAATCCACATCAGGCCTCGTCGGACCGTTCAGGAGTAACGGCTGCATCTGCACTGCATGAGCAGTATCGATCGCATCCATCACAAGAACGTGCTCAACAGGTATTTGTTGCCGGACCGCCATTATCTTTTCCAATTGAGCCTGCGTCGAGACGGCGATGACGCGCGCGCCACTGTCATTGAGAATGAAGGCAGTTTGTTCCGCGGTCTGCGTTGAATAGATAGGGACAGTAACCGCGCCCAGGCTCAGCGTTGCGAAGTCGGTCATCGTCCATTCAGGACGATTTTCGCTCAGAATGGCGACTCGGTCGCTTTTGCGAATCCCCCACGAGTCGAGCACCCGAACCAGGCCGACGACATTGCGGTACAGTTCGGACGATGAGATCGGTAGCCATCCAGGAGCCTTTCGCTGCATCATGACGCGATCGCGGGAACGCGAGCAAACAGCCAACAGGATGTCGTTCAGAGTTTCCAGGCTCATCCGAAAATTCTTGGTCCGCTGTCATTGTACAGAGCGAGGTTGGGTCCGCAGCCCGAAACTGTCAGATGATAGGAACGCAAGGCCAGCGACGAATTACTTTGACCTCTGCGAAGCATCCAAGTTAGCCTAAGCAAATGTGGGGTGGTTTGCAATGAAGCAGAAGACGATGGTGACGATCATGGGCGCGTGGTTGCTGACAGCGATGCTGGTGTCGTCAGTTCTTGTTCAGCCGCTCAGGGCTGAAAATCCTTCGGGTCCTATGAAGCTCAAAGTCGGCGACCAGGCGCCCGATTTCAAACTTCAATATTTTGATGGGCACGATCTCAAAGATGTTTCTCTGGAACAGTACCGGGGAAAGAAAAACGTCGTGCTGGCGTTTTATATTTTTGCCTTCACCGGTGGTTGAACGGCACAAATGAAGGCCTTCCAGCAGAGTCTGCAAAAGCTGGAAGCCGCCGACACCCAGGTTCTGGGTGTGAGCATGGACAGTCCCTTCGCCAACAAGGCTTTTGCCGACTCGATCGGCGTAACCTTCCCGCTTCTGAGTGATTGGGGCGGGGACATCACGCGCCAATACGGCGTATACCTCGACAAGTACAAAGCCGCCCGACGGATCAACTTCCTGATTGGCAAAGATGGAAAGATCTTGGAAGAACAGTTGGACAGCGCAGCCATTGATCCGACGAAGATTGTGGATGCGTGCGAGCGGAAAAAAATAAACCGGTAATCTGGCGCGAAGTTGAAACTAGCGCCCGTTTAGCACCTCGCGCGAGTGAGAGTAAAGGCAGCTGTTTTGTGGCATCGGTCGCGATTATCCGATCGGTCGTTTGACCCTCCACCACCGCACTGATATGATTTTTCTGCGGGGTGGAGCAGTCTGGTAGCTCGTTGGGCTCATAACCCAAAGGTCGGTGGTTCAAATCCACCCCCCGCAACCAACCTTTTCAATCGGTTACGTCCTTTCGGTACAGCCCATCCGCTCACAATTGACTCACAAAGCCTTCGCTATGCGGTCGCCGTCGCTACAATCGGTTCACTTAAAAGCATTTGTTCAACAATTCTGGCGTTTGCCGCTCTCTTCTGCTCAGACACTGCCTGGGTGTAAATCTGCAAGGTGGTCTGCACATTCGAGTGCCGTAGAAGTTCCTGTTGCACTTTGATGTCAGTACCGTTTGCCTGTAACAGAGTGGAGTAGGAGTGTCGCAGACTGGGGCAGCTGATTAGTTTCGTGATCTTCGCTCGTACCGCAGCAGGTTTCACGACTTTCGTCAGCAGACTGTCAGGCCAGCATGGTTCGGCACCATCCTCGTACTCGCTGGCGAAAACCCAGTCAGAGTCTGCCCTGTACGGTGTTTTTATGCGCCAATGCTCTAGAACCCTGATGAGTTCAGGTGCGAGTGGTACTGGCTTGTGACGTCCATTGTCTTAAGTGTTGCCGGCGTGATTGTTGACCACGCCACGCTGAACTGTGAGGCTCTGATCTGCCCAATTGAAATCCGACCACTTCAGGGAAATTGTGAATGCGAATCGCCAGTTTACGATCGTCTTCTCACGCATGATGAATGGGTGGGCAATAATCGATTCTTTGAGAAGAGTCAGCTACGCAGGGATACCGTATGCAAAACACGTAGTCGCGGCACAGGATAGATCACTCGTTGCCGCACTCATTTCCTCAGGAGACTTGGAGAAATTGGTCATTGGCATCAAAGATGAAGGTGACTATTCTCCGCTGCGCCTTAGACAGTCAGAGGAATGCTTGGCAGGAACATGGGTTTCTGGCGGGCCTTGGTCAGTTGCTCGAACGCATGGGCGATCTTGAGCAGCGACGGTTCGCTCCACGCGCGACCGAAGAATGAGATGCCGACCGGCAGGCCGTAGAGAAATCCTCCGGTTACATTGATGTTGGGATAGCCTGCGACCGCAGCCGTGTTGGAACTGCCGCCCGACGAGTGATCGCCATTGATGAGATCGGTCAGCCATGCGGGCCCACCGGTAGGTGCGACCAGCGCGTCCAGTTTGAACTTGTCCATGACGAAGTCAATGCCATCGGCGCGCGTCAGCTTGCGATTGTTCGCCAGTGCATCGAGATATTCTTTCGTCGTGAGAGGCCCTTTCTCCTGCGACTTCAGGAAAAGATCCTGTCCGAAGTAAGACATTTCTTTCGTTTTGTTTTTCTCGTTGAAGTCGATGACATCTTTCAGGGACTTTACGGGGGCAGTATCGCCGAGGCGTGCGAAGTAGGCAGCGAGATCGGCTTTCAGTTCGTACATGAAGACCAGCAGTTCGGTGTCGTCAAATTTTCCGATCGTCGGGATGTCGGCAGGATCGGTAATCTCAGCGCCTGCGCGCTTCATCTCGTCAATCAGATTGTTCATAAGCTGATCGACGGCGTCGTTGAATCCGAAATATTTCCGCACTACGCCGATGCGCGCACCTTTCAATCCATTTGGATCGAGAAACTTTGTGTAGTCGGACTCAATCTTGCCTGCACTGGCGGAGGTGGCTTTATCGTCCGTGTCGGCACCGGCCATTGCACCGAGCAGGATTGCGACATCGCGCACCGTGCGCGCCATCGGCCCGGAAGTATCCTGGCTGTGAGAAATTGGGATTATTCCGGTGCGGCTGACGAGGCCAACAGTCGGCTTCATACCAACCAGTCCATTCGCAGACGAAGGGCATACCACGGAGCCATCCGTTTCGGTGCCAACTCCCGCAGCACACAAGTTTGCCGAGACCGCGGCGCCTGTTCCCGAACTGGATCCGCACGGATTGCGATCGAGTGCGTAAGGGTTGCGCGTAAGTCCGCCGCGCCCGGACCAGCCACTGGTCGAATGAGAGCTGCGAATGTTGGCCCACTCGCTGAGGTTGGTCTTGCCGAGAATCACCGCGCCCGCCCTGCGCAGTTGCGCGGCAACGAATGCGTCGCTCGGAGGAGTCGAGCCCAGCAGTGCCAGCGATCCGGCCGTTGTGTTCATGCGGTCGGCGGTATCGATGTTGTCCTTGATGAGAAGAGGGATTCCGTGAAGCGGTCCGCGCGGTCCTTTTTCTTTACGTTCGCGGTCAAGCCCCTCGGCAATTTCGAGAGCTTCTGGATTGACCTCAATGACGCTGTTGATCCGAGGGCCGCCCTTGTCGATTTCCTGGATGCGAGCGAGGTATTTTTCGGTAAGACTGCGCGAAGAATATTTGCCCGCCTGCGTTGCTTGTTGGAGGTCGTCGATGGTGAGCTCGTCAAGTTCGAACTCGCGTGCAATTACGTCCGAACTCGGCGACTGGTCGGCCACACGGGCTGCGCCCAATGCGGGATAAGCGATCGAGGCAGCGGTGGTGACGAGTCCGGCGCGCAGGAAATTGCGGCGGGAATTCGAGGGGGAGTTCTTAGACATCGACGCTCCTGAAGATTGCGAATGCAGTGCTGAGCGTGCAATCTTACGAGAGAGGTTGCGGCGATGGCAAACAATTGTTGCACACGACAATGTAATAAGGGACTGCAGAAGGAAGAATGGAGCGGGAGACGGGGATCGAACCCGTGACATCCAGCTTGGGAAGCTGGCGTTCTACCGCTGAACTACTCCCGCATCAACCGCTTTAGACTACCACTCGATATCGAGGTAGGCAACGCAGGGTGGATCCGGAGGGCGCAGGTTACCTTCCTGCGGATGCAGAGGACGAACTCTTCATCTGCATAACGCCGATACCCAGCCCACCGATAGCGACGGCAAGAATCCCCAGCAGGATCAACACGGGAATTTTTTCGATGAGAGAAGTCCGGAATTCCTGTTTCATCACGCCCCCAGTCACACGTTTTCCAACCATCAGTCTAGCATTCGCGATTCCATCCGCCGCCTCTGTGCGTTCCCGCAAGCTGTTGAAGTGGCTGAATGGAGAGAGAAGCGCAGATCGGCGGCCGCTGGCTTGTGAACAGTTTTTCACTTACGAGAGTGCATCCGGTCGACGAAAACGCCTTTGCCACCCTATGATGAAATGAGATTGTTTGAGGTCTTCGATGACAGAACCTACCTATGAAGAGTTGAAAGCGCGCCTGGCGACACTTGAGAAACAGGCGGACAAGAAACGCAGCGGAACGCTGGAATTCCGCGTCGGCGAGAAGGGCGGCGTCAGCGTGTACGGTCTGGGACGATTTCCTGTGACCCTCTATTACGAGCAGTGGAACCGGCTGCTGGATGCCTCTCCTGACCTGAAGAACTTCCTCGAAGAAAACAAAAGCAAGCTGAAGTTGAAGGACAGCTCAGGGCAAGATTGAAGCGTGTCTGCCGAAGACATCCTCAGCCAGCCGCAGCCGCCGCCGGATCAGCGGGTGGCATATGGCAGCGATCCCAACCAGTTTCTCGAAGTGCGCTTGCCGTCCGGCAAAGGGCCGCACCCCGTTCTGCTAAATATTCACGGTGGCTTCTGGCGCGCCAAGTATGGCCTCGCGCATGCCGGACATCTTTGCGAAGCGCTGCGCGGAGCGGGTGCGGCAGTTTTCAATATCGAATACCGCCGAGTCGGCAATGACGGCGGAGGCTGGCCGGGCACTTTCGCGGATATCCGCGCAGCATACGCCTACGTACGTCAGGAGTACTCCCGATTCCATCTCGATGTAAAACGCCTGGCGGCGATGGGACACTCCGCCGGCGGACAATTGGCACTGTGCCTGGCTGCGCATGAGAGCTCTCTCTCACAAGCGATCTCGCTCGCGGGAGTTGTGGATTTGAAGAAGGCGTTCGCTCTGCACTTGAGCAACGACGCGGTCGTGGAATTTTTGGGAGGCAAGCCCAGCGAAGTGCCCGAACATTATCGCGAGGCTGATCCGATGGAGTTCAGCGTTGCCCGCTCGCGGCAGTGGCTGCTGCACGGCGCTGACGATGACACGGTGCCGCCCGCGTTCAGTCGAGAGTACGCCGAACAAAAGAAAAAACGTGGGGAGCGAGTTGAGTTGGTCGAGATCGCAAACGCCGGCCACTATGATCTGATTGATCCGCGCTCAGAAGCATTCAAAAAGGTGAAAGCCGCGGTCTTTTCCGCCCTGGGCTGACGGTTTGCCGCGCCGTTACGGCGGTAATTAGGCCTCCGGAACGATCCCTTCTAGAATTTTCCCATAACCTCGAAGTTTTTTTGGCCGATCGCGGAGTTGCCGTCATGAAGTGTCTGTGTGCGGGAGCATTGATTCTGGTTTGTGCCATCGTGGCCGGCGCTCAGGCGCCGAATCACGATTCGAAGGCGGATCGCAGCATGATCATCGCGCTCGAAAATGCCTGGAACCAGGCCCAGATTCATCACGATGGAGAAGCCTTGAACCGCCTTGTCACGGATATGTTCGTCTACACCGACTGGGACGGAACGGTTCTCAACAAGGCAAAATTCATCTCCGACAGCAAAGATCCTGCAACGGAGATGTCGCTCGTGGCCAATGATGACGTGCACGTGTACTTCTATCCCGGAGTCGCGATTGTGACCGGGGCATACCACGCCAAAGGAACGAGTCAGGGTAAGGCCTTCGACCATTATGGCCGCTTCACGGACACCTGGATTCCATCCGATGGGCAATGGCGGTGCGTCGCCAGCCACACCAATCTCACCAGGAAGCCGGGCGCGCACTAGCTTCGCAGCTGCTAAAGAGGCCGAAATTCTATGGACCTCTAACTTCCAGTTGTAAACATTTTTAGGCCACCACATCGAGTGACGCTGCGCAGCCAGCATCTCTTACGATTTCTTCTCCCGCTTGTCGTTCTTTCCTTCCGATTTGCGATATCTCGGGTAGCGACCAATAGTTCAAACCCGGCATAACGCGCGTAGGAGCAAAGGCGCGCATTACGGTGAACGACTGGCCCATTCGAATGAAGTGAAAGACTAGGAGATATTGTCGTGAAAAAACTTGTCACTGTTAGTGTCATTGCCCTTGGCGTCCTGATTCTGTCTGCGCTCAGCTTCGCGCAAGATTCGAAATCGAAAACTGCCGATCCCAATGCTCCCCAGCCGAGCATTAATTGCTTATTTACTTTCACAGGAGGAGCCCAGAATACCTTCCTGAGATATTGCGTGACCGATGGCGGCAACATTCTCGGACTCGAAAGCCCACAAGGCCACTTTCTGGTTCCCGACAACCGGGAAGGCTATGGCATCTGTGACGAGGGCACCGGGGTCTCCTACTTCGACTACGGAGCTTTTGGCGCCAGTTCAAACTGGGGCCCGGTCAACGTCGTGTCGCACTCCGCAAAGTCAGTCAAAATGACGCGCAATACCAGCGACGGAATCTGGACGCTGACGCAGACCTTCACTCTGATTGCCGGTACCACCCCAATGGTGAAGAACGTCATGACCCTCAAGAACAATACAGCCGCTTCCCGGCTTGCCTTTCTCTTGCGGTACGCGGACACGGACATTGATGGCGATGTCAGCAACAACCTCGATGCAACCAATGAAAGCGCATCTTCGTGGAATTCTGTCTCCACTCCCAACGAGAATGCGACAGCTCATGGTCTGATGCTGCAGAATGTTGGCATAGCCCGAGTGACGCATCAGGCACTGGCTCAGAACACCCCCTCCGGCCCGAACCCGTGCAATCCGTTTGCAGTGTTCCCGCAGGCGCCCCTGGTGCAGGTCGATGGATCAATCGCGCTCATCTACCAGGCATTTGTGGGTGGAGGCACGTCGGCCATTGCGACGATTGGATACCGCGGTTTCTAATATCGCAGTCTATTCGGAAGTCACCGGCCTCCTGCGAGGCCGGTTTTTTCTGGGGGTCACGAGCCTGCACCTGACGAATGCAGATCCGCCAGCGACGAGACTCAGCGGGGCGCGCCAGTGAGCGGATCGATGATAAAGTTACAAGAACGGCTCCGTAGCTCAATTGGATAGAGCATCAGACTTCGGATCTGAGGGTTGGGGGTTCGAGTCCCTCCGGGGTCGCCATTCGTGAACAGTTGTCCTCTGTCACGCGGCGCCTCCGTCTTCAATTACTCGAGCGGACCGCGCAACTCGTCCACCGTCTCCACGTCGTAGACATCCATGACACTCTGGTTTTTTCAATAAGCTAAGCAGGGAACGTTTCGTGATTGTGAATTGAGTGGCCGAGAATCTACTGCACAGAAAGTCTTTGCGTGTGTTGTTTGCATCTTCGGATTCCTCACAGCAATTGCGAACATTGGGACTTCGCTGTACTACCTTGCTGTGATGCCTCGCCTACCCGAACCAGTGACCGGAAGAATTTATCTCGCTGGAGTCGCCTTCAATACCGGCGTTTACGTCAACAAAGGCGAGTTTGCTTGGCTGAATTTTCTCCACTACGACATGATCTGCGTAGTTGGCATATCGGTTGTTCTTTTGGCGATTTTTGTCATCATACCCAAAGCCCGACGTAAAGGGCGCTTGTGAACACTCCCCTTCTGCAAATCTGAACTGTCCTCTTTGCTGACGTATACAGCGATTTCACTCATTGATCAAGCGAAGCAGACTATCGGCGAAGGAAAACGTAACGAATCAGGACGGCCGAAAATACGTAGTAGCACCCAAACAGGAATGGTTCCGCGATGAGCCACTGTTTGGCGTCGCCCCGGCCGTTAGACCTTCGCAGCAAGTACGCTCCCGTAGTAGATGCAACGCAGACTAGTACACCTGCAACCGCAAGCCACAGAATATTGCGCGTTGCGATTACGAGCAAACCTGCAAACCACGGCAAAAGCCCGGAGAAGAGCGCTAGAAGCATGGAGCTTGTGGATTTCGACGACTTAATCTGGTTCATCATTCTGTCGGTGAATGATGACACTTGGCGGCCCTAACTGTCGACCTGGCCGACCGCTGTAGAGTCAATGGTTTAAGCGTTTGTCAAAGTACCGTTCTGTATCTGAGGGTCGAGGGTTCGAGTCCCTCCGGGGTCGCCACATCAACAACTTGCAGCGGCCTTCATAACATCGCATAACGTTCGGCGGACCGGATCTGCAAGATCCGCTGCGTCGACGTGTATGTACACGTCCATCGGTGGCGCAGGTCGAAGGGTGAGGGTCACGCGCACTTACGGTGATGAGGGTTAAGCGCAACCACGAGATCAGCGATGGATGCTCCTGAGTCTATCAACACAATCAGATCGTCGATGGTTATTCCGTGGACTTCGGCCAGCAGGATCAGCTTCTCCACCGCGTTCTCAAGCGCAGTTCGTTCTGCCATACACTTTCCTCAACCTATTCTCTGACGCGGCTCGCCGAACGGCTGCACTCGACGTTGGTGCTCCTGGTGAAGGACTCGCAAGCCGTTCAGGGCGTCGGTGAGCTCTTGACTCTCGTGATAGTCGCGAGCTTTCGTGACCGTCTCCGCGACCTTGTTTAGAATCGCGTTGCGAGCTTCAGTGATTCGCTGCGGTAGCTTTGCGGGATCCAGTTCAACTACTGCAAGTTGGTAGAGCTCTTTCCAATCCGAGGGGGGGCGCCGTCGGTGCTCATAAAATCCCTCAACGAGGAGTAGAATTATTGTCCTCGAAACCACCGACAATTGTATGCACGCTGGCGCACGCAGTTGAGTGCCGCACCGGATGCGAAGTGCCGGAAAACTAAGATCTCCAACCTTGCACCGGTGTCTCGGTTCCATCCGAGTTCGCTGCGAAAACCCGATAATCGAACACAGTTTGCGCGTTTCGGGAGATTCGCGCTTCGATCACACGCGTTCCTTATTTTTCCAGGTCGCCGGGTGGAGGACTACGGTCTGTCCGACTCTCAGCTGACCGGTGCGCGTGACTGCGCCGTAGATTCCGGCAGTGTTCTGGTTCGTACTAACGACCGCCTTGAGCATTTCTGGAGCAGGACTTGCTGAGTCGGGATCAAGATTGACCATCGAGCAGCGGACATCGCGCATGGTGACGGTAATCGCGGGGGAGTCGTCCCCCTCGCCGAATGAAAGCACGCCGCCTACCCACTTGTCCTCCTGAAAGGGGGCGGATCGCAGCGAACGAACCACAATATTTGGGCGAAATCGTCGCACGTCGGGGCTGCGTCCTGCTAATCGCGCGATCTCGACGACAGTGTCGGAGGCGATCACGGAGATGCTCGCTTCGTCGAAGATGCCGTGATTCAACTGCATCATCTGGACAGGAGCTCCGTAGCGACGTCCGACTTCGGCGGCTAACTCCTCCCCGAATACGGGCAGATCTTCGCCATCCGGCGTGCGAATGTGCGTGACAAGATCTTTCTGAGCGCCTTCACGGCGGTGCGGAGTGAACAGGACTAGGGCGGGAAGCGTGCCGGCTGTTAGCCATGGGAACCCGCTGCGGTCATCAATCCCAATCCGCCGGAATGCCAGGCGCCTGTCCCCCTCGAGGCCATGCCAGCCCAGGTGGGCGATGTCGAGTTGTTCGCCTGCCATCGACTTCACGGGATACCGGAAGATGGCCTCCACGTGTCCGATTTCTATGAGCATGCTCGCGCAACCTCTGTCAGAACAGACCTCATCCGGCAATCTATCGTAAGATGAACCCAGGGCGTGCCCATGGAAACCTTCTTCAAGATTCTCGCTCCACTGCTGGCGACGATGTTCGTGATTGGGGCGGCGGGATGTGTGATTGTGATTCCGGTAGTGGCGGTCAAACTGTTCAGCGTGCTCCTGGAGCCGGACACGCCCGACGAGCAGTAGCGGCGCTACTCGCCAGTACTACCGCGGATGAATGGCGGGAGGGCCGCCGATTCCGTTACCTGCAGATTCCTTCGACTCTCTCATCTCTAAATCTCTCTGGCGCGCATCGGTGGCCTGGGCAGGATCCATGCCGGCGCGCAAACCTGTCTTTTCCAGGAAGAATCGCCAGCCTTCGTGGGCGTCCGGCGAACTCTGACGGTTCTGGTATTCACGCATGACGGCTTCGGCATTTTGCCGGCCTTGAATGACTTCAACCACTCCAGCGGAGACGTAGGTTCGAATGTTGTGGCGGATGAGGACGTAGGAAGATTTCGAGTCGTCGTGGGTCAGAGAACTCTCCGTGATGCGGTTGGATTTTGGTTAATCTAAAGATCGCGCAGGGTGCCCGTCCTGGACCTTCCAGTTTTCGGACGGGCACACGCTGCGTGCGAGAGTCTGCGCCTAGAGCGGGCGGACATTCTCAGCTTGCCAGCCTTTGGGCCCCTTGGTTACGTCGAACTCCACCGTCTGGCCCTCCTGGAGGCTCTTGAAGCCGCCTGCCTGGATTGCCGAGAAGTGCACAAATACATCTTCGCCAGTCTGACGGCTGATAAAGCCGTAGCCTTTAGCATCGTTAAACCACTTTACTGTTCCTTGTTCTGCCATTTGGTTCGGGTGTTCCTTTCGATCGATTTACGCTGGAAGGGATTCGGAAATAACGAGGGCAGGCGCTAGCTGGTTGGCACGAGGCTGCTCTACAACCGACTCTGTTCAGACGCTCCACAACCATATCAGAAAAAGCCAGTTAAAGCCATAGCAATGAAGAGGACTGGTTACCCCCAAACCGGACTTACCGCGTGGCAGCGGGCGCTTCCACTCCCGAAACGCCATCCGCCACGACTAAGCTGCGCGACGGTTGCGTGTAAGAGACCACGATTTTCTGGCCGTCGGGGGTAATGTGAAAGGTCTCGATGGCGAGATCGGGGGAGGCCGGTACCAGCGTTTTTACGGCCGCTCCCGCGGTAGATGGAAAATTCTGGCGAACGATCTGCTGCCCTTTTTCGCTGATATAGACGATAGATTTGCCGTCCCCGGAAAATCGGCCCCGCTGGCCGCGGGCTTCAAACTCAACGGGCCCGCCGTCGGCAAGCCGGACTACTCGGATTTTGGCGCGGAGCGCGCTGCTCACGATGTGATAAAGAGCATACTTGCCGTCGGGACTTACATCCGGCCACGCGATCCCCCCTGACACGACCAAGGTAGTATTTGTGCCATCAAAATGGGTTTTGTAGAGGCCGGGATGCGCGGGGTTGCCGGAGGCATAGACCACCCATCCATCCGATGTTGCCACGGGATTCTCGGCGTCATATCCATCCTGTGTGACCTGCCGAGGTGAGCTGCCATCGCGCTCGGCGGTCCAGATTTCAAAGGGGCCGCTGCGATTGGAACTCCAGAGCAGATGTTTGCCGTCGGCGGTAACGAATGGATCCCAGTCCGAAGCGGGATGATCGGTAAGCCTGCGCACAGAGTTCGACTTGGTCGAAACTTCCCACAGATCCACGTCGCCACTGCGGGAGGAAGAGAAAATCACCGATTCGCCATCGGGAGAGTAGTAAGGCTGCCGGTCGATACTATTGCCGCGTGTGAGCCAATGACCTTCCGGCGGCGCTCCCGGCGCGCTCGAAAATTCCTTCAGACTATTGCGCTGGGTGAGCGAGTCGAAGATCAGTCGGCCCGACCCGGCTATTTCGATTCGTGATACAGGCGCCTGCACTCCAAACAACGTCCGAACCTTTCCGCTCCGCACGTCCTGCATCAGCACGTGCCCTGCGGATCCGACCGTCGTCGTAAGCGCGCCGCCTGAGTCCGCGGCGGATTCCGGCAATTCGTAGATCAAACTTTGGCTTCCGTTAGTCCAAGCCGCCGCCGAAAGTTCTCCGCCCAGTAACGGACACCTCAGTTCCCGAACGGTTTGCCCATCGGCAGAGACGAGGATCACCTCGCGGGCGGGAGTGCCAACGCTTCCCGCGCGCTGCTGCACCAGCGCGATCGTGCTGCCATCCGGAGACCAGGCAGGAGCACGCAGCGTCTGATTTTCAAAATGATGAACGACGCGCGAAGTTCCATCCTGGACCGAAGCGATCCCGAGATTCGAAGCGATTTTCGGGCCGTCGGTTTCATAGCGGAGAAAAGCAATCTCGCGCCCGTCCGGCGACCAGCCTGCATGGTCGACGTTGTCGAGAATCCTGCGCGGTTCTCCGCCGAGCGAGGGCACGCGATAGGCCGCGCGGTTGTGAGTGAAAAGAATCCAGGCCCCATCCGACGAGAAGCGCGGCGAATCATCATCAGGCCCTGGTGTGAGGACGGTCTCGCTGCCACTCTCAAGCTGCTTGAGCCAGACGCGCAGCGTGCCATCGCGTCCGGAGATGAAGGCGACGGTCCGTCCGTCGGGCGAGATGCTGGGTGCAAAGTCATTGCCGGAGAATGTGAGATAGCGCAGCGTGGCCGAGGTCTCCTGCGCTGGCGGCCGCAACCAATACATCAGCGCTCCCCCGAGCATCAGCCCCGCCAGAGCTATGAGCACAGGCGTCATCCATTTCGGACGCTGCGCACTGGGCGCCGCCTGCGCAATCTGCGCGGAAGTGGTAGCTTCCGACAGATGATCGCGGATACTCTGCAAATCGCGCGCGAGGTCGCGGGTTGAGGTGTAACGGTCTTCGGGATCTTTAGCGAGACAGCGCTCGATGATCCAGCGCAGCGGCGTAGGGGTTTTAGGATTCGCATCCGCGACCGGCTGGGGATCGTCTTCGATAATCGCCGTCAGCGTCTGCGCCGTGCTCGCGCCTTTGAAGGGCTGCCTGCCCGCGACCATTTCATACAACATCGAGCCAAATGAAAAAATGTCCGAGCGGTAGTCAACGTTCCCGCCGCGCGCCTGCTCCGGAGACATATACCCAGCAGTCCCCATCATCATGCCAGGATGGGTGCCCGGCACTGCGAGCGTCATTGTCTCCGAGGAGCTGTCTGAGCCATTGACTGAAGGCAGCAGCTTCGCCAGCCCGAAGTCGAGAATCTTCACAAAGCCGTCGCGCGATACCATCACATTTTCCGGCTTCAGGTCGCGATGAACGATTCCCGCCGCATGCGCCTTCGCCAGCCCGTCGGCGATCTGGGTGGCAATGTGGAGAGTTCTCTTGATCGGAATCGGGCCCGCCTCAAGGAGCGCGCGCAAAGTCTTGCCGTCGACTAGTTCCATCGCGATGTAGGCGGTTGAATTCTCGCGCCCGACATCGTAGATCGAAATGATGTTGGGATGATTGAGCGCCGACGCCGCGCGCGCCTCCTGCTCGAACCGCCTCAGCCGCTCCGGATCCAGCGCCGAAGCCGAAGCCAGAACTTTGATCGCCACCTGCCGTCCGAGACTGCTCTGCGTGGCGGAGTACACCTCTCCCATCCCACCCGCGCCCAGCGGAGACTGGATTTCGTAAGGTCCAAATTTTGAGCCGGAGGTGAGAGACATGCTTCGGTATGGATTATAGCGGGGAGAGGAAGGAGAACGGATTCGGAGCTCCGTTATCTCGAAACCGGTCCTAGGGCGAGAAAAGCCGGTTGCGACCGCGGAGTCTAGCGGGGAATCAGAAATAGCTACGTTTCAGGAGCAATGACGCTCGGCCGGCTCTACGTTCACACGCGTCGCCCCGCGGCATAGAGTTGAACCAGATGACATTGCGGGCACTCGTAGATGTGGACTGGGAATGAGATTTCCCGGAAGCCCGCAGAAATCGGCACAAAGGCATCGGCCCCGGATTGCATGGGTGTGGAACAATTTGGGCACATTTTTTCGTCTGCCATGTGTCGCGCTCCTTCTTGAGTGAAGTAGTTTGCCGTGTTATTTGGAAGGATAACGCACTCCGGGAGAGCGTCGGCGAGGCAATGGCCGAAGAAACAAAGTGCAGTAGCTAAATTGGGATCCTGGAATCGTTCAGGCTGCTTTACGGCTTAGTTCCACGTCGCTATTAGCATTAGCGATGCGTCTGATTTGCTGGGTAAGCAACTCGAGTTTGTCAGGATTGGTTTCTGTCAACATGCGCTTAATGAGGACGCGGAGCATTTGCAACTGTTGCAATGGCAACGACTGTTCGGATATGTCCGTGATCATGGCTGAAACGGTGTCATTTTGCATGCGGATATTCAATACATTACGGACCTTGAACACCTGAGGAGATTGCTGTAGGCGGTTTCTATGGATACGATTCGCGGTCTGAGACGGAAGGATCCCAGAGCTACTTGAACACCACGAATACCGTTCCGCCGGCCTGGTTGCACTGGGCGTCCAAGGTGCGGTCAGAGTTCAGTTTGAGCTTACACTCGCCCCCGCCCGCGCCGCTGACCATCACTTGCGGCGAGTCGGGCGTCACAATCGCAGACTTGTGAGTATTGTCCACCGGCATAGAGAGGATTGCTAGCATGAATCCAGGATACGTATGCGAGTGTTGCGGGCCGATGATGGGCAGCGTGTCCACCTGCGTGCCGGAACGAGGTTCGGCAAACCGGACGTCCGCGCTCCGCAGCGCGGCCGGCGCTGGCGCCGAGGGTCCCGACTCAACCAGGCAGTTGACCGACTTAACAATAGCCCGCATCGTGGCCGGCGTCTGGGTAGTGGTCTTAACCTTCGGGCAAGGCTGAGCGAGGGCGACCGCGCCAGCCAGAATGGAGAAAAGGGCAATTTTGGGCAGTTTCATGACCCTGCTATGGTGGCTTGCAAAGGAGTCGGAATCTACGTCACGGGAGTACGAGAAAATCCGTGCCGGCAGGACAGGACCGAAAGAGCAGGTGGCCGCTGGCAGACGGTAGCGGGCAGGAAAATCTCCCGGCATCCGCTGTCTCGCGCAGCATGCTGACAGCGTTCGCGAAACTCGATGCATTTCCTGAGGGCCAAAAATTGAGCTGTCCCCTGCGATCTGCCACCTGCGGCCTGCCCTGTTGACCCCGCTTCTGTCGTCGGCCTAACATAGCGGCCTGACGGAATCCGAGGGCCTCCGGATGATTGGCCAGACAGTCTCCCACTACCACATCGTGGGGAAACTCGGCGGCGGTGGTATGGGCGTGGTGTATGAGGCGGAAGATACGCGCCTCGGCCGCCATGTCGCTCTGAAATTTATTCCCGAAAATATGCTGCACGACCGGAAGTCGCTGGAGCGCTTTGTGCGCGAGGCGCGCGCCGCATCGCAGCTGAATCATCCTGGAATCTGTACCATCCACGACATCGAGGACATGAATGGACACCCGTTCATCGTCATGGAAAAGCTGGAAGGAACCAGCCTGAAAGAGCGAATTCGCGGAAACGCGATGGATCTCGACGACATTCTCGACATCGGCATACAAGTTTCGGACGCACTCGGCGCCTCGCATGCCAAGGGAATCATCCACCGCGACATCAAGCCGGCCAACATCTTCATAACACCAACCGGACAAGCGAAGATCCTCGACTTCGGCCTCGCGAAGCTCGCGACCGGCGACGCAGCGAACGAAGATTCGCTGACAGCAGTCGGAGTAGTTCCAGGAACCGCAGTCTACATGTCGCCCGAGCAGGCGCGCGGCGAGGAGATCGACCCGCGGAGCGATCTGTTCTCGCTCGGAGTCGTCTTATACGAGATGTCCACCGGGAAGAAACCGTTCTCCGGCGCGAACGTTGTTACGACGCTCGATGCGGTCCTGAATCAAAAGCCGCTCTCGCCACTGACACATAATCATCGATTGCCCACTGAACTCGAAGGCATCATCGGCCGCGCGATGGAGAAGAACAAAGGCAATCGTTATCCCAACGCGCAGGCGATGAAGGGCGATCTGCTGTCGCTGAAGAAGGAGACCGAATCAGGACTGACGCGAACCGGCATGCGAAGGCCAGCATTGCCGTATCGCATCGCGACAACGACGTTTGCGGCGACCAGCAAATGGCACAGTTACATCCTGCTGGGAGTGGTCGCGCTACTCGTGACGGTGCTGGCGGCGGTTGGCGCGTGGATCTTCAAGCAACGGCAGGTAGCGAGCGCAACGGCGGCGAAGAATACGATCGCCGTATTACCGCTGCAGAACATGAATGGCGACATCAGCGTGGAGTTTCTTCGCTTCGCACTCGCGGACGAAATCGCCAATTCGCTCACTTACACACGCACGCTTGACGTACGTCCGTCATCGATCACTCGAAAGTATGTGGCAAACGATGTGGATCCACAGCAGGTCGGACGTGAAGTCCATGTTGCCAACGTGCTCACCGGACACTTTCTGAAACAGGGAAATCGTCTGATGGTGACGCTGGAGGCGATCGAAGTTGAGGGGAATCGTGTGCGTTGGCAGTCGAATGTCACGGCACCCGCCGATGACCTGATCGCGCTCCAAGCCGAAATGGCTGCGCAAGTACGAAACGGACTTCTGCCGAGTCTGGGCGCTGGCGGCGGAGTTCTCGATACGCAGACGCGTCCGAAAGACGCCCAGGCTTACGATCTCTACCTGCACAGCCTGGCCCTTCCGCATGATCCGGGACCGAATAAGGATGCGATCGCCGTGCTCGAACACGTGGTGGAGACAGATCCGAACTATGCGCCAGCGTGGGAAGCGTTGGGCTTGAGGTGCTACTTCGATGCTAACTATTCCGACGGCGGCGAAGCGATGTTCCAGCGTTCGAACAGCGCTTGTGAACGCGCGCTGGCACTTGATCCGAATCGCATTGTCGCGGCTGGACAACTGATTACGAATCGCGTGGAGCGCGGCGAACTTGGGAAGGCTTATCAGGCGGCGCAGGAATTAGTGAAGCGGCGTCCGGAGAGTGCGCAGGCACATTTCGTGATGGGATATGTTTATCGCTACGCGGGAGTGTTAGAGAAGGCTGCGTCGGAATGCGACATGGCAATGGCGCTTGATCCGGGGAATTATCAATTCCGCTCGTGCGCGTGGGCCTTCATGGAATTGGGCAAGACGCAGCGAGCGGCGGATTATGTCCGCCTGGATGCAGGTTCAGAGTGGGCCGCGTATGTGACGCCGTCGATATTGCTGCGTGAGGGGAAGATTGCGGAAGCGCGGGAAGCGGTGAAGCATATGCCGACGGCTCCGCGATTCCATCGCGATCTGCTCGAGGCATGTTTGCAGATGCGGCCGGCGGCGGATCTTGACCGGCTTGCGCATGATGCGGAAACAAATCCTCCGGCGGAACCGGATCCGGAAATCTGGTACTACCAGGGCGCGCTATTTGGATATTGCGGCAAGAAGCAGGCGGCACTGCGTATGTTGCAAAGCGCGGTTGAGCAGAATTATTGTGCGCATTCGAATCTGTTGGCGGATCCTTTGCTTATGAAACTTCGGGCGGATCCTGCGTTCAGCAAGGTGCTGACGGCGGCGAGTACTTGCCAGGATGCAATGCAGGCTGCGGCTCCACAGGGTCGGTAGATCGCGGCCTTTGTCGTTAGACTCAATCGATCATTTATCCTGTCTTGTAAGTCCAGTTGTGTCTCATGAATCTTCGAACAATACTTCGGCAGGCGGCCAGGGCATTGAGCCGCAACTGGATCCAGAGCGCACTCTCGGTGCTGGGGATTGCGGTGGGCGTGGCGGCGTTTATTTGCGTGGTCGGGATCGGCAATGCCAGCACTAGCGCGGTGGAGGATCAGCTCAAGAGCTTGGGCGACAACTTCATCTGGATTGAAGCGGGCAGCCGGAGCCGGAACGGTATCCGGATGGGTTCCCGCGGAATACGAACGCTGGTGCTGGGGGATGTCGAGGCGATCCGGACACAGGTGCCGCTTATCAGGCTTCTCTCGCCGAACGTGGATGGCGCGGTGCAGGTGGTGAATGGCAACGCCAACTGGGCGACACAGTATCGCGGGGTGACGCCGGATTTTCTGGAAATCCGGCGTTGGCAGGTGGATGAAGGCGTTTTCTTCAGCGACTTGGACGTGGAGTTGGCGGTACCGGTGTGTGTGATGGGAAAGACCGTGGCTGACACCTTGTTCGGGGACCAAAGTCCAGTGGGGCAGACGGTGCGCGTGAACAAGCTGCCTTGCGTAGTTGTTGGTGTGCTGCATCCGAAGGGGATTTCGGCGACCGGACAGGATCAGGATAATTTCATCGTGATGCCGTACACGACAGCAATGAAGCGGCTGACCGGCACATTCTGGCTCGATGATATTTTTTGCTCGGCTGTGTCACAGGAGTCGATGCGCAATACGACCAAGCAGATCGTCGGGTTGCTGCGGGAGCGGCATCATCTTAATCCCAAGGAGGATGATGACTTTAATATTCGCAGCCCAGAAGATGTGATCAAGATGCAGCTCTCGATGCAGAAGACGATGCGGATGCTGCTGGCCAGTATCGCGTCGCTGTCGCTGATTGTGGGCGGGATCGGGATCATGAACATCATGCTGGTTTCGGTGACGCAAAGAACGCGCGAGATTGGGATCCGGCTGGCGGTCGGCGCGACGGAGTGGGATGTGCAATCGCAGTTCTTGGCGGAGGCGATGACGATTGCGATTCTCGGAGGCCTTCTGGGAATGATGTTGGGATATTTCAGTTCGGGCGCGGTGCAGTCATTGTTTGGCTTCCCGACCTTGTTGACGCAGTCAGTGTTTGCGGTCGGCGCGGGATTTGCGGCGGCGGTCGGGATATTGTTTGGGTTTTATCCGGCGCGGAAGGCTTCGCAGCTGGATCCGATTCAGGGGTTGCGGTATGAGTGACGCAGGATCTAAAGCCCGTTAAAGCTATCGTTTAACGCCGGCCTGAAGGCCAGCTTTTTCACCGTCGACGCTTTGTTCTTTAATCCAAGGGAACAATCCCCGCGGAGACGGGCAAGCCCGTCACTTTATGCGTGTCGCTTCTGCTCTACGGGCGGCTGGGAGCGGCGGCTTTTTTGGGGAGGATGTTTCCTACGCGGCGGATTGGAGCGCCTACGCTTTTTAATTTCTCTTCGATGTTTTCGTAGCCGCGGTCGAGGTGGTAGACACGGTCGATGATGGTCTCGCCGTCGGCAACCAGGGCGGCTAACACAAGAGAGGCGGATGCGCGCAGATCGGAGGCGAGGACGGCGGCGCCGCTCAGCGGAGTCTTCCCGCGGACGATCGCGCGACGGCCTTCGATCTTGATATTCGCGCCCATGCGGACAAGTTCCTGCGCGTGCATGAAGCGGTTCTCAAAAATATTTTCCGTCACAATCGAAGTGCCTTCGGCTTGCGTGGCGAGGGCCATGTATTGCGCCTGCATGTCGGTGGGAAAGCCGGGATACTCTTCGGTGTTGAGGTCGGCGCCGCTAAGAGGCTGATCGCCCATGACGCGGACGGCGTCGGCTTTGATTGCGGTCTTGACACCGGTCTCTTTTAATTTTTGGAGAATTGCGGTCAGATGTTTTGGCTCGCAGGCGGTGACGTTGAGGTCGCCTCCCGTAAGAGCGCCGGCGATGATGAAGGTGCCGGCTTCGATGCGGTCGGGAATGACGCGGTGGCGAGCGCCGTGAAGTCTGGTAACGCCTGTGACTTTAATCGTTGAAGTGCCGGCGCCTTCGATCTTCGCGCCCATGGCATTGAGGAGAGCAGCGAGGTCGGCGACTTCGGGCTCGCGGGCACAGTTCTGCATGATGGTTTCACCGTCAGCGAGAGTTGCGGCCATGAGCAGGTCTTCGGTGCCGGTAACGGTGATTTTGTCGAAGACGATTTCGGCGCCGCGCAGGCGGTCGGCAGCGGCTTCGACGTAGCCGTGCTCCTGCGTGATCTTCGCGCCCAGGCTCTCGAGACCTTTTATGTGCAGGTCGATGGGGCGTGCGCCGATGGCGCATCCGCCTGGAAGGGAAACGCGGGCGCGTCCGCAACGCGCTACGAGCGGGCCGAGTACGAGCGTGGACGCGCGCATGGTCTTAACCAATTCGTAGGACGCTTCGGGAGCTGTGAGATTTTTCGCGCAGATGGTGGTGCGGTGCTGGGCGCGTCCGAAACCGAGTTCGACTTCGGCGCCCATGGCCGCGAGCAGCTTGCGCGTGGTTTCAATGTCGCGGACTTGTGGAATGTTTTCGAGGATGACGGGCTCATCTGTCAGGAGCGCGGCCGCCATGCAGGGGAGGGCGGCGTTCTTGGAGCCGCTGATGCGGATCGTCCCCAACAGGGGTTCACCGCCGCGTATTACTAGCTTGTCCATGATTCAGATTCGTAGAGTGCTTGAGCGCTTGGTTCATTTTAACGGGGAAGGTGCGAGGGGCGGGATTCTTTTGAGCGGAAAAGTTTCTTTTGTAACGGAGAATTCTTAACCACGGCGGACACGGAAGTCACGGAGAACAGCTAGTTCGATTGCTTTGCGGACATGGCCCTGGGATTTTTTCAGAGCGGCGGTAGCGGCAGCGCGGCTCACACCTGCTTTCGACATCACTAATGCAACTGGCACGGAGTGTCCGGCGGCGGCCAGAAGTTTGCTGGCTTGGATGCGGTCGAGATCGGTGGTTTTCTCGAGGATATTGACTCCGCGCTCGCGGAGCTTGGTGTTCTTCAGGTGGAGGTTGACCATCAGGTTGCCGTAGATGTATCCGAGACGAGTCATGGCGCCGGTGGAGAGCATATTGAGGATCATCTTTTCGGCCGAGCCGGCTTTCATACGGCTGGAACCGGCCACGACTTCGGGACCAACGTCGGCGACGATTTCTATGTGGGCGGCCTTTCCCAGGCGCGAGTTGCGGTTGCAGGTTACGGCTACGGTTTTGGCTCCGCGCGAGCGCGCGTATTCAAGGGCGGCGATCGTGAATGGAGTGCGCCCGCTGGCGGCCATCCCGACTACGACATCGTGCTTGCCTGGCTTCTTTTTGGCCATTTCCTTGCTGCCTAGTTCGCGAGAGTCCTCGCTGGCTTCGGTGGCGGTTGCTAGCGCTTTGGAGCCGCCGGCGATGATGAACTGCACCATGCGCGGACTGGTATCGAAGGTCGAAGGAATTTCGCTGGCGTCGAGTGCGCCGATGCGTCCACTGGTGCCGGTGCCTACGTAGATGAGGCGTCCGCCGTGGGAGAGCGCGGCGGTGATCAGGTCGATGGCTTGCGCGATTTGAGGCAGCGCGCGCTGGACTGCGGGAGCGACTTTGGCGTCTTCAGCATTGATGATGCGGGCGATTTCGAGGGATGATTTGCGATCGAGATCGGCGGAGGAGGAGTTGGACTTTTCTGTAGTGAGTCGGCTCAGGTCGGGGGAGCGCTTCACGCGAGTGGCTCCGCATAGGGGGTCTGCAAACTGGTAAAGGTGTCACCTCCTGCGGAGTTACGTGCTCGCGAAGGGAAGCAGTTGCTGAGTCTGGGGAACTCCGAGACGAAGTCAGTTTCCGCAACACAGTGGAGGATCTCCCCCACATGAGCACAGGGAGAATTCCCTGACGCGATGGGGATGCTGCGAACTTCGCGGGCGTCCTTCGACTCCGCGAGAACCTCCCCTTCGCGGATGTTCTCGCTTCGCTCAGGATGACAGCCTTTAGAAGTGATCGGTATTTTCATGGGATGAGTCCGTTGGATTGGAGCGCTTCAATCACTGCGTCGTGGAATGCGGGGCGTACTTGTTTGATGGACTGGTTCTGGCAATCAGGCCAAGTGCGGTTAGTGAGAAACGTGATTGAAAGTTGACGATCGGGATCAATCCACAAAGATGTGCCGGTATAGCCGAGGTGGCCGTAGCTGCGCGGGCCGAAATATCGTCCGGATTGTGAAGGGACGGAGGACGTGTCCCAGCCGAGTGCGCGCGAGGTGCCTTCAGGGCTGGATTCCCGGCGGGTGAAGAGGTTGATGGTTTCGGTGCGGAGGATGGGGCGTCCGCCATTGAGCAATGTGTGGGCGAAGATGGCGATGTCTTCTGCGGGGGCGAAGAGGCCGGCGTGTCCGGCTACGCCGCCGAGAATGCTGGCATTTTCGTCCTGGACTTCGCCCTGGATTATTCTGCCGCGACAATTTGTCTGGCTTGGCGGAGTCAGCGATTCGCGGGCGGGGGCGCCAGCCCCACATTCATCGATTCCGGATTCGTCGGCGGTGGGGACGATTTTATCTTGCCAGGATTTCGGTGGATTGAATGTGGTGTGGGACATGCCTAGCGGGCCGAAGATTTCACGCTGGCAGAAGGTGTCGAGTGGTTCGTCGGCGAGGCGCTCGAGAGCATTGCCCAGGACGATGAAGCCGATGTCGCTGTATTCGGCGCGCGTGCCGGGATCGGCAGCGAGATCGGTGGTGAAGGCGGCGGCGAGGACTTCTTCGCGCGTCTTCGAGCTGAGGAACAATTTCTTGTAAGCGGGCAAGCCGGAAGCAGGGGTCAGAAGCATGCGCAACGTCACGTTGCGACGACGCGGGTCGGCGGTCGCAAACTCGGGAATGATGGCGGTGACGGGCGCATCGAGATCGAGCAGGCCGCGCTCGTAGAGGATCATTGCTGCAGTCGTAGTGGCGACTGCTTTGGTGATCGATGCCAGATCGAAGATGCTGTCGGCGGCGACGGGCGATGATGATGGGTCATAGGTGAACTGGCCGAAGGCGTGGTGGGCGATGAGCTCTCCGCGCAAAGTGACGGCGAGGGCGCAGGCCGGGAAGGCGTGGGCGAGGTTGCGTACGAGGAAAGAGAATCCGGGATGCGAATTTTGAGGCGCGGTCAAATGAGCCACTCGGAAGGACTGATCGGGTTATAGCAAAGGCGGCGGGTCGAGGCAAACATTGGTGCATCAGGAGTTACTACAGGGGCGCAATCGGGCTGCAATTGCTTGAGGGGCGTCTTGGGCGTCGTGTAGAGTCACAGCAGAGTGAACAATCCCTCAAGAATTCTTCTGATCTGCGTACTGCTTTCGTCCGCGTTGACTTTCGCGCAGGCTCAGCGGAATCCCCGGCTGGGAGTTCTCGACTCCATTATTAATGATGCGATCGGGCAAAAGCAGATTCCAGGTGCGGTGATGATTGTCGGGCACGACGGTCATGTGATCTTTCGCAAGGCTTATGGGAGCAGGGCGATTGAGCCGCGTAGAGAGGCGATGACGGCTGCGACGGTGTTTGATTGCGCGTCGCTGACGAAGGTGATCTCGACGACCATCGCGGTGATGCAGTTGTGGGAGCGTGGGAAGTTCCGGCTGGCTGATCCGGTGGGGAAGTACATTCCGGAGTTCGCACAGAGTGGGAAGCAGGATATTACGATCCGGCAATTGCTGATTCATTACTCCGGGCTGGCGCCGGATCTGGATTTATCAAAGCCTTTCTTGGGAAAGGAGGCGGCGTATCGGATGGCGTTTGAGGAGGCGCCGGAATGGCCGCCAGGATCGCGGTTCGTTTACAGCGACATAAATTTCGAGGTGCTGGGAGCGCTGGTGGAACGGCTGTCCGGGGAATCGCTGGACGTTTACGCACTGAAGCATATTTTTAATCCGCTGAAGATGAATCAGACACGGTATTTGCCGCCGCGGGCGTGGGTTCCACGAATCGCGCCTACTGAAGAAGATGAAAATCATCACATGCTGCGTGGGGTCGCACATGATCCGACGGCACGCCGCATGGGTGGAGTCGCCGGACACGCGGGAGTGTTTTCGACGGCCGACGATCTTGCGAAATTTGCGCAGGCGCTGCTGGATGGAGGACGTGGAGTGTTGACGCCGCCGACGGTCACGAAGATGATTTCGCCGCAGCAGCCGGCGACGGGAACGGCGGTGCGCGGATTTGGGTGGGATATTGATTCTCCGTTTTCGACGAATCGGGGCGAGTTGCTGCCGGTAGGATCCTTCGGGCACACCGGATATACGGGCGTGTCGCTGTGGATCGATCCGGCGACGAAGACTTACATTGTGCTGATGACGAATTCCGTACACATGAAAGAGAAGGGAAGCGCGGTCTCGCTACGCACGAAGGTCGCGACAGCGGTGGCGGCGGAGTTGGCACTGCATCCGAGCGAGGCCGAGAAACTGCGGATCTCGACAACGACGGGTTACAACGAGATGCAGAGCGCGGCGCGCAAGCTGGCGGTCCGGAATGGGGCCGTCAAAAACGGGATCGATGTGCTCGAGGAGAGTAATTTTGCTGCGCTGAAGCCGAATGAAGCAACACCCAGAAAGATCGCGCTGTTGACGAATCAGACCGGAATGGACTCGGAGGGGAGGCGGACGCTCGACGTGCTTTCCCATGTGCCAGGAATTTCGCTGGACACGATTTTCAGTCCGGAGCATGGCGTGACTGGGGCGCTCGACACTACGGACGTCGGGAATACCAAGGATGCTTTGACAGGCATCACCGTGTTGAGCGTGTATGGTGCGACTGATGCGGCGAGGCGTCCGGCGGTGGACGATCTGAAAAAGTTGGATGCGGTGGTGATCGATCTGCAGGACGTAGGCGTCCGGTATTACACGTACGAGACGACGGTCGGCTATTTTCTCGAAGCCGCGGCCAAGGCGGAGATTGAAATCATTGTGCTGGACCGGCCGAATCCCATTACCGGATCGTTTGTGCAAGGTCCGGTCTCAGACGTGGGGCGGGAGAATTACAACAATTATTTCCCGGTGCCAGTGCGGCATGGCATGACGCTCGGCGAACTGGCAAAGATGTTCAATGTGGAGCGTGGCATCGGGGCTCGTTTGACGATCGTGCCGGCGCAGGGCTGGCAGCGCGGGGACTGGTTCGACTCGACTGGGCTGCAGTGGATCAACCCATCCCCGAACATGCGGAGTTTGACGGAGGCGACGCTCTATCCGGGAGTAGCGCTCATCGAGGGCACGAATGTTTCGGTGGGGCGGGGAACAGATACGCCGTTTGAAGTGTTGGGTGCTCCGTGGATAAAGGGGAAAGATCTGGCGGCTTACTTGAATCAGCGCAGCATTCCGAGCGTGCGCTTTGTGCCGGTGACGTTTACTCCAGCATCCAGTAATTTTGCGGGGCAGAATTGCGAGGGCGTGAACATCCTAGTGCAGGATCGGAATACTTTCGACGCGCCGGAATTGGGAGTGGAACTGGCGTCCGCGCTGCACAAGCTCTATGCGAATGACTTCAAGATGGACCGGATGACTGAACTGCTGGTGAATCAGGCGACGTTCGATGCGATCGTCGCGGGGCAGGATCCGAGACGGATTTCGGAGGAGTGGGAAGAGCGGCTGGGGACATTTATCGCGATGCGGGAGAAATATCTGCTGTATAAGTAGCGCTTTGGCTGACCGGAGGCCAGCTGAAAACAGGAAAAATCAAAGCGTAGCTCGCACAACATTCCTCGGATACAATGGCGCTTCAGGTTTTGAGCCATGGCTGATTCCGAACCTTTTACTCCAAATCCATTTCACCGTTGTGCGGGGCCGAATTGCGGTTTGGTCAAGGGCGTCAACAATCGCTGGTGGGTCATGTGGTCGTCTTTTGGCGAGTACGAAGCTCCCGTTTTGCATTTGTCGCCGTGGGACGAGACCCTCATCGCTAAAGAAGGGGCGCTTCCGGTTTGCGGAGAAGGCTGCGCGCAGAAACTGCAGTCGCAATTCATGGGAAATCTGCGGGAGAATGAAGAGCGACGACGCGCATAGACGCGGTGCTTAAGGGTGATTCGTGACGGGCGATCCTGCCGTTGACCCTTGATTCCGGATAACTTGCCCTTCGGGTGACTGCATCAGAGTTTACAGGCCTGATTTCGAATCATCCCAACGAGGTGAATTCCCATGTGGACCCGTGTAATAGGAGCCCTCTTAATGGCGGGGTGCGCGGTGGCGCAGGCTCCGGCTGGTTCGTCCGCGCAATCGCCAAATGTGGAATTGCCGGCCACGCAACCATCGACTCCTCAGTCGAGTCCTGCGACCGCAGCTTCGAGTCCGGCGGTTAGCGCTCGGCCTGTGTCTTCGACGACGCTGGTCATTCCTTCCGGAACCAAGGTGCCGCTGGCGTTGAAGCAAGCGATCTCTACGCGTAACGCGAAGGAAGGCGACCCGGTTTATTGCGAGACTACGTTTCCCTTCGTGGTGGAAGACCGGATCGTGATTCCGGCCGGAACGTATGTGCAGGGGAAGATCAGCCGGGTGCAACGTCCGGGAAGGATCAAAGGGCGGGCGGAATTGCTCATGCACTTCACATCGATGATTTATCCCAGCGGGTACACGGTAATGCTGCCCGGGTCGCTGGACAATGTTCCGGGAGCGGAAAAGACATCAATCAAGGGCTCGGAAGGGACTATTCGGCAGGATAGCGACAAGGGAAAAGACATTGGAACAGTCGCGAGCACGGCCTCCACCGGTGCGGTCATTGGAGGACTGAGCGCTGGCGGCAAAGGTGCGGGCATCGGAGCGGCGGCGGGAGGCTTGGCTGGGCTGGCGATTGCGATGATCTCGCGCGGAAGCGATGTGAGGCTGGAGCCGGGGACGTCAATTGAGATGATTATCCAGCGTGAAGTGAACGTGGATGCGAATAGGGTTACGTCTCGGCGAGAGGTTGTGGTTCGGGATTAGTTCGGCCGGGGCTGAAGCCCTGATCCTTCAACGGACTTATGTGGCCCTGAAAGGCCCCTCTTCCACGAGCTGCCGGAACGCTGTTCTCGCGACCGGGAGGAAAAAACAGCTGCTGACCCGCGGTCGGCGGCCGCAAGTTTCTAGAGTAGACTTGCCCGATGATTCGTCAGATCGTGCCTCTATTCTTCACCATGGACATTCCCGGCACCCTTGCCTATTACGAAGCTAAGCTTGGCTTCAAGTGTTTGGGCACGTGGCAGGACCCGCCGGTTTATGCCATCCTTGCGCGCGACCAGCAGGCGATTCACTTCCGCTGTGCCGAACCTCCCACAGCCAACCCCGACAAATATTCGGACGAACTGCTCGACGCGTATGTATTCGTCGAAGATGCGGACGCGCTCTATGCCGAGTATGCAGCTCGAGGCGTCGAATTCATGCGCGGACTTGCCAACATGCCATGGCACTCGCGTGAGTTTGTAGTGAAGGATTGCGATGGCCGTCTGCTAGCCTTCGGCGCGAACTTATAGTCTGGTTTTGGTTGTCCCGCCCCAAATAACGACTCTGGACGGTTCGACTCATGCTTTTAGTGCCGCGTCAGCCACCTGTGGACACGGGGCTTCATCCCCGTGTGGCCATAGCGAGAATTGAGAC